>JANOGS010000192.1:0-2194 GCA_031414115.1 Novosphingobium sp. | reverse complement strand
GTCCAGGGCGGCTTTGCCGAGGTCGGCGAGAACGGCCTGACCGTGCTGGCGGAGCACGCCGAGAGCTGAGGCATCATTCAGAACGGCTTCCGTAGGTGAGGTTCCGCCAAAGCCGTTCCATTGGTCCCATTGCGTGCCTGGCCAACCACCAACGCGAGAGCAGTACCTGCGCGGCAAAAACCGTCACCGCCACGGCGTAGATGGCGAGCGGCGGCAGTTTGCCAATCACACCAAAGCCAATGCCGTAAAACAGCACCACGCCGATCACGGTGTGACTGAGGTAATTGGTGAGCGCCATCCGTCCTGGCGGTGCGAACCAGCCGAGCATGGGTTTCGCTTTCGGCCACGCGAGCAGGAAGGCAGCGGCGTAAGCTAAAGCAAGTGGCACCGTTCCGACCACAGAAGGCCAATCAGCCTGATTCTGGCCAGGTCGCCAGGCGTATACCGCGCTGGCAGGTACGCCGATCGCAAGCCCGACCGCCAGCACCCGCCACAGCAAAGTGCGGTCACCAAGCAGGGTCCCCGCAGCGAGGCGGCGACCAACGACAAGCCCGAACAGCATTATCCCCAGCAGTTTGGGTATGCGCCACGATTCAAGCCGCAATCCCCAAGAGAACGGGGTGCCACTTATCACCCATGCTGCGAGGTCGCTGATGTCCCCGCTGGCCAGCACCGACACTCCATTCTCTGCTGTAATTACCGTACCCATCGACCGTGCGATGCGATCGCTGAGGTCATAGAACGACGCCTCGGGCATCCATCCCAGTGCCGCAAACAGCGCTTTACCAGCCAGCGGGACAGCGAAGATCAACGTCCCAGCTGAAATTACCAGCGACCGATCGCGCCACCGCACAAACAGAGGCAGCACCAGCCCTAGCAAAGCATAGACCGTGAGGATGTCGCCGTCCCAGATCAGCCACGAATGGATCAAGCCTATGGCGAGCAGAACCAGCACCCGACGACGATAGATGCGCAGGCCATCACTGCCGCGCCGTTCGAGTCGGTCGAGCTGCAAAGCAAAGCCCGCGCCAAACAGCAGCGAGAAGAGAGTGTAGAACTTACCGTCGATCAGAAGGTTGTGGAATACATATTGCCCGCGGACCCCTTCCGCACCGGCGAGAGCGAGGCGCTGCGTATCGAGCATCAGCCCCCAACCGGACCAGTATAGTATATTGGCGAGGAGTATCCCAAACAGCGCGAAACCACGCAGTGCATCGAGGGCCTCAATCCGTTCCGCAGCAAGCGCGGCAGCGGGATTCGCTAGATCGTCGCGGTTCCGGTTATGCATGTCACACAGGCCCCCCCTACGAAGATGTTAGCTCCTTCGAAGCGCAAGTCGATCCAGCCATCCCGTCCGACCTGGCGGCCCTGGCTGGCGACATAGCTGTCCCCATCGCTTACTTGCCCGGCCAGAAGCCGGAACGCCGCGACCGCGCCGTTGCCGCTGCCGCAGACCGGATCTTCGGCGATGCCGTCGCCGGGGGCGAAGGAGCGGACGACTACCCGTTCGCCTTCGACCGCGAACAGGGTCGCGCCAGTCCAGCCCTTGGGCATGTAGTAGGCGGCTAGGCGCGCCTCATCGTGGGCGAGGTTCTCGAGCGCCGCCACTTCGGCCAGCTCGGCAATCAGCCAGGTCGGGCCGACTTCGACCGCTTGCGCCGCGCCCTTCACCGCCGCGCCGATCCACGCGGTCGCCTCGGGATCGTTTAGTTCGGTCAAAGCATATCGCGGCAGGCGGAACGAAAGCCCGCTCTCGCCCACCTGCAGATCAACCAGCCCGACCGCGCATTGCTGCACCAGCCGCCCGTCCGTGGCACTCGCCAGCCCGGCTTCGATCACCGCATGCGCCGTGCCCAGCGTCGGGTGCCCGGCAAAGGGCAGTTCGGCCTTGGGAGTGAATATCCGCACCCGGTAGTCGGCGTCCGGATCGCTCGCGGGCAGGACGAAGGTGGTTTCGGAGAGGTTGGTCCAGTTGGCAAAGCCCTGCATCTCGGCGTCAGACAGCCCTTCGCCGTCCAGCACCACCGCCACCGGGTTGCCCTTGTATGGCACCGCGGTGAAGACATCGACTTGCTTGAAAGCCCGTTCGCGCGGCATCACTCATCCTCATCCTGGGGCGGCACCACCGGGCGGTAGTTCCAGCGCATCACCTCGCTGCCGTCGATCTTGCTGATCTCCGCCATCAGCAGCTTGC
>JANOGS010000191.1:0-17989 GCA_031414115.1 Novosphingobium sp. | reverse complement strand
GGTTGCCACCAGATAGTCGTACTGGCTGGACTTCATGCCGTTGAAGTCGAGCTTGTCGTTCTGGCCAAGGCGGTTGTCGAAATCAATAATGGTGTCGTAACCTTCGCCGCCCAGCAGCGTCGAAATGCTCGATCCCAGCGGACCTTCGGGCTGGGTTCCGTCGCCATTGTCACCGAGCACCCGGAACCAGAAGGCAAACACATCCTGGCCCTCGCGGCCGATCATCCAATCATCGCCGGCCCCGCCAACGATGTAGTCAGCGCCAAGTCCGCCATCGATGAAATCATTGCCGACCCCGCCATAGATCAGGTCGCCGCCGCCACCGCCATAGATATCGTCGTCGCCATCGCCGCCATTGATGCGATCAGCCAGGCTGGTACCGTTAATCAGGTCGTCGCCGGTCGTGCCGCCAATATTCGCCATTGCAGTGCTCCTTCGCCAGCTGGCAGTATCTGCCGGTTGCCCCGCCCGGGCGCCGCTCTATCGAAGCCACGCCAAGATCAATTGATTCGGAGTTACCAGAGCAGGGACTGGCAGGCATTGGCGCATCGGTAGCGATGGCGTCCAACAGCCCGCTTTTACTACTTTAGGATAGGATGAACCGGCCGGCGATTCAGAGCTTCAGGCGAATCCCGGCGCGCACCGTGGCCCGGGCAAAGCGGTCTGACGCGCCCAGCGCATTGCGATCGGCATAGCTTGCTCCGGCGTACAACGCCCAGCGGCGATCGAGCAGGAACTCCAGCTCGGTTTCGCCCGACACCGTCCGCAAGTGGCCGCGGGCGCTGCCGCGGTAGCTGCGATCGAGATAGCCGACCGCAGCGCGCAGCAGCAGATTGTGCCTGACCTCCTGATTGAGCGAGAGCCGCGCCGACGATTCGATCGCGCCGGTCGCCCCGCTCCGCACCGTCGCAACATCGCCGCGCGACAGCCTGAGCGAAATTGCGGTTCGCACCCGCGGGTTCCAGACCAGCTCTCCCGTAGCCCCGAAACCGGTGAAGGCATCGAGCGCCGGACTTTCCGGATCGGCACGGAACAGCCCGATCCCGAACCGACCGCGCAGGCGCTGACCCAGCTCCTTCTGCACCCCGGCAAAAAAGCCCACAGTTGAGGTGGCGCGGTTTATCCCGTTGAAGTCCTGGGCCAGGCGGTAGTCACGGTGGTTGGCAAAGCCTTCGACAAACAGGTTGGTGTTTGGCGAGATCAGGTAGCCCAGCCGCAGCGTGCCCCGATAGTTCGACAGGTCGCGGTCGTCTTCGGCGGAATCGCGGTAGTTGACCTTTTCGCTGGCAAGATTGGCTTCGAGGAAGATCCGGCCAATCGGCAGCCGGCCCCCAACTTCGCCCTTGAAAAGGTCGATCTTGCGCGGACGATCGGTTGGCCCGGCGCGGGTTTCGGGATCACCGCGCGCTTCGATGACGCGGTCATAGCCGCCAGAGACCAGCAGCCGCTTGCCGTTTCGCGACGTCAGGGCGTAGCTTGCCGAACCGCCAAAAGCCGCGGAGTCCTCGCGCGGATTATCGGCGTGAACGCGAAACAGGCCGTAGATGTCCGCGCGCAGCCTGCCGCCGCCGGAAAAATCGCGCTTCAGTTCAACCGATGGCGCAAGTTCGAAGCGAATGTCATTGATTTCGTTCTGAGATGTAGCAAACAGATTGCTGTCATACTGGCTCTCGGCGTCGAGCTGGACCAGAATCACCGCTCCGCCGGCGCGGATACCATCGTTTTCGTAACCGGGCCGCGGCAAATCAAGCGGGGAAACATCACGCCGCACCGCTTGCGCCGCTGCCGGGGCAGCGCAAAACGATACCCCCAGCGCCAGCGCGACGACAAGGCGCGAGAGGCTCACAGGTTTTGCCCTGGCCAGCGTTCAGAACCAGGCTTCGTAGACGATCACGGTGTCGCCCGGCTGGACCAATGTGGTTTCCTCCGCCCGACCCTTGACCACCCGGCCATCGATCGAGCGGCTGATCCCATAGGCCTTGCGATCAGCCCGGAAAGTGTAGCCGCCGGCGATCGAAATGGCCTGCAGCACCGACATCCCGGGCTGGAAAGTGTAGGAGCCAGGCTTCTGCACTTCGCCAAGCACGAAGAACGGCCGGTACTTGAGCACCTGGATGCTGACCGAAGGACTGACCGCAACCTGGCGTTCGATCAGCGCCGCGGCAACCGCGGCTTCGGCCTGGGCAAGGGTCTTGCCGGCCACTGCCACCGATCCGGCCAGGGGCAGCGAAACCGCACCCTGATCGTTGACAATATAGGTGCCGCTGAGCGGATCGAAGCCATAGACTGCGATCTTCACCTCATCGCCGGTGCCCAGCTGATAGGCCGAACTATTGGCAACCGGCAGACTTGGCGCCGAAGCGATCGAGGGCGCGCAGGCCGCCTGAAAGAGCAGCAACAAGGCCACCAATACCGATCGCATCGCGGCAGTCAGCCACCGCGACGATTCGCTGACGCCGGGCATTGCCATGGCCCTGCCAGGCCGGTTGTGTTCAAGCAGCGCGTACATCGTGGCTCTCTCCCTTTGGCTCTGCGGCCAGCCAGTGACCAAGGTCACGACCAATCAGCCGTTCCAGACTGGCTACATCTTGCGCATAATGTTCGCAAAGCGCCAGCCTGAGATCGCCGGGCAAGGCGGGATATTCGATCTCGCGCGCAAGCGTTCCCCTGATCGCCTTGAACCAGGATTGTGAACGAAATGGTACAGCCCACCGCTTGGCTGGCGCCAGCGCCCGGCGCAAAGTCAAAGGTAACAACGGCGCATCCTTGACATTGGCACTATCGACCAGCGGAACCGGAGAAGCGGGTTCGGCCAGGTCGAGGAACTGCTCAACTTCGCGAACCACCGCTTCGGGGCGATCGGCAATGTCTTCGTAAAGCACGACTTTGAGGCGCGATCCCGAATAGAACTCAAGAAACCGGGCAAGATGCTGATGATAGGCGCCATCGGCCAGGAACCGGGGTTCCGGCCCAGGCCGCGACGTATCCAGATAGCGCCGGATATCGCTGCTGACACTGCCGCGGCGGTAAAACATGCAATAGTCGGAATAGGCCCGCTCAACCGGATTGCGCAACTGCACCACCAGCCTGGCATCGGGCAGCAGCCGATGCATGCGTTGCGGAACTTGCGGATCGGCCAGATAGTCCGCCGACTTTTCGCCAACCAGTTGCCCAGGGCTGGCCCCGGCAAACCACTGACGATACCAGGCCTCGCCGCGTTCGTATTCGCGGCTGAAGTAATGCGGTTCGGGTTTGGGCAGGAATATGTCAGGCCGGGCAAGCAGTTGATTGCGCAGCCAGGTGGTGGCCCCCTTGGCGGCCCCGATGATGACGAAATCGGGCAGCGGCGCGGCTTTGCTCATGCCGTCGCCGCTTCGATGATCGCACGCAGCCGGCTGCCGCTCAGCCGCAGATCGTCGGGCTCAAGCGTGTGGTCGATTGCCAGCATCAGGCTGGTATCGCCCAGTTCGCTCGCCACCGGCAGCCGCTGCGCCGGGCGTGAGGGGCTGTCAGCGAAGGCCGCTTCGAGATAGATCTCCGGGCACGATCCGGTCGAGACCGGGATGCCCTGCCCTGCTGCGGTCTCGATGATCCGGCGCCGGCTCCAGTCTGGCCGCAACCGCTCTGGTCGGACAAAGGCGTAATACTTGTAGCGGGCGTGAACCAGGCCCGGCCCTGGCTGCGCCAGCCGCAGCGCTGCCAGACCGATCAATTGCGCTTCCAAGGCCGCGGCATTGGCCTGGCGCCGCGCCAGCCAGCCGCCCAGCTTGGCCAGCTGCGCGCAGCCGATCGCGGCTTGCATTTCGGTCATCCGGGCGTTGCTGCCAACCGACGGGTGCAGCCAGAGGAATTCCGGCCCCGGCTGGATCGCCGCATAGTGATCAGGATCCTTGCCATGATCCTTGAGCGCCCAGGCGCGCTTCCACACTTCGCGATTGCGCAGCAGCACCGCCCCGCCCTCGCCGCCGGTCGAAATGATCTTGTCGGTGCAGAACGACAGCGCCGCGGCATCGCCGAACGAGCCCGCCGGCCGCCCGCCCAGCTTGGCGCCAAGCGACTGCGCGCAGTCTTCTATCACCAGCAGGTTCCGGCGCCGCGCCAGAGCCATGATCGCCTCCATGTCGCAGGGCCAACCGGCGAGATGGACCACCACGATCGCCCTGCTCTGCGCGGTCAGCACGGCTTCGATCGAGGCTGCGGTCAGGTTCTGGCTGTCCCGGTCGATATCCGCGAACACCGGTACCGCACCGCAGGTCACCACACAACTCGCCGACGCCATGAAGCTGCGCGCCGGGACGATAACCTCATCGCCCGGAGCAATTCCCAGCGCCTTCAGCGCCAGCTCCAGCGCGGCGGTGCCGTTGGTCACGGCAATGGCATGCGGCATGGCGCAAAGCTCTGCCAATGCGGACTCGAACTGGCGGCAGCGCTCGCCATGGTGCAACGAATTGACCCGGCCCGAACGCAGGACGTCGGTCACGGCGGCAATCTCGTCATCCTCATAGCGCGGCCATGCCGATCGACGCGGCGCCGGTGCCTGGACCGGCTCGATCCCGGCTTCGCGTCGATCGCTGAGGGTCTGGTCCAGGATCACGCTCAAACCACCTGATTGGCCGGCTGCGGCGGTTTGGCGGGAGCGCCGCAGCCGATCGACCCCGTGAAGAAGATTCCATGGCGCGATGTCGCAAGTGCCGGCTCGAACCCACCCTTGCGGTCGCTGCCTTCGGTTTCTGCCAGCAAGCGGAAGACGATCCGGCGGATGGAATCGTCTTCGCCGGCCGCACAAAGCATCTGCAAGCGATCGAAGGCATCGTTAAGCATGTCGAGCGGCAGCGGCCTGGGATCGGCTTCGAACACCCCCGGAACCACTGAGGGCAGCCGCTTTTCGCAGGCATTGAACAGCTCTTCGTATAGCTTTTCGCCCGGTCGCAGGCCGACGATCTCGATCTTGACGTCGCGCTCCGGAACCTTGCCCGCCAACCGGATCATGCGCTTGGCAATGTCCAGCACCTTGATTGGCTGGCCCATGTCGAGCACGAACACGCGCCCGCGCTGCACCCCTGCGGTCCGCGCCGAGGCCTGGAGCACCAGCTGGACCGCCTCTTGAACGGTCATGAAATAGCGCTCGATATCGGGGTGGGTGACAGTCAGCGATTTGCCGGCTTCAAGCTGGCGCTGGAACAGCGGAATCAGCGAGCCGCTCGATCCCAGAACGTTGCCGAACCGCACGGTCATGAACCGGGCGCCCTGGCGCTGCCGCGATCCGGCGATGTCGAGCGCCTGACAATAGAGCTCGCCTAGCCGCTTGGTCGCACCCATCAGCCCGATCGGGTTGACCGCCTTGTCGGTCGAGACCTGGACCAGGATCCTGGCGCCATAGCGATTGGCCGCATCGGCGACATTGCGGGTCCCGATCACATTGGTCTGAACCCCGGCGCTGGGATGCGCTTCGACCAGCGGCACGTGCTTGAGCGCGGCGGCGTGATAGACGATTTCCGGCTTGTACTGGGCAAACACCTGCATCAGCTGGTTGCGCTGACGGATCGAGCACAGCACTGCAGCGCGCCGCAGTTCAGGGTGGCTTTCGGCAATTTCGAGATCGACATCGTAGAGCCCGAATTCGGAGGCATCGAGCAGCACCAGCTGGGCCGGGCCCATCCGCGCTACCTGGCGGACCAGCTCGCGGCCGATCGTGCCGCCCGCCCCGGTGATGAGGACACGCTGCCCCTTGATCGCCTGCTCGACGACATCGGTGCTGAGTTCTGCCTGGCGGCGATCGAGCAGCTCGCGCAGATCGATCGGACGCAGGGCGCTGCCGGGACCCTGCAGGATCTCACCTTCGCGCAATGGCGGCAAGCACGACAGCTTCAGCCCCAGCCCTTCGGCCTTCGCGACCAGGCGCAGCAGCTGCCCCTCGCGCAGGGCTTCGGGCGGCTCGGCGAAGATCAGGCGCTCAATCGGTTTGCCATGGCTTGCCGCAGTTGCGACGACCAGCTCAAGATCGGCGAGCACGCCCAGAACCGGTACTCCGCGGATCTTGGTGCCCGGCATGCCATTGCTGTTGGAAAGGATGCCCGTCGGCCTGATCCCCGAAAAGACGTTGCTCTCATAGTCGCGCAGCAAGGTTTCGACCCGGTCGCAGCAGCCGGCAAACAGTGCTCTCTCGGTTGTCTGGGCGACTCCGTCGGCAGCAAGCGGTGAGAACAGCCGGCCGCGCAGAAAATCGCTGAACACCCGCCGCCCAACCCGCAGACTGACGAAGATCACGGTCATGACCAGCCAGTGGATTGCCGGCAGCGAACGCGGCATCCCGCTGGCCAGACCGCCGAGATAGAGCACGGCAGCCGATCCGCCGGCCACAATCAGCGCCATGCCGGCAGTGAGCATCAGATCACGCAGCGAGGCATAGCGCCACAGCCGCGGCGGAAGCCCCAGCACCAGATGCGCGCCCAGCGCCAGGATCGCCACCACTGGCGTGGCGAGCCACACACTCTCGACCATTTCGGGACGAGGACTGGAGCCGACCCGCAACAGCAGCGCGAGATGCAGCGCCGCCACCGCAGCGCCGACATCAAGAATGAGCACCGCCACCCGCCTTGCGCGGGTCAGCAGCCGCGGCCTGAAGTTCTCGGTTGCCAAGTGTAAGTCCATCCGAACGGTTGCTGTCATGCCGAACGCGCCGCAACAGCGCTGGCAGCAGGACCTTGATCGCCGCATATTGGCCGATCGCCTCGCGCAGAGGCACAGAGACATAGTATGTTGTCCCTATTTGCTCGCGATGAGTCTTTTGACCCACCCAATGG
Source organism: Novosphingobium sp. (assembly GCA_031414115.1). Lineage (GTDB taxonomy): Bacteria > Pseudomonadota > Alphaproteobacteria > Sphingomonadales > Sphingomonadaceae > Novosphingobium. The sequence continues at coordinate 11,186 of JANOGS010000191.1, read as the reverse complement.
GATAATGGACCGCCGAATGCGCTTTTGCCCGGCCCCGCTGCCCCATCGGTAGTGCGGCCAAAGTTGCCACCGCCGCAATCGGCAATCCTGTTAGACTGCCGGGCATGCGCGTCTTGTACCTCGTCCCAAGCGTCGATGCCCTCGGCCCGGAATCGATGCTCTCCAGGGTCTTGGAGGATGCCGCTGCACGCCACCAGGAATGCGCCGTTCTGTCAATCCGGCCGCCCGGAGCCGGTGGAGAGGCCCTGCGCGATCGGGGAATCCGCCTGTTCAGTTTGCGTCTGGCGCATGGCTGGCAAGCGCCGCTGGCGATGTTGCGGCTGACGCGGATCGTCAATGCTTTTGCGCCTGATATCCTGCACGGCTGGATGCACGCCGGCAGCCTGGCTGCTTCACTGGGCCGGACGACCATGAACCGGCCGGTCTCGCTGGTCTGGAATTTCAGCCAGTCGCTGCCCGCAGCGCCGGGCCGGCGCTTGCACCGGCTCGGTTCAGCACTGTCGCGCCGTCCCGACGCGATCGTCTACAATTCACGAACGCTGGCGCGCCAGCATGCCGCAGCGGGCTATCATATCGAAACCAGTCAGCTGATCCCGGATGGCTTCGATACCGCGCGGCATCGGCCTCGCGATGGTGCCAGGGAGCAACTGTGCGCCAGTTTCGGGATCGATCCCAAGGCGGTGGTGATCGGGCACATCGCAGCGCGGCACCCCAAGAACGACCAAGCAATGCTGATCGAAGCGGTGGCCCGGGCCCGGTCAATCGGACAGAACCTGCATTTGCTGATGGTCGGGGCCGGGTTTGAGAGGCCAAACCAGGACTTGCACGAACTGGCAGCGCGTGTGCTTCCGGAAGGCTGCGTCACTTTTTCTGGCCCGCGCGGCGATATCTCCGAATGGTTTCCCGGCCTTGATGTGCTGGCCGTATCGACTGCCTGGGGAGACGGTATCCCACAACCGATCGGCGAAGCCCTGGCCAGCGGCGTGCCCGTTGTTGCCACCGACCTTGGCGACAGCGTCGAGATAGTCGGACCTTGCGGGAGGATTGTCCCACCACAGGATCCGGTTGGTTTCGGAGAGGCCCTGCTGGCCATGGCCGCAATGGGCGCGGACCAGCGCCGCCAGTTGGGGGAAGCCGGGCGGCAACGGATGATCGAGCGGTTCTCGCTGGATACCGCGCTCGATCGCTATCGTGAAATGCACCAGCGGCTGCACGGCGATTCGCGCTATCTTGGCCGGCCAGCAGGCCAGCACGAAGCGCTGGCGGGCGGGCCGCAGTCGTGAAAGTGCTGGTCCTATCGAGCCTGGCCTGGTCGCTGGTCAACTTTCGCGGCGAGCTGCTGCGCAGCATGCTCGCGGCGGGTAACGCGGTGGTGGCCGTCGCGCCCGATCGGGATCCGGCAATCGAAGCAGCGCTGGGCAAGATCGGGATCGGGTTCCGCACGGTGCCGATGGCCCGCACCGGCACCAACCCCTTTGCCGACCTGGTCACGCTGTGGGGCTATTACCGCCTGATCCGGCGCGAGCGGCCTGACGTGGTGCTGGCCTATACCCAGAAGCCGATCATCTACGGCGGAATCGCCGCGCGTCTGGCCGGCGGCGCCCGCTACTTTGCGATGTGCAGCGGGCTGGGACACGCCTTCTCGGGCGGCGATGGGCTGCGCCCGCGAACATTGAAGGCAATCGTCAGCTGGCTCTACCGGCTGGCGGTGGCCAAGGCCGAGGCAGTGTTCACCTTCAACCGCGACGATGCCGGCGAGATGCGCCGCCACGGCATCACCACCGACCGGCATGCGGTAATGCAGGTGCCCGGATCGGGGATCGACACTGCCGCCTTTGCACGCCAGAAACTGCCGGAAAGCGCGCCGGTGTTCCTGATGATCGCCCGGCTGATGCGCGACAAGGGCCTGGGCGAATTCGTTGCTGCCGCGCGGGCCTTGCGCCGGGCAGGAAAGCCGGCGCGGTTCCAGGTGCTGGGTCCCTATGATAGCAACCCCACCGGCATTTCCCCGGCAGAAATCCAGGCCTGGCATGACGAAGGGATCATCGAATACCTGGGCGAGACCCGCGATGTCCGGCCCTATCTGGCCCAGTGCAGCGTCTTCGTATTACCGACCTATTACCGCGAAGGCTTGCCGCGCACGATCCTGGAAGCGATGGCCAGCGGCCGCGCGATCATCACCACCGACATGCCCGGCTGCCGCGAAACGATCTACGAGGGCGAGAACATCAATGGCGTGCTGGTACCGCCGCGCAACGCCGGGGCGCTGGCGAGCGCGATGCAGCGCTTTTGCGACGAACCAGGGCTTGCGGCGCAGTATGGCGCTTCCTCGCGGCGGCTGGCGGAAACGCTTTATGATGTGCGCAAGGTCAACGCCCAGCTGCTCGACGTGATGCAATTGCAGGGCGGCGCTGCAACCGCCCCGCTCGCCGCACCAGCCGGGGCGGGCTGGCGCCGGCTGGTCGATGCCACCGCCGCCGCGACCGGCCTGATCCTTGCCGCGCCGCTCCTCCTCGTGCTTGCCCTGGGCGTTCTGGCCGACAGTGGCTCACCCGTCCTGTTCCGCCAGCGCCGGGCTGGGCTGGGTGGACGGACCTTCAGCCTGGTCAAGTTCCGTTCGATGCGCGACGCCCGCGATACTTCCGGGCGCTTGCTGCCTGACACCGAACGGATCACCCCATTCGGGCGCTTCCTGCGCCGCAGCCGGCTCGACGAACTGCCCGAGCTATGGAACGTGCTGCGCGGCGAAATGAGCCTGTTCGGTCCGCGCCCGCTGCTTCCCGAAACGATCGAAAGCTGGGGCCGCGAGGGCGCTGAGCGCAGTTCAGTGCGGCCAGGACTGACCGGCTGGGCGCAAGTCAACGGCGGCCCCCTGCTCGATCCCGATGCGAAACTGGCGCTGGACCTGTGGTATGTCCGCAATCGCAACCTGGCGCTGGACTTTTCGGTGCTGAGGCGCACCTTTGCGGTACTGCTGCGCAACGACCGGGTTGATAGCAGTGAAATTCGGAGGGCGAATGCGAGCCTTGGTAGTCGGCGCGGTTGAAGGCACGCGGCATGCCGCGCAGGTGATCGCAAGCTGCCCCGGCTGGACCCTGGGCGGGATCATGACGCTGCGCCCAGACCTGGCGGCGCGCCATTCCGATTTCGCTGAGCTTTCCGGCGAAGCAGCGGCCAGCGGCGCCGAGCTGATCCATGTCGCCAGCAGCAATTCGCCCGAAGCCTGCGCGGCGGCGGCGGCGCTGACCCCCGACTATACTTTCGTGATCGGCTGGTCGCAGATCTGCGGGCCCGAGTTCCGCGCCGCGGCGGGCGGCAAGGTGATCGGCTATCACCCCGCCGCCCTGCCCCGGCTGCGCGGCCGCGCGACGCTGCCGTGGACGATCCTGCTCGACGAGAAGATCACCGGATCGAGCCTGTTCTGGATCGACGACGGGGTCGACAGCGGCGACATCCTGGCGCAGCGCTTCTTCCATGTTGCTCCGCGCGAAACTGCCGCGAGCCTCTATGCCAAGCACATGGAAGCACTGCGCGCGATTCTGGGGGAAGCGCTAACCCGGCTGGCCGTGAGCGAGGAGCCGCGTACTCGCCAAGACCCTGCCCTCGCCACTTACGCCGCCCGCCGCAGACCCGAGGATGGCCGGATCGACTGGTCACGCCCCGCCGCCGAAATCGACCGGCTGATCCGGGCAGTCGGACGTCCCTATCCGGGTGCCTTCACCGAACTTGGCGCGCGACGCTTCACAATCTGGAACGCCCAGCCGGAAAGCGGCGCGGGTCTGCACGCGATGCCCGGCCAGGTCAGTGCCATAGCGGGCACCGGGTTCTCTGTCGTCTGCGGCGATGGCGACGTGATCCGGGTGACGGACTTTTCCAGCGATCCGCCCGACAGTCTGCCCACCACGCATGCGATTCTGGGACGGCGGCCATGACCCTGGCCGACCGCTATGGCGCGACCCTGGTGCTCGCCCCCCACCCGGACGATGAAGTGCTGGGCTGCGGCGGCACCATTGCCCGGCTGGTTGCTGAAGGCGCACGGGTCGATGTCGCGATCGTCACCCGCGGCATGGCTCCGGCTTATTCCGACGAACAGGTCGCCGAAGTCAGGGCCGAAGCCGAGGCCGCGCACCGGGTGCTTGGGGTTGCCGGCACGCACTATCTCGATTTGCCCGCTGCGGCGCTCGACCGCGTGCCGCAGGCCGAGGTCAACCATGCAATCGCCGCGCTGATCGGCCGGGTCCAGCCGGCGACGCTGCTGGTGCCATTCGTCGGCGATATCCATGCCGATCACCAGATCGTGTTCAACGCCGCAATGGTTGCCGCGCGTCCCGCCGGGGGCTTCCGGCCCGACCGGGTTATGGCCTATGAGACACTGTCCGAAACCAACTGGTCGGCGCCCTATCTCTCGCCCGCCTTCGCGCCAAATCTGTTCATCGATGTCGCTGGCTTCCTCGAGACCAAGATCACCGCGTTCGGCTGCTATGCCTCGCAGGTCCGTGCCTTCCCCAACGAGCGCTCGATCGAATCGCTGCGGGCGCTGGCGGCGCTGCGCGGGTCCTGCGTCAGCCTCCATGCCGCCGAAGCATTCGTGCTGCTGCGCGAGATCGACGCGCAATGACACCCCTGACGATGCTGCTGAGCTCGGCCGGGCGCCGGGTCGAACTGCTCGAAGCGTTCCGGCAGTCGGCGCGTGAGCTCGGGATCGCGTTGACCGTGCTGGCCAGCGATCTGGCGCCTGAATGGAGCGCGGCCTGCCAGCGCGCCGACCGCAGCTTTGCGGTGCCGCGGGCGGATGATCCCGGCTTCGTGCCGACCATGCTGGAAATCTGCCGCGCCAACCAGATAGCTCTGCTGGTTCCGACGATCGACACCGAACTCGTAGCGCTGAGCCGTGCTGCGGGAGACTTTGCCGCGATCGGAACCAGAGTGGCGGTGAGCGAACCGGGCTTCGTCGCTATCGCCCGTGACAAGCTGGCTACCGCCCAGGCGCTTGCCGCCGCAGGGCTTCCGACGGTCCGCACGGATCAGTTGGACGCAGTGCGCGCCAATCCCGACGAATGGCCCTGGCCGCTGCTGATCAAGCCGCGCCACGGCAGCGCCGGGCGGCTGATCAGCGTGCTCCAGTCTCCCGCCGATCTGCCCGAGCATGAGCCCGAGCCGCTGATCGCCCAGCTGCTGCTGCAAGGCCCCGAATATACCATCAACATGTTCTTCGACCGGAATGGCAAGGCCCATTGCGTGATCCCGCACCGCCGCGTGCAGGTCCGCGCCGGTGAAGTCGAAAAGGGCATCACCGAGCGCCACGACGAGCTTTGCCGGATCGGCTGGCGGATCGCCGAGGCGCTCAGCGGCATTCGCGGGGTGATCTGTTTTCAGGTGATCCTCGATCCCGCCGGCCCCGCAATCTTCGAGATCAACGCCCGCTTTGGCGGCGGCTATCCGCTGGCGCACGCTGCCGGGGCGACCTTTGCCCGCTGGCTGCTCGAAGAGAGCGCCGGCCTCCCACTCTCGGCAAACGATGCCTGGCGCGAAGGCATCACCATGTTGCGCTATGACGCCGCGGTGTTCGCTCAGCCATGAGCGGGCCAGCCAACCGTCCCGGGCGGGTCGTGGTGTTCGATCTCGACGATACGCTCTATCTCGAGCGGAGCTATGCGCGCAGCGGCTTGGCGGCGGTAGCCAGCTGGGCTCGAGCCGAGCTGGGCCTCGAACAGTTCTTCGAACGCGCCTGGAACGAGTTCGAACACGGTGATCGCAGCCGGGTGTTCGATCGCTCGCTGGCCGCCTTGGGCCGCGCTGCCGATCCCGCAACCATCGCCGCGATGATCGAGGTTTACCGCCAGCATCGCCCCGCGATTGCGCTGGCCGCCGATGCCGAGGATTGGCTCTGCACGGCCAGTGGTGACCTCGGTTTAGCGCTCATCTCCGACGGGTTTCACGCCGCGCAGTCGCGCAAGGTCGAAGCGCTTGGATTGGCCGCGCGCGGCTTCGCTCCGATCGTTTTGACCGACAGCTGGGGCCGCGATTTCTGGAAGCCGCACCCCCGCGCCTTTGAGCTGGTCGAGCAGCTTTTCGCCGTGCCGACCGAACGGATCGCCTACGTCGCCGACAATCCCGGCAAGGACTTCGTTACCCCGCGCCGCCGCGGTTGGCGCACTGTCCAGATCTTGCGGCCCGAGCGGATTCATCACATTGAACCGCCGCAGTCCGATCACGCGGCCGATCGCTCGATCACGAGCTTCGCCGAGCTCAACGCCGCCCTGGCGCAGCTGAGCCGGGCGGAATGAAGGTCCTGTTCGTCGTCTCAGGCCTGGGGATGGGCGGCGCGGAGCGGGTGGTCGCGTTGCTCTCTGCCGCCTGGGCCGAGCGCGGTTGGGATGTGGCGGTGGCCGCGTTCGATTCGCCGCAAGACCCGGTTGCGCACAGATTCGCTGACGGGGTCGAACTGATCAGGCTCGGGCTGGCGCCGGGCGGCGGCGCACGGCTGCGCGGACTGACTGCGACAGCAAGGCGCCTGTTCGCCTTGCGCAAGCTATTGCGCGCCCAGCGCCCGGATATCGTGATTTCGTTTCTCACCAAGATTAACGTCTTAACCCTGCTGGCAGCAGCCGGCACTGGCATTCCAGTGGTGATCTCTGAGCGCAACAATCCGGCCGAACAGCGCGTCCATCCGTTGTGGGCAAGCAGCTGGAAGACCCTCGCCCCGAGAGCGGCGGCGATCGTGTTGCAGACCCAGGCAATTCGCAATCGCTATCCACCGGCCATAGCGCACAAGGCAGTGGTGATTCCCAATCCGGTGGCGATACCCTCTGACCTGCCCCGCAACTCTCACGATCCGACTTTGGTCGCGGTTGGCCGCCTGACCGGGCAGAAGGGCTTCGACCTTCTGGTTCATGCCTTTGCAACATTGGCGAGCGACTATCCTGAGTGGAGGCTGATGATTTTTGGCGACGGCCCCGAACGGCCCGCACTCGAACGGATGGTGGCTGACTATGACCTTGAAAACAGGATCCAGCTGCCCGGCACCAGCGCGAATCATGGTGAATGGATCGCCCAGGCAGACGCCTTTGTGCTGCCTTCGCGATTCGAAGGTTTCCCCAATGTTCTGGTCGAAGCGATGATGGCGGGGCTGCCGGTTGTGGCATTTGATTGCGATTTCGGGCCCGCTGAAATTGTCACGCACGATGTCAATGGCTTGCTGGTTCCGCCCGGAGATGTTGCGGCACTCGCTCTTAACCTACGGAATATACTAAAAGTTAGTAGTTTGCGAGATCGCCTCGGTGGCGCGGCACGGACGAGTGCTGTCCGGTTTGCGACGGAACGCGTTGTCCTAAAGTGGGATTCGCTCGCAAATCGCTTTCTTTACGCCCCGAAATGAGTATGGTTTGGGGCAACCCGAAGTGAGTACGTACCTGTAGAAAATTACAGGGTCGCGAAACCCGCTCGGTACCGCAGGGGTAGCACAAATTCAAATCGGGGCAGGCCGCAGAGCTCTGCCCATGGGTCGCATATTAGGATCTGGAACCTTATCTGGGGTCTTGATATGGACAACAATTGCAAGATTACTCTTTTCGCCAAGATCGAAGTTGTACGCGAAGGTCTGAAGCGAATTCTGGTAGAAGATGGTTTTGATGTGGTCGGTTCGGTTTCGAGCATGACTGAACTTGATCGTTTTCTTGATCATGACGACGCGCATCACATCATCCTATGTGATATATCCAACTGTGCTGAAGCCATTTCGGTCGCACGCGGATTGCGTACCCGGTTCGAGGCGTCTCGAATCGTATTCATGGCTGAAGAAGTCGGAATCGAAAGCGTCTCGGCGGCTTTTGGCGAAGGCATCGACGGTTATGTGATCCGGTCGATCAGCTGCGATCCACTCAAGAACGTGCTGCGGCTGGTCGCTGCGGGGGAGAAGGCTTTTCCCTCACAGCTGGTCTCGGCACTCAACGCCAATGTCTGGAAACTGCCGCCGGAAAAGTGGGAGATGGAAGATCTCAACCTCTCCGACCGCGAGATGCAGATCCTATGCTGTCTGGTCAGCGGCGACGCCAACAAGGTGATTGCCCGCCAGCTGCTGATTACCGAAGCGACGGTCAAGGCGCACGTCAAGACCGTGCTGCGCAAGCTCAGGGTCACCAACCGCACCCAAGCCGCTATCTGGGCATTCACTCGCGGATTGGGTCAGGGCATGGTGCCAGAGCTGACCCCGCGCGCACAGCGGATAGCGCCAATGCTGCCAACGCCCGCTCCCGCTCAGCCGCTGCAGCTGGTCGCTGTTTAGAACGTTAGGCCCTGCAGCCTGACAAAGACGGCTGCTCCAATCCAGTGGACCGGATTGGAGCAGCCGTCTTTTTGTAACCATCCTGCCGTAGGCGGCAATGCTGCCGTGGAGCCTTCACGCTCGCCCCTCCCCGACATGGCAAGTTCCGTCCGGGTTGCGATCAATAGGGGCTGGTAGGGAATTGCCCGCGCCGCTGGATAGCTGATGGTAGTGCGGGTCCCAGAACAGCCTTGACTATCCTGACCCGCCCTAGGCCACACTCACCGAGCGGCCACGGATCAGGCTCCTCAGCTCATCAAACAGGGTGATCCGCTGGGGCTTGGCGCCACCATAGTAGTCCGAAGATTCGAAGTAATACTGGATCGAATCGCCATAGACCCGGCGGGCGTGCTCGGCATAGTCGACGTGGCTGTAGACCACCCCGTCGACCCGCTCGGGGTTGAGCAGTTCCAGCGCGGCGCGCATCTGATCGGTGGTGGTGCGGCCCCAGCGGGCGACCAGCACGGTATGATCGGCCAGGTCGACCATCGAAACCGCATCACGCACTGCCAGGGTCGGCGGCGCATTGATCACGATCAGATCGAATTTGGGGCGCAGGCTGTCGATCAGCATTTCCAGCCGCTGCGAGCCGATGACGGCGGCGGGCTGGGCGACCGGCTTGGACACGCTGAGCAGTGCCATCCGGCTCATGTCGACAGTGGCTCCGTCGAAATCCAGCTCGGGCAGCTTCGGCAAGGCCGTTGCGGTTATCCGCTTCAGATCAACCTTGCCCTTGAGCAGATCGAGCAGATCGGGCGAATCGAGGCGCTGCTGGATCTGCTGGATGATCCCGGCCTTGCGCAGATCAAGATCGACCACGATCGCGCGTTTGCCCATCGCCACAGCCGCAACTGCAAGCGACAGAGCCACCACTGACTTGCCTTCGCTGGGCAGCGGCGAGGTGACCAGCACGGTTTGCGGACCGCCATCGGGACTGAGCGCCTGGATTTCCGAATAGGTCGCCCGCGCCACTTCAGCAAACAGCGATTGCGGATCCTGGACCACCGGGCTTTCCTTCAGATCGCTGCTGACGCCGTGTTCCAGCAAGGGCAACATGCCCAGCGTCGGCAGGCCGAACAGCCGCCTGACCTGCGCCACCGTGCGCAGCTTGTTGTCGACCAGTTCGCGGGTGAAAGCGAGCATCAGCCCCAGCAGACCCGAACCAAGCAGCGCCATCGCGGTCATCTTGAGCGGCAGCGGCGCGACCGGCTGATGACTGGCGACCGCCGGCGAGATGATATCCGACGTCACTCCTTCTTGCTCGGTCGTGGCGCGGACCTGGGCAATCCGCGTGGTGATTTCCTGGACGCTCTTGGCGGCCTGATCGGCAATGCGGGCAAGCCGCTCGAGCTCGACCGAATTGTTGGCGTTCTGGAACGCCTGCTGGGTGGTGTAGGCCAGGATTCCGGACATTTGTCCGGCCCGGGCTGAGGCCCCGGCGGATTCGCTGCGGGCCAACTGGGCCATCCGCGCGCCTTCCGCTCCAGCCGCCTCGCCAGCAGTTGCCAGGGCACCAGCTTCTTCGCGGGCCAAGCTGGATCGCAGCTCACCCAGGCGGCCGCCAAGCCGCTGCATATCGGGGTGCATCGCTCCATGGGTCTGCGACAGCTGCGCGAGCTCTGCCGCGACTGCGGCCTCTTGCTGGCGCAGGTGTTGGACCACCGGAGAGCCCGCCGCCGAAACGCTGCGAATTCCCGCAGCTCGGACCACCCCGGCGCTTTGCGCCGCAGCCGCTGCCTGCATCCCGCGCGCCGAAGCGGCTTCAATCGCGATGCGGTTTACCTGCTGAAGATCTTCGGCGCCGCCACCGCCGACCAGAATCCGGTTGCTGATGCGGAAGTCGGCCAGTTGCCGGGCAGCTTCGGTCGCCTCGCCTTCGCCTTTAAGGCGTTTCTGATCGAGCGAAGCCAGCAGCTCGCGGCGGCGCTGGTCCGTGCTTTGAATTCTCAGCGCGGCGACGGATTCAGGAATCTGGTTGGCAATCTTGGCCGCGAGTTCCGGTGAGCGCGAAGTTACCTGAACCTCGATCTGGTCTGAACCCGTGTCCGATTCAACTGCGGTCATTGCCATCAGCGTGCGCGCGCCGCTGCGCACCTGCTTGCTTTCGACGCCTTCTGGTTGGCCACCCATTTCCCTCGCGAACGCCGGATCACGGTGCAGCTGCAAATCGCGAACCACCCGTTCGGCCGTTGCGTTCGAGCGATAGAGTTTGACCTCGTTGGCTACGCGCTGGCTGTTGCGCGCCATGACGTCGGCCTGATTGTCGCCGAAGTCATCGATCAGTTCGACCTTGACCGAAACCGCGGTGCTGTAAAGCGTCGGCGAAAGCAGCTGCCAGGCCAATGTCGCCAGCGTCGCCGGCACAACCACCGCCAGGATCAACAGCCGGTTGCGCTGCACCAGCCGGATCAGATCGCTAAGGCCGTAGCCGGATCCGGTGGCTACCGGTTCGGGATAATATGGCACGTCGCGATAGGGAAGCGTTCCCGCGCCGGAATCCATGTTCTGGGTGGTCAGACTGTTCAAGACAAGAGCCCCCTTGGCTGTGCTGCAAAGTGCAAAAAATCAATGGTCAGATTAGTCGCGGCGTTACCCCGGGCAAAAAGGTATTGGGGCTGGGCATTGACCAATTCAGGCTAATACCTTTGGCGAAACTGCGCCTTTTGGGTCAGCCGCAATGCCCGGCGTAGAGCGCCAAATGGCGCTGGGCGATGCGCTCCATCGAATAGGCCTTCGCTGCCTCCAGCGCGCCTTCGGAAAGCCGGCGATAAAGCTCCGGCGCTGTCAGCACACGGGCAATGGCCGCGGCGATTGCCGCCGGATCGTCCAGCGATGCCAACAGCCCTGTAGTCTCGTGGCCAAC
>JANOGS010000190.1:0-2560 GCA_031414115.1 Novosphingobium sp. | reverse complement strand
TCCCCAGCCGCCGGGCTTCACCCGCGCTGGCAAGCACGATCGCCGCGCCCTGGTTGACATGATCGCGCGCTACCACCAACCGGCCATAGGGTTCGGCGATCAGCCGGTTCCGTTCGTTCAGTGTCGCCAGTTCCTCGGCGCTACGGACAGTTGGCGCAGCGGAATGGGGGTTGGTCGCGGCGACCCGGGTGAACGGCGCAAACAGCTTGCCGATCTCCATCCGGTATTCGGCAAGGCTCAGCCCCAGCCGTTCGCGCCGGACGTTCTCGGCCAGCGGATAGCTGGTGATCGGTGCGGCGACGCCGTGGCGCAGCGCGGTCCGATCGGACATCCCTTCCAAGCCGGGCCCGCGATCCTCTTCGTCACCCCGGCGATGCTCCGACCAGTCGCGGGTCTCGCCGCGCGACAGCAGGGCGCGCATCGTGGAAAGCGCCTCGGCTCCGGCAATCGCCGCCACTTGCGAGCGCCCGGCGGCAATCTCCGCCGCCAGTTCGCCGACCAGCCGCTGCGGGCGGTCGCCGCCCACCACTTCGTGGATCGCCCGAACCGGATGCGCCCCGACGCGCCGCGCGATCGCCATCGGCACGTTGTCGGCACAGCCGAACGGGGCGGAATAGCGGGTCGCAGACTGCTCGAACTGGCGCACCCCGACCAGCGTATCCAGCGCCTGGGGCAGGCTGCGTTTGGCATGGGCATCGGCGAAAGCGGCCTTCAGCGCCGCCCCGGCCAGGTCCATCGGCGAGCGTTCGAGATAGCCCGGCTCGCCGACCCGCTCGGAAACCTGCCCGACCCCGACGATCACCGGGGTGTTGTCGGCTACCGTGGTCACAGCACTTGCCCGTCATCGACGGTCAGTGTCGCCCCGGTAATGCTCGCCGAGGCATCCGAGGCCAACAGCAGCAGCGGTGCATCCAGCGCCTCGATCGGGCACAGCCGCTGGCGGTGGAAGGCTGCGGCCTGGGCCTTGCCGCCTTCGGTCTCGAACCAGTCGCCGGCCATTTCGGTGACGATATAGCCGGGCTGGATGGTGTTGACGTTGATCCCGGCGCGCACCCATTCGCGCGCGAACTGGCGGCCCAGGTGCGCGACTGCGGCCTTGCTGGCGGCATAGGAACTGTCACCCTGGCCGGTCATTTCGGCGGTGATCGAACCGATCAGCACCACCCGCCCGCGCCCGTGCGCCTTGAACCCGGCCTTGATCATCCGCCGCGCGCCCTCACGTGCGGTCAGGTAGAGTCCGGTGAAATTGGTGTTCACCACGCTGGTAATCTCGGCCAGCGACTGGTCGATCGCGCGCCCCGGCATAACCACCCCGGCATTGGCGATGACGGTATCAACCGTGCCGAAATGCGCCTCGGCGGCATCATAGGCAGCGATGATCGAGGCTTCGTCAGTGACGTCCATCGCCACCGCCAGCGCGCCATCGCCCAGTTCATCGGCCAGCGCCGCCAGCTTTTCGACCCGCCGCGCGCCGATCACCACCCGCGCGCCTTCGCGCACGAACAGCCGGGCGAAGTGCGCGCCGAAGCCCGAGGAGGCCCCGGTGATCAGCGCGGTGCGCCCGTGCAGTGCCAGTTCCATTGTTAACCGCTCCCTTAAACTGGCTGGAGCAAAACAATGCCGGGCCCGCGCGGTCAAGCGTCAATCGCTGGAAGCTAGAGGATTTCGGCGATTCCTTCGAGCTGGCCGCGCAACCTGTCGAGCGCCTGGGCCTTGAGCTGGTGCACCCGCGGCACCGAGACCTGCAGCGTCCGGGCGATTTCGGCGAGGTTGAGTTCCTCGACGAAGTAGAGCTGGACCACCAGTTGCAATCGTTCCGGCAGCGTCGCAATTCCCGCAGCGACGGTTTCGCGCAGCTCCTCATCGGCGAGCAGTTCGAAGCTGTCCGGGCGGACGTCGGCGAAGGCCATGTCGCTGTCGGAGTAGCTTTCCTCGATCGCCTCGAAGCGCAACGGCTCGCTGGCGCTGAGCAGCATGCCCAGTTCGGCTTCATTGATCCCCAGCGCCGCGGCAAGTTCGGCCGAGCTGGGATCACGGCCCAGTTCGCCGCGCAACGCGGTTTCCTTGTCGCGAAGCTGGCGCCGCCGCAGTACTGCCCCGCGCGTCAGCGGCACTTCGCGGCGGATCAGATCGACCATCGCTCCGCGCACGCGCAGCTTGGCATAGGCGGCAAAGCCATCCTCGCCCGGCCCGGCGTGGCGCTGCGCCGCCTCGGTCAGCGCGACCATCCCGGCCTGGATCAGGTCGTCGATCTCGATCCCCTGGCGGCCGCCGCCGTGGACATGCCAGGCGAGGCGGCGGACCATCGGCACGAAGCGGCGGATCCGCTCGGCGGCGTCAGACTGATAGGCCCGGGCGGCACCACGGGCAGGCAGGAAAGAGCGGTAATCGTGTTTCATGCGAGGACGCTTTCGGGTTCGGATAGGGGCAAGGCGGCGGGCGGCGGCGGAGCGCCGACCACGGCGACCACTTCGATCGGCTGCGCCGGTGGAAGCTCGGCGATCGACAGTACCAGGCACGAAGGCGCGCGCTGCTTGAGCAGCGCGGCGAGCGCGCGGCG
>JANOGS010000189.1:0-20668 GCA_031414115.1 Novosphingobium sp. | reverse complement strand
CGGTGCCGAACCAGCCGATCATCGCCGCGCCGATGCCGCTGGTGATGTGGTCATAGCCGGGCGCAATGTCGGTGACGAGCGGCCCGAGGGTGTAGAACGGCGCCTCGCCGCAGACCTCCAGCTGCTTGTCCATGTTCTCCTTGATCTTGTGCATCGGCACGTGGCCGGGGCCTTCGATCATCACCTGGACGTCTTCCTTCCAGGCGCGGTGGGTGAGTTCGCCCAGGGTATAGAGCTCGGCGAACTGGGCCTCGTCGTTGGCATCGGCGATAGAGCCGGGGCGCAGGCCATCACCCAGGCTATAGGCGATGTCATAGGCCTTCATGATCTCGGTGATCTCGTCGAAGCGCTCGTAGAGGAAGCTCTCCTTGTGGTGGGCGAGGCACCATTTGGCCATGATGCTGCCGCCGCGGCTGACGATCCCGGTCACCCGCTTGGCGGCGAGCGGCACATAGGGCAGCCGGACCCCGGCGTGGATGGTGAAATAGTCCACCCCCTGCTCGGCCTGTTCGATCAGGGTGTCACGGTACACCTCCCAGGTCAGGTCCTCGGCCACCCCGCCGACCTTCTCGAGCGCCTGGTAGATCGGCACGGTGCCGATCGGCACGGGGCTGTTGCGGATGATCCATTCGCGGGTGTCGTGGATGTTGCGACCCGTGGAGAGGTCCATCACCGTGTCGGCGCCCCAGCGGATCGACCAGACCATCTTGTCGACCTCGGCGGCGACGTCGCTGGCGACCGCCGAGTTGCCGATGTTGGCGTTGATCTTGACCAGGAAGTTGCGCCCGATCGCCATCGGCTCAGATTCGGGGTGGTTGATGTTGTTGGGGATGATCGCGCGGCCGCGCGCGACTTCATCGCGGACCCATTCGGGGGTGACATAGTCGGGAATCGCCGCGCCCCAGTCCTGCCCGTCGCGGATGTGACCCGCGATCATTTCGCGGCCAAGGTTCTCGCGGGTCGCGACATATTCCATTTCGGGGGTGATGATCCCGCGGCGCGCGTAATGCATCTGGCTGACGTTGGTCCCGGCACGCGCGCGCAGCACCTGGCGGCGCACGTTCGGGAAGGCGGGGACGCCGCCCGAGCGGTCCGGGCCGAGCTGGCCGTTGTCCTCGGGGCGCACTTCGCGCTGCGCCACTTCCTCGACATCGCCGCGGCCGCGGATCCACTCCCGGCGCAGTTCGGGCAGCCCGGCGGCGATATCGATGGTTACGGCGGGATCGGTGTAGGGGCCCGAGGTGTCATAGACCCGCACCGGCGCCTCGCCGCTCGAGGGCTCAAGCCTGATCTCGCGCATCGCGACGCCCAATGGGCCGACGTGGATCTTGGCGGAACCGCGAATCGGGCCGGTGGTGACGCCTATTTCGAGCTTGCTGTTGATGTCGGCCATGGTCGTTCCTTCGGGTTCGAGAAATTTCAGAGGCGGATCAGCCCGGCGAGCCCAAAGGCTACCCCGAGCAGCATTGTGAGGAGCGCCATGAGCCGCGACCCGTGGCGCGTGATGGCGCGTGAAAACAGGGTCATCCGCGCGGGCATGATCAGCAGGATCACGCCTTCGAGCAGCGCGATACAGCCCAGCGCGAACAGCCACAGATTGAGCCAGTCGCCGGTGCGCGGCGGAACCAGCGCCACCAGCACCGCGCCGATCCCGAGCGCAGCTCCGCCGCCGAGCAACTGAAGCAGCGGCGATCCGGCCAGCTCGTCGATCATCCGGGTCCACTGTCCCGGCTGTCTCAGTTCGCCGATCGCCGCAGCGACATAGAACAGCCCGAGCGCCAGCGCGAGCACAGCCGGGAGGTTCGCGGTCGTCGCCATGCTCGCTCCTTGGCGGGCAAAGGGGGATGGGCCGATCGCGGCTTCCCTCCCTCCGCCCGTGCTAACGGGTTCAGGTTCGACGGGTCGGGCAGAGCTTACCTGCCCCTCTCAGCCATAGCAGGCTCCCCGGGGATATTGCGGTTCTAGACCGGCTGGCCCATGCAGTCCAGTATGACCGACAGCGACTTTGTCCGGCTGCTCGAGCGGATCCGCGGCTGCCGCCACTGTGCCGCATCGCTGCCGCACGAGCCGCGCCCGGTGGTCCAGGCGGCGCGCGGTGCGCGGCTGCTGATCATTGGTCAGGCGCCGGGGAGCAAGGTCCATGCCTCGGGCGCGCCATGGGACGATGATAGCGGCGCGCGGCTGCGCGACTGGACCGGGCTCGACCGCGTGACTTTCTATGATCCCGGGCGGGTCGCGCTGATGCCGATGGGCTTCTGCTATCCCGGCAAGGGCACCAGCGCCGATCTGCCGCCGCGCCCGGAATGCGCGCCGCTGTGGCACGACGAGCTGCTCGCCCAGCTGCCCGATCTGCGCCTGACCCTGCTGGTTGGCCTGTATGCCATTGCCCGCTACCTGCCGGCACAGCTGCGCCCCTCGCTGACTGCGGCGGTGCGGGGCCGCGCTGCCGGTCCCGCCGCAGCCTTCCCCTTGCCGCATCCCTCGTGGCGCAGCCGAATATGGATGACGCGGAATCCGTGGTTCGCCGCCGAAGTGCTGCCGGAACTGCGGACCCGGGTCGCAGCGGCGCTGGCGCAATAGCCAGCGCCGCCGGGCTGGGTTCAGTCAGCGCTGGCTGACTTTCCGCCACCGATCGCGCTCATGATCCGCGAGGCCCCGCCAAGCTGCTTGGCGGCAACCTCGAAGCCCTTCTTGGCGCCGGCGAGCATGATTTTGTCGATCTCCTCGTCAAGTTCGGCGATCCGCTGGAAGCCGCGCTTGTTGACCTCGACCGCCAGTGCGTTGACCGCTCCGCCGAAGGCGGTAAGCGAGGCAGCCTCGATCACCGCCGCCTCGACCAGGGTATGCGCACCCTCGTAGGTATCGTTGAGCGCGAACTTGCGCAGCCGATCACCCAGCGCCGGGCCGACCACCCAGTCGAACCAGGCGGCCGACTGGCACTGCGGCGCGATCCGCCCCAGCGCGTCTCGGGCCTCGATGCCGAGGTGGTAGTACAACCCGGGGCGAAGTTCGTGCAGGGTCAGGCTGTGTTCGACCATCGAGGGGATTGTCAGCAGGATACGCTGGCCGGCGCGGCGCATTTCCGCCTGACGCGCCTTGGGAGCGAGCCAGATCGCGATGTTGCGGAACACCGCCAGGATATCGGCGTAGTTGGTGCCAGCCGCTGGGCGCAGGCCCACCAAATTCACATTGAACCAGTGGTGCCATGTCGCATCGACCACAATCCGGCCGTCATCCGCCGATGAAGCATGCCCATCCCAGACACCGAGCAGGCCGAATTCGCGCGGATCGACAATGACATGTCCAGCCTTTTCCCGGCCAACTACATTTCGCCCGCGGGCAATGATCTCAACCGCCACTCCGCCCGTGTATTCGCCGGCAAAGGCGGGATCAGGCAAGATGCAATCTCCTTCGTGGGCATGATCGGGGTAGACCGTGATCGCTCCGCGCGGGCCGCACAGGATCGGGTGCGGATACTTCTGCCTGCGCCACCAGGGTTTCCAGTACGGGTAGGCATAGCGGTAGTTGGGGTAGATCGGCTGCGGAACGGCATCGCTTTGCGAACTTGGAAGCGTAGGGGGAGGGGGAGGGAACTGCTCGGTATCGTTGCGATCGAGATTGAACTGGTCCGGTGCCTTGATCATGCCCGGCGGCGGCGGCGGGGAGGTGAACCACCACTTGCGCATCGAGCGCACCCGCTTGATCCCGCCGCTCAGGCCAAGCCCCATGTCCTCGTGATCGCCCATCGCCAGCACCCCGCCGCCGGCGTCCATGAAATCTTCGAGCGTCTGGACTTCCTGTGCCGAGAGATAGGGGGCGCCCCTTGAGACACCGAACAGCCAGACTTCGTCGAAGTTGTCGAGCGAACCGGGGTCGAAGGTGAAATTCTCGAAGCCGGGCGTCACGCCAGTGGTCGTGGTCCGGTGCGCCTTGGTGAACGCAAACCGCACATAGGACGGGTGATCGTGGAGCGACAAATTGACGATGTCGGCCAGCGCGAAGCCCAGGGAAAAGCCACCCCCAGCCATATCGTAGCTGCTGCCGTCGCTCATCACCAGGATGCGGACGGTGGATGGAGCATACCTGAGCTCAGGCCAGACCGGGTATTCCCACCGGGGCGGCAACTCAATTCCGGGAAACGGGAATTTCGGCGTGAACGGGTCTTCGGGATTGGGGATATCGAAGTCGGGCATTTCACTCTCCGTGCAAGGGGAATGGATCGGAGTGCCGATCCTGTTGTCGAACGGTTGTGTGCTGGGGCGTCCCGAAACGGCGAATCTAGAGCAATGCCTCAATAGCGGGCACCGCTTTGCGGCAGCGTGACGCCGCTCACGCTCGAGCTCTGGTTGCCGGACGCTCTGGCGCGCCAGCGCACCGGTTCGGCGATTCGCGGCCTGTCTCGACAGTGGCGCGGCGCCGCGCCAAGCTGGCGCCATGACCATGCTCTTCCGCCTCAAGGCCGATGCCGCGGCCATCGCCGCGCGGTTTGGCGCACCGGCCGGCGCCGATCCTTGGACCGGGGGCACCCTCGCGCCGGGTCAGTTCGCTCCGGTCATCACCGCAGGCCGCGAGTTTGTCGCTGGCCCCGGCGCAGCGAACCAGCCGCGCCGCCTGATCCCGCGGCTGTGGGGAGTGCCGCCGCCGCCCGCTGCGGGGGAAACCGGGCGCGGCGTCCTCACCGTGCGCAATCTCGACAGCCCGTTCTGGATCGGCAACTTGCGCAACAGCGAGTTTCGCTGCCTGGTTCCCGCCACCGCTTTCATGGAATGGGGCAAAGGCGTTGACCGCGAAGGCAAGCGCATCCGCCACTGGTTCGCGTGCTCAGACCAGCCGCTGTTTGCCTTTGCCGGGGTGTGGAAGGACAGCGAGATCGCCAGCTTCGCGCTGCTCACTTGCGAGCCCAATGCAGTGCTGCGCCACGCCGGGCGCGAGGCAATGCCGGCGATCCTGCCGGGCGATCCCAAGGCCTGGCAGACCTGGCTCCACGCCGACTGGGCGCGGGCCTCGGCGCTGCTCGCGCCCTATTCATCGTCGCTGATGGTGGAGCGGTAGGCGCTAGCTCTGGACTTTAACCACGCGGTTAAACATACTCGCTACCTGGCGAACAGGAGAGCGCACGCGATGGCATTGCCCAAAGTCTGTATCATCGGCGCTGGCTGCTCTGGCTTCACCATGGCCAAGCGGCTGAAGGACTTTGGCATTCCATTCGATGTCTACGAAGCCTCGGACGATATCGGCGGCAACTGGTACTACAAAAACCCCAACGGCATGTCGGCTTGCTACCAAAGCCTGCACATCGACACTTCGAAAACGCGGCTGGCGTTTGAGGACTTTCCGGTCCCGGCCGAATGGCCCGACTATCCGCACCACGCGCAGCTGCTGCAGTACTTCCATGACTATGTCGATCACTTCGGACTGCGCGAGCACATCCGCTTCAACACCCGGGTCGAGCAAGCCGAGCGCAAGGCGGAGGGCGGCTGGACCGTGACCCTCTCAAGCGGCGAGGTCAGGCATTACGACGCCCTGGCGGTGGCCAACGGCCATCATTGGGCGGCACGAATTCCGGAGTACCCTGGCAGCTTCAGCGGCGCGCAAATCCATTCGCACCACTATCGCAGCCCGTTCGAACCGGTCGATTGCATCGGCAAGCGGGTGCTGGTGGTTGGCCTTGGCAACAGCGCGATGGATGTCGCCAGCGAGCTGTCGCAGCGGCCGATTGCCGGCAAGCTGTTCGTTTCGGCGCGGCGCGGGGTCTGGATCCTGCCCAAGTATCTGGGCGGGCGACCGATCGACAAGAACCCGGCCCCGGCCTGGATGCCCAGGGCGCTGCGGCAATGGCTGGGCGGCCGGATCATCAGGAAGGCCGTAGGCCGGATGAGCGACTATGGCCTGCCCGAGCCCGAGATCGGACCGTTCGAAAGCCACGGCACGGTTTCGGGCGAGTTTCTGCTTCGCGCCGGATCGGGCGATATCACGATGAAGGGCGCGATTGCGCGGCTCGATGGCAACGCGGTGCTGTTCACCGACGGTTCGCGGGAGCAGATCGACGTGATCGTCTGGGCGACCGGCTATGACATCGCTTTTCCGTTCTTCAAGGACCAGGCCTTGACCGCCGATGCCGACAACCGCCCGCCGCCGCTGTACAAGCGGATCCTCAAGCCCGGGGTGCCCGACCTGTTCTACCTCGGGCTGGCCCAGGCTTTGCCGACGCTGGTCAATTTCGCCGAACAGCAATCGAAACTGGTCGGCGCCTACCTGGCCGGCAAGTACCTGCCGCCCGATCCTGCCGAGATGGAACGAACCATCCGGGCTGATGAGGAATACTACACTGGCGGCTATTATGCCGCCCGGCGCCATACCATCCAGCTTGAATTCGATCACTATGTCCGGGCGCTGAAGAAAGAACTGACGCGGGGTGCGAAACGCGCCGCTTCGAATGGCAATGCGCTGCCCGTGGCGGCGCGCGAACTGGAGGATGCATGACCATGGTAACACTGGCCACCCGCCCGCTCAACCCCGTCGATGTCAGCCAGGACGCGTTCTATGTCGAGAACACCTGGCGCGAACCTTTCGCCCGGCTGCGCGCCGAAATGCCGCTGTCGTGGCGGGCGGAAAGCCCGTTCGGGGCCTATTGGTCGGCGGTCAGCCACGAACTGGTGCAGGAAGTGGAACTGCGCCACGATGTCTTCTCGTCGCGCTGGGATCTGGGCAACATCACCATCGCCGAGGACGTCGGCGGCCGGGAGTTCCCCAACTTCATCGCCCAGGACCCGCCGATCCACACCGCCCAGCGCAAGGTGATCGCCCCGGCCTTCTCGCCCAGCCAGATGCTGAAGCTGACCGCCCAGGTCCGCGAGCGGACTGCGATGCTGATCGACGGACTGCCGCTGGGCGAGACATTCGACTGGGTCGAGCGGGTCGCGATACCGCAGACGCTGGGGATGCTGTGCATCCTGTTCGACATGCCGTTCGAGGAATGGCGCGATATCAAGCGCTGGTCGGACTGGGCCAGCGGGGTTTCGGCCGACCACCTTGGCGAGGAATACCTAGAGCAGTTCCTGGTCGAGATGGGCGAGATGCTGGTCCGCTTCGATCGCGAGTTGGAAGACCGTCGCGGCAAGCCGCCCAGCGACGACCTGCTGAGCAGAATGGTCCATTCCGAAGCGATGGGCAACATGGAGCCGATGGAGCGGATCGCCAATATCGCGCTGCTGATCGTCGGCGGCAACGATACCACCCGCAATTCGATCAGTGGCCTGGCCGAGGCGCTGGATCGCTATCCCGACCAGCTTGACCGGCTCCGCGCCGATCCCTCTCTGATCCCCAATGCCGCGCAGGAAATCATCCGCTGGCAAAGCCCGGTCACCCACATGCGCCGCACCGCGCTGGCCGATGCCGAGCTGGGCGGGCAGACCATCCGCCAGGGTGAGAAGATCGTGATGTGGTACATTTCCGCCAATCGCGACGAAAAGGTTTTCGCCGATGCCGAGCGGTTCGACGTCGGGCGTGAGAACGCCCGCCGTCATGTCGGCTTCGGCCACGGCATTCACCGCTGCGTCGGCGCCAAGCTGGCCGAGGCGCAGATCGCCACGCTGATCGGCGAGATTGTCAGCCGCAAGCTGCGGATCGTCCCCCAGGGCAAGCCCAGCCGGCTCGCCAATCCGTTCCTTCACGGCTTCACCGCGATGCCGGTGCGGCTCGAGCAGGACTGAGCGCTTGGGCGGCTGGAGCACCTTGCTGGTCGAGCAGGAAGGACCGATCCTGTGGATCCGGCTCAATCGGCCCGAGGTGCTCAATGCCTATACCAGCGAGATGGGCGCCGAGCTGGTCCGTGCCTTCCGCCAAGCTGACCAGGACGATAGCGTGCGGGTGGTGGTGTTGGGCGCCACCGGCCGGGTGTTCTGCGCCGGGGCCGATGTCTCCGCCGGGGTCGGGGCCTTCGATGTCGAGAGCGGCGAAGGCGCGGTCAACTTTGGCGCAGCGGGCGGCCGGGCGATGGACAGCAATTTCACCGCGGCGATGATGAATTGCCGCAAACCCTCGATTGTCGCCTTCAATGGCTCGGCAGCGGGCGTCGGGCTGACCCTGACATTGCCGTGCGACATTCGCGTCGCCGCCGCGAATGCCCGGTTCGGCTGCGTCTTCACTCGCCGCGGGCTGGTGCCCGAGGCCGGTTCAGCCTGGTTCCTGCCGCGACTGGTCGGGCTCTCGACCGCGCTGCGCTGGTGCCTGACCGGAGCGCTGGTCCCGGCAAGCGAGGCACTGGCGGCGGGGCTGGTCAGCGAAGTCGTGCCCGAAGCCGAGGCCGAGAGCCGGGCGCGCGAACTGGCGCTGGAAATCGCCGCCAACTGCGCGCCGGTTGCCCTGGCGCTGACCCGGCGAATGCTCTGGCAATTTTCGGCGCAAGACAGCCCGGCGGGGGCTCTGGCGGTCGATGCGCTGCTCAATATCGCGCTTGGCGCCAGTGCCGACGTTCATGAAGGTGTCGCTGCGTTTCTGGAAAAGCGCGCCCCGGTTTTCCCGCAAACGGTCAGCACAGGCATGCCCGAGACTCCGTGGTGGCCCGCCGATCCGACGAGGCGTTGATCGCCCGGCTGGGGAAAATCGGGGCCGGTTCAGCGATCGGAAAGCTGCCATGCTTGATGCAGCGCAGCGAAACGGGCAATATCCTTCCGCTTCCGGTCGCCTGCAGCGTCCGAACGGTGAACCGGAAGAACTGGAGAATTCAATGGGTAAGCGGGGCCTTGGTGGTTTGAGCTGGAGCGTGGCGCTCGGCCTGGGATTGACGTCGGCGATGGCGCTTGCGGCCGATCAGCCGCAATCGATCCTGCCCGAACCGGTCCCCACGCCCAGCGCCAGTGCGGCCCCTGCACCCGGCGCGGTGCCTTCTCCAGGTCTGGTGATCGTCCCCGAAGTGCCGCTGGACGAGCCGGTGATGAGCTGGAGCGTGGCCGATGCCGGGGCGCTGCTGGAGGTGATCGAGGGGATTTCGGCCGAAGGGCTGATTCCCGCCGATTACCAGCCCGAAGCGCTGCGCGCGGCGATCGCGGCAGGTTCTCAAACCGCGCTCGATGCCCAGGCCAGCCGCTCGTTCGCCTGGCTGGTCGAGGATGTCCGCGATGGCCGCGCCCGGATGGATTCGCGGGTCCAGTGGTTCGCGGTCGATACCGATATCGATACCAGCCCGACCTCGGCGCTGATGACCCAGGCGCTGGCGCTGCACGATGTCCCCGGGGTAGTCGCCGGGCTGCTGCCGACCGCGCCGGACTATGGCCGGCTCAAGGCTATGCTCGCTACCACGCCCAAGGCCGCCAAGACCAAGCGCGAACTGATCCGCGTCAACATGGACCGCTGGCGCTGGCTGCCGCGCGATCTCGGCAAGTTCTACCTGCTGACCAACGTGCCTGAGTTCCAGCTGCGGCTGACGGTCGATAACGAGATTATCCGGTCCTACCGCACCATTGTCGGCAAGCCGGGCAAGACCGCCACGCCGCAGCTCGCCGAAGTGGTCGAGGGGGTGATCTTCAACCCGACCTGGACAGTGCCGCAGTCGATCGTGATGGGCGAGGGGCTGGGGCCGCAATTGCTGGCCAACCCGCGCCGCGCGGTGCGTGAGAACTACAAGGTTACCAAGGGCAAGGACGGCTATATCACCGTGGTCCAGCAGCCCGGGCCGGGCAATGCGCTGGGGCTGATGAAGCTCGACATGCCAAATCCGCACGCGATCTTCCTCCACGATACGCCCGCGCGCGGGCTCTTTGCCCAGCCCAACCGGGCGCTCAGCCACGGCTGTATCCGCACCGAGCAGGCGTTGACGCTGGCGATGACCATGGCGATCCTCGGCGCCGGCAAGAGCACCGACGAGCTGGTTCAGATCACCACCTCGGGCGAATACACCCGGGTGCCGATGACCAAGACCTTCCCGGTCTATATCATGTACTTCACCATGGCCTCGGACATCTCCGGCAAGATGGGCACGTTCGCCGATCTTTACCAGCGCGATGCCCCGGTGATCGCCTCCTTCGCCGCCCCGCGCGAAGCCTGGTACGCCAAACGCAAGGCCGAGCAGAAGGTGATCAAGCTGGATAATCCGCTGTAGTTTTGGTGCGGTCGGCCCCTTCGGCGAAAATGTCCCCCGGACATTTTCTTGCACCTCGGACGGGAGCGGGCTGGTGTTGCAAGGGAGGCCCGAAAGGGCCGAACGCACCTAGCAGGGACTCAAACCTCGATCCGGTCCGCAAACAGCAGCCGTCCGCCGGAAAGATGCCACAGCGCCTCGTTGAATTGCCCCGGGGCCATGGCGAAGCAGCCTTCGCTGCGGCCAAGCTTGCCCCAGCGGGCGATGTGGCTGGGATCGGCGTAGCCCGCCGGATGCATCACGATCGCCCGGTCAAGCGCCAGCGAATTATCAGGATCGAGCCCCTGCAGGCGGATCGAGGTGCCGTATTTGCCGTTGTACCACTCGCAAGTGAGGTAAGCCCCGCGCGAGGTCGCTTCTGAGCCCGGAATGTTCGAGAAGTGCTTGAGCCAGCCGTCGTGTTCGAAGTCCGAACCGCGGCCATGGCTGACATAGAACGAGCGCACCGTGCCATTCTCAAGATTGGCGAAGTGCAGCCGCGGCAGGGTGCTGGGGCGGGCGAAATCGGCGACACCGACCACGTCGCGGCGCCACAACTGCGCCCCGGCGCGATCGCGCTCGCGCACCGCGATTTCCAGCACGCGGCGATCATAGGCCGGATTGGGCACGATCTCGGTCGGCAGCAGCGGCACCTCGGGCTGCGATTGCGGAACGGTCACCAGGCCGAATGTCTGGTCAAACTGCTGTTCGAGCGATTGCCCGAGCGCACGCGCCGGCAGGGCGAGCGCAGCGCCCGCAGCCAGCGTTCCGCGAATCAGATCCCGGCGATTCATAGCCCCCTTCATAACCGCTTGTGGATAACCCGAGCCTTAACGGGATTCTAGGCCGAATCGGCAGACAAGCGCGCAGTCGCGCCGAGTTGTGCCAGCGCGGCACCATCCAGGCGCATCCCCGTCCACTCGTCCATCGCCCGGGCACCGAGTTTTTGGTAAAAGCCGATCGCGGGCTCATTCCAGTCGAGCACCGACCATTCCAGCCGCGCACAGTCCCGCTCCACCGCCAGTGCCGCAAGCCGGGCAAGCAGCGCCTTGCCCAGTCCCGAGCCGCGTGCGGCGGGCCGGACGAACAGGTCTTCAAGGTAGATCCCCGGGCGCCCTTCGAATGTTGAGAAATTGTGGAAGAACAGCGCGAAACCCTGTGGATCGCCGTCGATCTCGCCGATCAGCACCTCGGCATAGGGGTGCGGACCGAACAGTTTTTCGCCCAGCACCGTCTGGTCGAAGCGGACTTCGTGGGCCAGCCGTTCGTAGTCCGCCAGATCGCGGATCAAGCCTGCGATCAAGGGCAAGTCGGCCGGGGTAGCGGGGCGGATCGCCAGGGTCATCGGGTCATCCATCTATTGAAACGCGGCCACAGGATCCCGAGCGAGAGCCCGGACATGACCAGCGCGAAGGCGCCAAGCTTCCACGGCTGCAGCGGCTCGCCCAGCACCAGGGCCGAACTGCCCAGGCCGAAAACCGGGACCAGCAGGGCCAGCGGCGCGACGCTTGCAGCCTCGTGCCGGGCCATCAGCCAGCCCCAGGCGCCGTATCCGAACATGGTGTTGCCCACCGCTTGCCACAGCACCGCTGCCCACGTGGCGCTGTCAGCGGCGGCGATCCCCGCAGTCATCTGCGGCCAGCCTTCCAGCGCCAGGGCCATGGCCAGCAGCGGCGGCACCGCAAACAGGCTCGACCAGACCACATAGCCCAGCATGTTGACCGGACCCGCTGCCCTAGCAACCATGTTGCCCCCGGCCCAGCTTGCCGCCGCCAGCAATACCAGTGCCAGGCCCAGCGGGGTAGCGCTGCCATCGGTGTTGAAGCCGATCAGCGCGATGCCCGCAGTCGCCGGCAGCAATGCCAGTAGCTGCGCCCAGGCTGGCCGCTCGCCGCCCAGCCACGCCGCAAGTCCGATCGTGACGAACACCTGCGCCTGGACCACCAGACTGGCGAGGCCCGGGGTAATGTCGGCGCGCATCGCGGTAAACAGCAGCCCGAACTGCCCGGCCCCGATCAGCAGGCCATAGGCAGCGAGATTGCGCCACGAGACCGCCGGGCGCGGCAGGAACAGGGCCAGCGGAAAGAACACCAGGCTGAAGCGCAGCAAGGCCAGGGTCAGCGGCGGCAAGTGGTCCAGGGCATATTTGATGACCACGAAGTTCGAGCCCCAGACCGCCATGACGGCCAGCGCGAGCAGCAACGAAAGCGGGGAAAGGGAAGGGCGCGATGCGGACATCGACCGGCCCTAGCCGATCGATCAGTGCTTGTCAGCGCGGGCGCAGCACCATCCGGTCGCCTTTCAGCTCGACCCCGCCAAGCTTGCGCAGCACCGACTGGCCAAGCAGGTTGACCGGCAGGTCCTGGGCAACGATCGCATCGACATTGTGCAGCACCATTCCGGCCACCTCGATCTCGTCGATCGTTACCGGCGCGGCATAGCCGACCCCGGAAGCGGTCTGCATGATCGGCTGCATCTCGCCGACAATCAGACCCAGCGACTCGGCCTCCTCGGGGGTCAGCGCGACCACGTCAGCGCCGGTATCAACCAGGAACCTGACGCTCTCGCCGTTGACATTGGCGTTGACGTGGAACTGGCCGGAGCTGTCGCGCTTCAGCGCCAGCGCCGAGCTTTCGTGCCAACCTGCGGGAGCCTCGTCGCGCGCTGCGGTGGTGACGGCCGCAACCGGCGCAACCGCCTCCGTCTGGTTCATGCTGAAGGCCGCCGCCAGCAAGCTCATCGCCCCGACCGAGCCAAGCAGAAAGAGGTAAATTCGGTGCATGACCGGCGCAGTCTAACCGCGACAGGTTACCGGATTGCGAACAGGGCCATCACGCGGCTTTCCCGTGGGTTACGTCCATGCTGACCGATTGTCCGGCCTCGATCTCGGCCGCCTTGGCTTCGACCAGGGTGACGATGTGCGCGATCATGTCGGCGTCCTGGACATGGTGGTCGGTCACGCCCGAGAGGTAGACCATGTGCTTGCCCTGGCCGCCGCCGGTGATGCCGATATCGGTCTCGCGCGCTTCGCCGGGGCCATTGACGACGCAGCCGAGCACCGAGACGCTCATTGGCGTCTTGATGTGGCTGAGCGCGTCCTCAAGCTTCTCGACCGTGCGGATCACGTCGAAGCCCTGGCGCGCGCACGAGGGGCACGAAACGATCCGCACGCCGCGGGTGCGCAGGCCCAGGCTTTTCAGGATCTCATAGCCGACCCGCACTTCCTCTTCCGGCTCGGCCGAAAGCGAGACCCGGATGGTGTCGCCAATCCCGGCCCACAGCAGGTTGCCCATGCCGATCGCGCTTTTGACCGTGCCGCCGATCAGCCCGCCAGCCTCGGTAATGCCAAGGTGGAGCGGGCAATCGACGGTTTCGGCGAGCTGCATGTAGGCCGCCACCGCCAGGAACACGTCGCTGGCCTTCACCGCCACCTTGTATTCGTGGAAATCATGATCCTGCAGCAGCTTGATGTGATCGAGCGCCGATTCGACCAGTGCCTCGGGGCAGGGTTCGCCGTATTTCTCGAGCAGGTCCTTCTCAAGGCTGCCGGCGTTGACTCCGATCCGAATCGCGCAGCCGTTGGCCTTGGCGGCGCGGACCACTTCGGCAACCCGCTCGCTGCTGCCGATATTGCCGGGATTGATTCGCAGGCAGGCCGCACCCGCATCGGCGGCTTCGAGTGCGCGCTTGTAGTGGAAATGGATGTCGGCGATCAGCGGCACCTCGGACCCGCGGACGATCGCCGGCAAGGCCCTGGTGCTCGCTTCATCGGGGCAGGAGACGCGGACCAGATCAGCCCCGGCCTCCACGCAGCGGCGGATCTGGTCGATCGTCGCGGCGGCGTCGCTGGTCAGGGTGTTGGTCATGGTCTGGACCGTGATCGGCGCATCGCCGCCCACGGGGACGCCGCCAACCATGATTTGCCGACTGGTGCGCCGCGCGATATCGCGCCAGGGTCTGATCGAGGACATGGCTGCCATATAGGGTCGCTTGCGCCGCGCGGCAATTGCGCTGCGCACGATCGGCAAACAGACTCCCTTGCAGCGGGGTGCGATCAGGCCCGGCGCGCCATTTTGACCGGCGCAGCGGAGAGGGTTGCCGACTGGCTGATATTGGTCTGAAGACCTAACAGGACTTGCTGGGCTGCGATCACCGGCATCGGTCGGTTGAACAGATAGCCTTGCGCCAACGGCACCTTCAGCGCTGTCAGGGTGGCGCGCTCGGCTTCGGTTTCAACCCCTTCGGCAACAATGCTGCAGCCCATTTCGCCGCCAAAGTGGACCAGCGCATGGGCCAGCGCGCGGCGGGCTGGGTCGCGGGAGATGTCACGGGTCAAGCTCATGTCGAGTTTGAGAATATCGGGCCGCAGATCGACGATATGGCGCAGCCCGGCATAGCCTGCGCCAACATCGTCGATCGCGATGCGGGCATAGGGGCGCAGCGTGTCGAGCGCCGCCGCCAGCGCGGGATAGTCGCTGACCTGGCTGTGTTCGGTCAGCTCGATCACCAGGCGGCTAGAATCATGGCCCTGAACAATCGGCAACAGTTCGCCCGACATGACGGTGGCCGGCGATGCGTTGACCGACATGTAACACGGCGCAGGGACGTGGGCGATCGTCCGCAGCGCGGCGCGAAAGGCGACCAGTTCCAGTTCGATGGCCAGTCCGACATCGGCGGCTTCGGCAAACCAGGCATCGGGACCGCGCGTGGCGGCATCGGCGAACCGGGCCAGGCATTCGACCCCGACCGCCTTGCCGCTGCTCAGTTCATGGATCGGCTGGTGGAAGATGGTGATGGCATCGCTGGCCAGCACCCCTTCGATCCGTGCCGTTATCGCCTGTTCGCGGCCAGTCAGTTCCAGATCGTTCTCGATCAGTTGCGCGGCCAGATCGGCAAAAGCGCGCAGCGTGGCCATGTCGCGCTCGGTCAGGCTCCAGTCCGGCGTGCGATTGACGCAGCAGAAGGTGCCGTAAAGGCTGCCATCGCGCAGTCGCAACGGAACGTTCAGATGCGAGCCGACCGGCAGCCCCAGGGTAATACCGATCGGCAAGGCAGCCGGAAACGTCTGGGCGTCGTGCATCAGTTGCGGCAACTGGCCTTCCAGCACCAGATGGCACAGCGTGGACTCCAGCGGCTCGGCATCGCCGGGGGCCACTGGGACCGGGCAATCGGCGCGAATGTGGGTGAACTGGCGCATGCCATTGGCGATCCGCGAAGCAAAGGCGATCTCCATGCCCAGGTGGCTGCGGATCGAATCGAGAATTCGGTCGATCGGCGAAACCTCGTCCGAGGGGCTAGCCAAAGCCGCGGCGGGTCGAAGATAAGTGCCAATCGAAACGGGCTGATCTGGTTCCATGGCGGACGGACTGCCAGACTATCCCTAAGGGCCGGTTAAACGAACGAATTGCCCCTGGAGTTTTTCCGACGGGCACCGGGAGGGGGAGCGGGCTGGTGATGCCTACTCCGGAAAAACTCTAAAGCATCCGTGCGAAGAGGAATTCGTGGTCGAGCTGCTGGCCAACGCGGAAAGTTATGTCGGCGATCTTCTCGAAGCCGTGGCGGGCATAGAACCGCTGCGCGCCGTGGTTGCCGGAGAACACCGAGAGCTGAACCTCGTCCGCGCCGCGCGCCGCCAATTCCGCCATCGCCCAATCCATCAGCATGGCGCCGATCCCCAGCCCGGTCGCGGCCGGATCCATGTAAAGTTGCTTGAGCTCCATCGCCGCGCCGCCGCGGGCGAATTCTGGCCAGCCGCAACCGAGTCCGAGCTTGCAATAGCCGAGCAGCCGCCCGCCTCGCTCGGCTAGCTGGATCGGACCGGCGGGATCGGCGATCTGGGCCGCGATTGCTGCGTCGGATTTGGTCTCGGCAAGGTAAGCGGCAAGGTCTTGCGCGTTATACATGTCGCCGAACGCGGCGACGAAGCTCTCGGTGCTAAGGTGCGAAAGCGCCGCCGAGTCGGCGGCGGTGGCCGGGCGCAGGATCAGGTCGCTCACAGGGTCCTCGTCATGAAAATGCTGAACGGGTCTTCGCCATAGCCGGTGAAAGGCCCGCATTCGCCGAAACCGTGATTGGCATAGAGGCTGCGGGCCGGGACAAATTCGTCGGTCGAGCCGGTCTCGAGGCTGAGCCGGGTGTAACCGCGCGCGCGGGCCTCGGCGATAAGATGGAGCAGGATCGCGCGCCCTGCGCCCTTGCCGCGAAAGCGCGGATCGGCGCGCATCGACTTGATCTCGCCGTGGCCGGGATCAAGCTGCTTGAGTGCCCCGCAGGCGGCCAGCGTGTCACCGACCCAAGCCGAGTAGAAGGTCACATCGGCCTCGCGCAGCCGCTCGATCGGCATGGCATGGACGCTTTCGGGCGGTGACCACTGGTGCATCTCGTCGAGGTGCAGCTGCAGCAGCGCGGCGATCTCGGGGCCGGTCAGATCGTCTTCGCGGATCGCATAGTCGGGCATCCGGGCCTAGTCGCTTACCCGCACCGCGAAGACAAGTGCCGATTAATGTTCCCGGCCCGAAGCCACCCCCTATCGAAGGGTAACTAGCCACAGTCCTGAAACCCGCATAGCTTTTCCGGTACTTGGGGCGGATTCGTAGAGGGTACCGGGTCGCCCGGCTCCGAGCTTTGTCAGCGCAGAAAGCGGCGGTTTTCGCCGTTGTCCTGCGTTCATCCAAGGAGAGAACTGTCATGAATGCATTCCGTCGCGCTGCCGTGCTGGCCGCATCGCTTTCGCTCGCCTTTGCCGCCCCGGCGCTGGCCCAGTCCAATCCGATGATTGGCGGGGAATATCTCGAAGTGTCTTCGATCGCGATCGATGACGGGCACTTCCTCGACTATGCCAACCATCTTGCCGGGATCTGGCGCGCCCAGCAGGAGTACGCCAAGTCGCAGGGCTGGATCGTCAGCTACGAAGTGCTCAGCAATGTCAACGCCCGTCCCGGTGAGCCCGACCTGATCCTGGTCACGCGCTTCAAGAACTTCGCCGATACCGCCGAGGAAGAGCGTCGCGCCAAGTTGTACCGCGACCACGTCAAGCAGACCGACACCCAGATGCAGGCGGCCTCGGGCGAACGTGCCAAGTATCGCAAGGTGCTCGGCTCGCAGCTGTGGCAGGTGCTCAACTTCAGGAAGTAAGAGGGGGGCCCGGCCGGCGGCGTTCAACCGCCGCCGGCCGTGTGCTTGTCAGCTTTGCGCCGGCCTAGTCGCATCCCCGCTTCCAGCCGTCCGCGCAGCTGGGTGTAATAGGCCTGCAGAAAGGCGCGCTCGTCGCCTGCACCGGGGTTCCAGCCGATCTTGCGGCAGATCGCCTCATGCACCGCGACGATCGCCTCCTCACGGTCCTCGCGCAGTACCCGTTCGAGGGTTTGCAGTTCGAACTCGCCATAGATCGCCAGCTCGGCCTCGCCGAAGCGGTAATTCGCGCCGGTTGTGGCGCTGACATTGGTTGCGGCTGCCTTGCCGGCAGACATTGCCGCTTCCAGCTTGCGCTTGGGCGCCTCGATCACCCAGGTTCCGCCAATCACATCGCCGGCGCGCAAGCGGTCGCGGTTGAAGAACGGGAACAGCGCGAAGAGCAAGAACCAGGCGGCTGAAGCCCAGCCGGTCGGACCTTCGCCCTGAGCCGAAAGCAGCGCGGCGATCGGCATGAACACCTCGATATCGCGCAGCAGGTTGCGGGCCAGCACCATCTCGGTCGAAAGCCGCCCGCCGCCGCGCGCGGCGATCCGGATTCCGGTCATCCGCTTGCCCGGGGTGGCGCCGCGCGGGCCCAGCTCGAAGAACAGGAAATAGCCGTAACGGGTGAGGAAGATCAGCGCGATGTAGAAGATGATCACCCCTTGCAGCGCCAGCCCGAACCCGTCCTCGGTGATCTTGAGCTTGCCATCGGCCAGCCGGTCAAGCTGGGTCGCGATCAGCACCAGCACCAAGGTGACAATGAACAAGGTGGTGGCGATAATCATCAGATCGATCAGCAGCGCCCCGAACCGCGTTCCCCGGCTGGCCAGGATCACCGGCATGGCGATTCCCTCGGGTGTCACCACGGTGCGGCGGCGGTCTGACCGGGCGGGCAAGACAGCTTCGCTCATGCGCTGCGCCCGTCTTCATAGCGGCGGCGCATCAGCGCGAAATAGGCCAGCCAGAACGCCAGGATGCCATAGCCGATGCCATAGCGCAGCGGGGTGCTGTCGATCAGCTGGCGGCCCAGGCCCTCCAGCACGGCGGCGATCACCAGCATCAGCACCACTCCGGCCATGACCGCTGCGGCGCGCTGGCCTGCGGCGGCCGCCGCCTCCAGCACCGAAGCATTGCCCGGGAAGGCCATAGATCGCCCGACATGCAGCCCGGCCCCGCCTGAGAGCAGGATCGCAAGCAATTCGGTGGTGCCGTGGATCGAGAGCCAGCCGACGAATTCGTAAGTCAGCCCCTGCCCGGCAAACAGCCACAGCATCGCCCCCAGCATGGTGGTGTTGTGGATCAGCAGCAGCAGCGGCGGCACCCCGAAGGCAAACCCCAGCGCGAAGCACAGGATCGCGACGCTGGCATTGTTGCTGAACAGCGCTGCGGCGAACACGGTCAGCCCGTCCTCGCCGCTTTGCCCGAACAGCGTGTCCGCCAGCGCCTCGCGGCTCGCCCCGGGGATGCGGGTGTCGAGGAACTGGGTGGGAACCAGCGAATAGTACCAGTCGGGATCGCTGGCGCAGAGCAGCCAGCCGACCAGGGTCCCCGCCATCATCAGCGCCAGCGCGATCAGGCATTCGGGCCAGATGCTGCGCACCGCCGCGCTCCAGCCGCCGCCCAGCCAGCCGCGCAACCACGACCACAGCGTGGTGCGCGGGCCATAGACCAGGAACCAGGCGCGCTGCACCAGTCCATCGAGATAGGCCAGCGTCGCCGCGTCGAGCGAGGTTTCGCGCGCCACCGAAAGGCTTGAGGCGACAGTGCGGTAAAGCACTGGCAGCGCCAGCACATCCGCGTCGGAAACCCGGCGCAAGCGGCCCTTCTCCATCCGCTCGACGATTGCCTCCAGCCGGATCCAGTCACTTTCGCGCTGCTGGCGAAAGCGGTCGGAACGCAGCGCCGCCGCGACGATCGCCTGATCGGCTGCCTTGGCCTTTTCGCCGAACAGTCCGAATACCGCCATCAGCCAATCGCTCCCTTGTTCTTGATTGCCAGGTAAGCGTCGATCAGCCGGGTGCCGATCTGCTGATAGGGCGCCTCGATCACATCGACCGCCAGCTGGCGGAGCCGTGACAGCACCAGCGCGCGCTGGCGCAGCAGGGCATCGGCGCTGACCGCCATGCCCAGAACTTCCAGATCATGCGGCGCAGCCGTCGCCAGGCTTTCAAGCTCTTCGTCAGTCAGGGTCACGAACAGCACCAGGTGGCGTTTGACCAGCCGGGCAATCGATTCGACCATCAGTTCGGCACTGGTCGGGTCGGTAAAGTCAGAGAACACCACGATCAGGCTGCGGCGCTGCAACCGCCCCGCCAGAGTCGCCAGAGCGAGCGTGAAGTTGGACTCCTGGGCGTGGTAATCGAGCGCGGCGGCGGCCATCTGCAAGCGCTTGAAGTCACGCGGGTCGCTGACGAACGGCGTGAACACCTCGGGCCGCGCGGCAAAGCCGAACAGCGCGACCCGGTCGCCGCCCTTGAGCGCGACATAGGCGGTGGCGAGCGCAGCCGAGACCGCGCGGTCGATCCGCGGAATTCCGTAACCCTCGCCTCCAACCGGCTCGCACATCGCCTGACCGCAATCGAACGCGAAGACGATCTGGTTGTTGCGTTCGGCCTCGTACTCCTTGGCGTAGAGGTGGGCGTGGCGGGCGCTCGATTTCCAGTCGATCCGGCGCTTGTCCATCCCCGGTTGGAACTCGGCCAACGCTTCGAACATCGACCCTTCGCCGCGGATCCGCCGGGCGATCAGGCCGAATTCGGAATTGCGCAGAAACGCCTGCAAGGCCGGCGAGCGCACCGGCGCGAGGTTGGGCCAGACCCGCACTGTCTGCCCCGCCGACTGCTGCATCTGCCGCGCGCCCAGCCCGAGCGGCCCGGTCCAGCGCAGCCAGACCCGCTCGACCAGGCCCGAGCCGCGCCGGGTCGGGCGGTAGCCGATCGCAGCTTGCCAGGCGCCGCCCGCCGCCGACAACAGCGCCTGCTCGGCGCGCCCGCCCGGCAGCAGGCGCGGATCGGCGGCCAGCGCGCATTCGACTTTCGAGCGCACACCCCTGGTGAATCGGGCGAACAGCTGGAACCAGCCTTCTTCGCCCACCTCGACATCGGGGATCACGGTGAGATCGAGCTGCTTGACCCGGCCTGCCAGCAGCCCGTCGATCACGATCAGCGCCAGCACCGCGATCCCCAGCACCGGCGCGGCCGCGGCGGCCTGCGGTGCCATCACCGCCAGCAGCAAGGCCACCGGTGCCGCCGCCGCGATCAGCAGCAGCGCGCGGGGCGTGGGCAGGATGAGGGCGCGGGGGGTCATGTGAAGATACTCTCCATTTTCGCGTCAGCGCAAATGGGGAGGTGGCAGCGCGAAGCGCTGACGGAGGGG
>JANOGS010000188.1:0-13396 GCA_031414115.1 Novosphingobium sp. | reverse complement strand
CCAGCAGCTGAGGCAATTGCAGAAGATGGGCGGCCTTGGCGCGCTCGCGGGCATGCTGCCGGGGATGAAGAAGGCCAAGGCGGCGATGGACGCCAGCGGGATGGACGACCGGGTGCTACTGCGGATGGATGCGATCATCGGTTCGATGACCCCCAAGGAACGCGTTCGCCCCGAACTGCTCAACGCCAAGCGCAAGATCCGCGTTGCCAAGGGTTCGGGGATGCAGGTCCAGGACGTCAACAAGCTCATCAAGATGCACCAGGAAATGGGTAAGGCGATGAAGCAGATCAAGAAAATGGGCGGGCTCGGCGGGCTCGGCAAGCTGTTTGCCAAGGGCGGGCTGGGTGCAGCCATGCCCGGGCTCGGCGGCGGGCAAGGCGGCGGTCTTCCCGGGCTGGGCGGCGGCGGCGGTCCGGCCGGTCTCAGCGATTTGTTCAAGAAGTAATTTTCAGTTTGGTTTTGTAGAAAGGTAGTTCAAATGTCTGTTTCCCTTCGTCTTTCGCGTGGCGGCTCAAAGAAGCGCCCGTATTACAAGATCGTCGTTGCCAATGCCCGCGCTCCGCGCGACGGCAAGTACCTTGAGCAGGTCGGGACCTATAACCCGCTGCTCGCCAAGGACGATGAAGCCCGTGTCCGCCTGGTCGAAGACCGGGTCCGCTACTGGCTCGGCGTCGGCGCCCAGGCGACCGACCGCGTTGCCCGCCTGCTCGACAAGGCCGGAATCAAGGAGCGCACCGCGACCGTGAACCCGAACAAGGCCGAACCCGGCAAGAAGGCCAAGGAACGCGCCGAAGACAAGGCCACCAAGGCTGCCGAGGCCGAAGAAGCCAGGGCCGCTGCGGCCGCCGCTCCGGTTGTTGAAGAAGTGGTTGAAGAGGCCGCCGCCGAGGAAGCCGTTGTCGAAGAAGCCGCAGCCGCCGAGGTAGCACCCGCTGCTGAGGAAGCTGCCCCGGCTGAGCAAGCCCAGGCCGAAGAGGCTCCTGCCGCCGAGGAAGCGCCTGCTGTTGAGGAAGCCGCACCGGCTGAGCAAGCCCAGGCCGATGAAGCTCCTGCCGCCGAGGAAGCTCCTGCTGCTGAGGAAGCTGCCCCGGCTGAGCAAGCCCAGGCCGAAGAAGTCCCCGCCGCCGAGGCAGCTGCTGCTGACGAAGCGCCGGTTGCCGAAGAAGCTGTCGCCGAAGTTGCCGCTGCCGAGGACGCTCCCGCTGTTGAAGCCAGCGAAGCGCAGGCCGAAGGCTAAGCGCGCTTGGACAACACCAACCCCGTCACGCTCGCCGCCATCATCGGCGCGCACGGCGTGACGGGCGAGGTCCGCCTGAAGCTGTTCGGGGAAGGCGTGGCCGCGCTCAAGCGCCACCGCGCCTTCAACGCTGCGGGCCTGACGCTCGAGAAACTCAAGGACGACGGCAAAGGCGGCGCGATCGCACGCTTCGCCGAGATCGCTGATCGCGCCGCCGCCGAGCAGCTACGCGGCACCGCGCTCACCGTCCCGCGCTCGGCGCTACCGCCGCTGGCAGAGGGTGAATATTACTACGCCGACCTGCTCGGCCTGCCTGCCGTTTCAACCACCGGTGAAACACTCGGCGCCTGCATCGCGGTGGAGAACTTCGGCGCTGGCGATGTGCTCGAGATCGAACGCCCCGATGGTAAGCGCTTCATGGTCCCGATGCGCGCCGAGGCAGTGCCCGAGTGGGATCGCGAGCGCCTGGTCATTGCCAAGGGCTGGGCCGAGTAAAGGGCCTTCCCCGCGCGCGACAAGGTGTTAGGATCGCCGCGATCATGCTGCGTCCGTTCCTTCGTCTGCTGACCTTCCGCCGTGTTGCGGCGAGCGACTTTCCCGGCGGCCCGCTGCCGATAGCTAGCCTGTGGTTGCTGGGCTCGCTCGGACTTGCCGGGTTGTGGCTGGCCGCAGCGGATTGGCCGTTTGGCGTGGTGTCGAGCTTCGTCGCAATCGGCATGCAGGTGCTGGCCGGTCTTGTGGTCGGCGGGCTGCTGGGTAGTGGAGCCGATGGCCTGCGCTATGCTGCGGCTTTCCTCGCGCTGGGGCTTGTCGCCGCCT
Source organism: Novosphingobium sp. (assembly GCA_031414115.1). Lineage (GTDB taxonomy): Bacteria > Pseudomonadota > Alphaproteobacteria > Sphingomonadales > Sphingomonadaceae > Novosphingobium. Next base: position 11,340 of record JANOGS010000188.1, on the reverse strand, counting down.
CGGTCCCAATCCTCGCCCAGCTTGCCTGGCGCTCCGGGGTGGTGGGCAATCTGATCGAGATTTTCGCCTCGCTGTGGGCCGTGCTGGCCGCGATCAGGCTGGTCGCCACTTCGGCGGCGCTGGCCCTGCCGCATCGCCGCCTGATGTCAATGGCGGTGGTTGCGGTACTGTTTCCGCTGGGAGCGAACCTCCAAGCGCTCGAAGGTGCGCTGGCCGAGCGGCTGATTCCCGAATCGGGTTCCACTGCAGCGATCAAGATCGACTATGAGACCTTGTGGACCGCGCAGCCCAGACTGCTGGCCAAGGCTGCGACCACCCTGCCGCCAAAGCGCGCACGCGGGCCCAAGGTGTTCACCGTTTCTATCGCGGCGGGCGGCAGTCAGGCGATCTTTGGGCGCGAGGCGGAGGCGATGCGCGAAATGTTCGCGCGCCGCCTGGGCAAGGGCGCGCCCGGCCTGCTGCTGTCCAACGGCGTGGTCCATCACGGCAAAGTGCCGCTGGCCAACCAGGACAATGTTTCTGCAACCTTGACCGCGATCGGTGAGCGGTTCGATCCGGCGCGCGACTTGCTGGTGATTTACCTGACCGCGCATGGCGGCCCCGACGCCTCGCTGCAGACTGACCTGCCCGACGCCTTCGGGCTCAAGTCGATCTCGGCGCCGTTTCTCGCCGAGAGCCTCGACAAGGCCGGGATTGGCCGCCGCATCGTCATCGTTTCGGCGTGTTTTTCGGGCACCTGGGTCGGCCCGCTGACCACGCCCGATACCATTGTGCTGACCGCCAGTTCGGCCACCCGCACCTCGTTCGGCTGCGACGACCGGCGCCAGTACACCGTGTTCGGCGCAGCCCTGCTCGAAGGCGAACTCAGCAAGGGGGCGAGCTGGCGCGCGGCATTCGATCGCTTGCAGCTCGACATTGGCGAGCAGGAAAGCAAGCTCGGCATCCCGCCGTCGCTGCCGATGGCCGCGGTCGGGACGCGGATGGAAGCGGTGTGGAATGCGCCGCTAGGGCGCGCCGGCGCCCGCTGAAAGCAGCTGTTCCAGTGCGGCGGCAAACTTCTCAAGTTCGAAGTTCTGCGGATCGTCGTGCGCGTCGGGGATTCCGGCATCGATCGTGGCGTGCTGCGCCGGGATCAGCCAGCGCCCGGCCCGCGCCGAGGCATAGACGTAGAGCGCGGCGAGCTGGCGATACTGGGCGCCAGAGAAGCCCGGCACCGGCCCCTGGGTGTGGCTGCGATCGCTGTAGCCCGGCAAGAAGCGCCGCGGCTGGATCACCTCGATATGCACGAACCGGCCTCTTGCAGCAGGTCCAACCACAAAGCTTTCCAGCTTGGTCGCGCGCCAGCCTTCCGAAAAGTCGTGCCCGGCCCAGATCTGCCCGTAGCGTGAGAGGAAGATGTGCGCGACCGGATACTCGGCATAGGTGCCGTCCATATAGGGGGTGAAGTCGTTCACCCGATGATCGCGGTCGAGGCGGCGGGGGAAGGGTTCGTCGCCGAAGAAGGGCGTCGAAGTGTCGTGGATCACGAAGTACAGCGCAGGCAAGCCGGCAGCGGTTTGCGAGATGGGGCGGTCGCTGTGCTGGCTTGCGTAGGCGCGGTAGGGTTCGGGAAAAGCGGCGATTGCAGCGGCCATTTGCGCGGGGGTGGGAGAAGCGTCGCCTTCGAGCAGGCCGCGGAAAACCGGCGGCAAGGGCTGCAGCTCTTTCACGCCCAGCAACTTGACCTTGCGCATCAGGCACTCGGCCTGCTCAGACGCGGTTCCGGCGAAGGTCAGCGTATCGCGACCGAATTGGCACTCGCCGATTTCCCCAGCCTGGACGGGAGCGGCGCGGGTGAGCAGGGCAAGGACAAGCAAGAACTTCAATTGACGGCAAGCTCCACCATGTATATACATGCTGTATATACGGAGGCGGTCGATGGGCAAGGAATATCGCGCAAAGGTGTTCAAGTCGGGCAATTCGCTCGCGCTGCGCCTGCCCAGGGAACTGGGCATAGGCGAAGGCGACGAGGTTGTTTTCGTGCCCCACGCCGACGGATCGTTCAGCTTTTGGAAGGAAAGCGAAGGCCTCAAAGTCTTGATGGGCCTCTATGGGGCATTTTCGTCAGGATTCATGTCCGAAGGCCGCGGCGACATCGAACAGGATGACTACGATTGGTCAAAGTCGCATTCGGCGGACAAGGCTGCTTGACCTTGTATCTGCTTGATACCAATTGCTGCATCGATTTCGCGCTCGCGCGCAGCGATTTGCTGCGTGAGCGGATCAGGACAGCCTATCCGCTAGGCCTCTCGATTTCCATGATCTCGCTCGCCGAACTCCGGGTTGGCGCACGGCACAAAGGGGCTGAGCTAGAAGATGAGCGTCGATTGGATTCGTTTGTCCGTGTGTTGAAACTGCGTGAATTTGATGAGAATGCAGCCAATGCCTATGGCAAAATGGGGCGCGAGATCGGGATAAAGCGCAAGAGTTTTGATCGCTTGATTGCGGCCCACGCGGTTTCGCTGGATCTTACCCTGGTGACCCGCAACACAAAGGATTTTGCCAAGGTTACCGGATTGAAGGTCGAGGACTGGACGGTCCGTTGACCTTCCTTGCGGTTATGTCGATATTCCTTTTGCCAGCAATTCTGGCCTGGGCCGCCGCATATATTGCATTCCAGCGCAACAGAACGGCTCGGTTATGCGCTGTCGTGGCGGCCTATTCCGTAGGGGCGTTCGTCTTCTGGCCTGCTCCAATTCTGTTATTTGCTCCTGCACTTGGCGGACTGGTTCTCATGACCGCTGCATTCGAATGGACCTTGTCCAGAGAGTCGGCATGACCTTTTCCGCCACCGTCCTCACCCTCTACCCGGAGATGTTCCCCGGGCCGCTCGGTGTCAGCCTGGCGGGCCGCGCGCGCGAGGAGGGCAAGTGGTCGCTCGAGACCGTCCAGATCCGCGATTTTGCCATCGGTAAGCACCGCACGGTTGACGACACCCCCGCAGGCGGCGGGGCGGGGATGGTACTGCGGGCCGATGTGCTCGGCGCGGCGATCGACCATGCCCGCGCGACTCAGCCCGATTGCCCGGTGCTGGCGATGACTCCGCGTGGCACACCACTGAGCCAGGCGCGGGTGCGTCAGCTGGCCTCGGGGCCCGGCGCAACCATTCTCTGCGGGCGGTTCGAGGGCTTTGACGAGCGGATTTTCGCGGGACGCGCAGTCGAGGAAGTCGCGGTCGGCGACATTGTCCTCTCCGGCGGTGAACCCGCGGCGCTGATGTTGCTCGACGCCTGTATCCGCCTGCTCCCCGGCGTCATGGGCGCTGACCTTAGCGGGCACGAGGAATCGTTCGAGAACGGCCTGCTCGAATACCCGCATTATACCCGCCCGGCCGAATGGGAGGGGCATGCGATCCCCGATATGCTGCGCTCGGGCGATCACGCCAGGATCGCAGCGTGGCGCAAGGCGAGGGCCGAAGAGGATACCCGCGAACGGCGGCCTGAACTGTGGGCTGCCTACCGCAAGGATTGAACGGCGGGTTCGCTCTGTTTGGCGCGCAGATAGTACCACGGGACATGCGCCGGATCGAACTGCACCCGCGCGCTCTGCTGGGTAAAAGGCGGCACGTGATCGCCCACGATCAGCACGTCGGTCGGCGGCAGTCCGGGTTCGGCCAGCATCGTCACAAGCGCGTCGGCGGTATCCTCCCACACGGCAAACAGGCGGCAGATCATCGGGAAATCGCGGTCTTGTGCCGCGCCAAGCTGCTGGCACTGCTGGGTGCGAAGTTCGCGGTTGGTGACCACCGGCAAGTGCGAATTGAGCGTCAGCCAGTAGATGAATTTGGGCCGGCCAGGCGCGCGCAGTTCGGCGGAAATAAAGCGCGGCACGTCGCGGTCGCAGGCGCCGGGGAAGACATTGGGGCAATAGCCCGCACCCCGTTCGATCAGCTGCTCGCCGAACGTCATGCGCTCAAACCCGATCAGCGGATACCAATCGCTCCGCTCGAAGAAGCCGGACTGGAAGGCGTGGATCGAATGCGCGCTGTAGCCGCGCTGGCGCAGGATCGCGGGCAGGCAATCGGGCTGTGGCCCGTCGAATTGCGGATAGTCACCCCAACGCTGGCACAGTTCGCGGATTTCGCCGCTGGTGGTCGAACCATAGAACTCGGTAACCCCGCGGCTCATGGTGTAACGTCCGGCCAGCTCTGGGCGCAGCCAAAGCTGGTCCAGCTTGCGCCGCAAGGCGGGATCGCGCGGCTCGCCCAGGGCCTCGACCATGACCACCAGCAGGTTGCGGCGGCCATCAGCTCCGGCCAGGAAACGGACCTGACTGACGGCCGAATCGAACCGGTTGTCCGGGCTCGCAATCCGCCCGTAGGAGCCCATGGCTGCCTGCGAAAGCGCGTGGTCACCCCCCGCCAGCACGGCAACCACCGCCGCCGCCGCGGCGACCAGCCGGGGATGGACGAAGTGGCCGGGCTTGCGCAGCAGCCACACGGCGGCGGCGAAAGTCAGCACCAGCAGCCCCGCGCCAATGGCATATTCAGGCGATGCCTGCGGCTGGAGGTCGAACACCAGGCCGACCACCGAGAGCAGCATGGTTGGCGCCATGTTGAACATGCGGGCGATGAAGGCAATCACCAGATAGGCCAGCAGCGCCGCGAAAGCGGTGATCCTGACCGGCAGGCCCTGGTGCCGCACCACCAGTCCGACGATGCCGCACAGCATGATCTCGACATAGCGTGGCGGTCCGCCCAGCAGCGTCATCGGCAGAAACGGCAGGTTGGGAAGCACGATCCAGCATGCCAGCCAGGTGGCAAAGGCACGCCATTGCGGGCTGCCGATGGCGCTGCTGGCGCATGTGAGTGCGGCGGTCTGGACAACTGCGGCTGGCATGGCCCGGCTTATGCACTGCCATGGTTAACCAAACCCTAGCGTGGCCGCAGCTTTGGCCTGGCGAAACCCCTTGCAATCGGCCGCCTGCGCGGGTAGTGGCCCCGGCTTCGGGCGGGGGCTGACCCCGCTTTTCCGGACCTTCTGGGGCCGGGAGACCCGGCTCTTTCCGCTAATCCCGCGATCTGCGGAGCCGGCGCCTGCAAACGGTCACGCAGACCAGACCTGGTGGAGCGCTACAAGGGCGCTCGGGTTCGGCCTGCCTCTGGCGCGCGGTGAGAAAAGAAGGACCTGGGACCAGTGAACCTGATCCAGCAGATCGAGGCCGAGGAAATCGCTCGTGCCGCCAAGCAGATTCCGGAGTTCCGCCCCGGTGACACCGTCCGCGTCGGCGTGCGCGTGGTTGAAGGCGAGCGGACCCGCGTGCAGAATTATGAAGGCGTCTGCATCGCCCGCGCCAACAAGGGCATCGGCAGCAACTTCACCGTCCGCAAGATGAGCTTCGGTGAGGGCGTGGAGCGCGTCTTCCCGATCTATTCGCCCAACATCGAATCGATCACCGTGGTCCGCAAGGGCGTGGTCCGCCGCGCCAAGCTTTATTACCTGCGCGGCCGCACCGGCAAGCGCGCCCGCATCGCCGAGCGCCGCGACGTCCGCCACGAAAGCTGAGCGCAGTCGCCAACCCATCAGCAAAGGGGCTCCGACCGTTGGTCGGGGCCCCTTTTGCTTTGGTCGAACGCGCCCGCCTTACTGTGTTGCAATAGTCATACACCCTGTTAGACCCCGCCTTGAGGCAGATTGGGGAGAAGGCAATGAGCGAAGCCGTCACACTCGCGCCGGTGCGCGGGCGCGAACGGATCGAGGTGATCGACATCCTGCGCGGGGTGGCGATCCTGGGGATCTTCTTCATCAACCTGCCGGCGATGATGGGGCCGCTCAGTGCGCTGATCGGCGACGTCCGCAGCCTCGGCTGGAGCCCGGCCGATCAGAGCACCTGGTTGTTCATGAACACGTTCATGGAACGTACCCAGCGCGGCATGCTCGAATTCCTGTTTGGTGCCGGGTTGATGGTCACCGCGGCCAAGGCGATGGGCGCCGATGGCCCGGTAGCGATCGCCGACCTTTACATCCGCCGCAACCTCTGGCTGCTCGGCTTCGGGCTGATCAACATTTTCGCGCTGCTCTGGGTCGCGGATATCCTGCATGTCTACGCGCTCTGCGCGCTGGCGCTGTTCCCGTTTCGCAAGCTCAAGGTGAAGTGGCTGATTGCACTGGGCCTGGCCTTTTCGGTCCTGCAACTGATTGGCGGGGCTTTCGAATATGCCGGGCGCGTCGAAATGCAGCAGACCTTCCAGGTCGCGACCGACAAGCAGGAAAAGGGGCAGAAGCTCTCCAAGGACGAGGCCGAAGCGGTCAAGGAATGGACCAAGAAGGTCAGTTCGATCGCCGGCCAGGAGCCGTTCCAGAAGAAGCTGGCCGAGGACGAGCAGAAGGCGCGGGCCGGCTCGATTGCCGACTATGCCGGCTTCTTCATTTCCACCTATCTCTGGTTTGTCGGCAAGGGCGGACTGCTGTTCGGGGTGATCGAGGCTTTCGGCACCATGCTGATCGGAATCGCGCTGTGGAAGCTCGGTTTCATCCAGGGCCAGCGCTCGACCCGCGAATACCTGATTGCGCTGGTGGTCGCCTACGGCTTCGGGCTGACCGCGCGCTATGTCGGCGGGCTTGAGCGGCTGACTTTCGCGCCGGGTCCCAAGACGATCTGGATGACCGGCGAACTGGCCCGGATCGCGGTCAGTCTTGGCCATGTCGCGGCAATCAACCTGCTGGTCCGCGCGGCAGCCGGTCGCAACCTGCTGGCGCCGTTCAAGGCGGCGGGGCAGGTCGCCTTCTCGCTCTATCTGATGCAGCAGATCATCGGCATCTGGATTTTCTATTCGCCGATCGGGCTGCACCTGCCCAGCGCCCAGGGTTGGGCCTATGCAGCCTGGCTGGCCGGCGCGGTGGTGGTATTCCAATTGGTGCTGGCCAACCTGTGGATGCGGTACTTTGCCGCCGGTCCGGTCGAATGGCTGTGGCGCAGCCTCTCCTATGGCCAGAAGCAACCGTTCCGCCGCCGTCCGGAATTCGTGCAGGCCAGCTCTGGCGCTTGAACGCCAAAGCAGGATAGGAAGGCACGCATACCAGCTTCACGGGAGCCTGACCGACGATGTATTCTCTGCGCTTGTTGTTGACCGTCGGCGCGCTTGCGTCGATCGTTCCTGCCGCCGCAGCCTGGGCCGATAGTCCACCGGAGAATCCCTTGCCGTCATCCACCCTCTCCCTCGAACGGGTCTTCGCCAGCCCCAGCCTGAATGGCCAGGTGCCGCGCGGGGTCAAGCTCTCACCCGACGGGCGCTGGCTGACCGTGCTGCGCCCGCGCGCCGACGACCGCGAGCGCTATGACCTGTGGGGGTTCGATCGGACCACCGCTGAATGGCAGATGGTGGTCGATTCGCTGAAGCTCGGCTCGGGGCGAGAGCTGTCCGAAACCGAGAAGATGCAGCGCGAGCGGCAGCGGATCGGCGATCTCAAGGGCATTGTCAGCTATAGCTGGACCGCCGACAGCGCCGCGATCCTGGTCCCGCTTGATGGTGATCTCTACCTCGCCCGGCCTGGTGGGTCGGTAACGCGGTTGACCGACAGCGAAGCCGCCGAACTCAACCCGGCGCTGAGCGAGCAGGGGCAATACCTCTCGTTCGTGCGCGACCGGCGATTGTGGGTCGGCAAGCTTGGCGCCGAGTCGCGGCCGATTACGCCCGAGGAAGCCGCCGAGACCGTCAGCTGGGGCGAGGCCGAATTCGTCGCGCAGGAAGAAATGGCGCGCTTCAAGGGGGCCTGGTGGGCGCCCGATGATAGCCGGATAGCGGTCGAGCGGTTTGACGACGCCCCGGTTGGCGTGGTCACCCGCGCGGCGATCGGCGCCGACGGCACCCGGACCTTCGAGCAGCGCTATCCGGTGGCAGGCTCCGCGAATGCCGAGGTTTCGCTGCACGTGATGCGGCCCGATGGGTCCGAGCGGGTTGCGGCCGATCTCGGACCCGACAAGGACATCTACCTTGCCCGGGTTGACTGGGCGCCCGATGCCAAGACGCTCTACGTGCAGCGCCAGAACCGCCCCCAGACCCGGCTCGATCTGCTTGGCGTCGATCCCGCCACCGGCAAGTCGCGGGTGCTGTTCAGCGAAGAGGCTGCGCCAAAAAGCTGGATCACGCTGACCAGCAACTACCGCTTCCTCAAGGACGGCAGTCTGATCTGGTGGTCGGAGCGCGATGGTTTCGGCCACCTCTATCACTACAAGGCCGGCAAGTGGCGCCAGCTGACCAAGGGCAAATGGGTGGTCACCTCGCTGGACGGCGTCGATGAGGCGCGCGGGCGGGTCACTTTCACCGCGACCAGGGACGATGTGCTGGCGCCGCAGGTCTATGCGCTCGATCTGGCGCGCCCAGGCAAGATCGAGCGGCTGACCGAGCTCGGCTGGGCCAACACCGCGAGCATGGACAAGCAGGGTCAGAGCCTGCTGGTCTCGCGCTCATCGCCCAGCCAGCCGCCGCAGGTCTACCTCGCCGATGGCAGGGGCAAGCGGCTCGCCTGGGTCGAGGAGAACCGGATCGACGCCGCGCATCCCTACGCGCCCTACACTGCCGGCCACCGCCTGCCGCAGTTCGGCACGATCCTGGCGGCGGATGGCACCGAGCTGCACTGGAAAATGATCCTGCCCGAGATGCAGCCGGGCAAGCGCTATCCAGTGTTCTACTCGCACTACAGCGGGCCCAGCGCGCAGGTGGTGACCCGCAGCTGGGGCGGTGCGTTGCAACAGGCGGTGGTCGACAAGGGCTATATCTGGTTCGAACTCGACAACCGCGGCAGTGAAAACCGCGGCGTCGCCTTCGCCAGCCCGATCTGGCGGGCAATGGGCGGGGTTGAAGTGGAGGACCAGTACGCCGGGGCGCTCCACCTCAAAAGCCTGCCGTTCGTCGATCCGGCGCGGATCGCAACCTATGGCTGGTCCTATGGCGGGTACATGACGGTGAAGATGCTGCAGGCCCATCCGGGCGTCTTCGCCGCCGGGATCGCCGGAGCGCCGGTGACCCGCTGGGAGCTCTACGATACCCATTATACCGAACGCTACATGGGCACCCCCCAGGCTGATGGCGCAGCCTATGCCAAAAGCAGCGGACTGAGCGATGCCGGCAAGATCGCCGACCCGCTGCTGATCGTCCACGGCATGGCCGATGACAACGTGGTGTTCGAGAACAGCTCGGCCCTGATCGCTCGGCTGCAGGGCCAGGCGGTGCCGTTCGAAATGATGCTCTACCCCGGCTTCACTCACCGCGTCTCGGGCCCCAAGGTTGAACGCCACTTGTGGGAGACGATATTTGCCTTCCTTGAACGCCACGGGGTGACGCCGCCGAAATGAATACCCCGGAGCGAGGAGGGTGCGCTCCGGGGTATCGGTGACCGCGAGTGGTGCGATATCAGAGGATGAAGTCGGTTACCCCCATCAGGGCGATATCGGTGTTGAGCAGCGCGATCTCGCCAAAGCTGCCGGTGTCGATCTTGATCAGCAGGTCGTCGGTGCTGCCATCGCTGTCGGCGTCGGTCATCTCGAACCGAAGATCAGCGAAGCTGATCCCCTGGCCCGACAGATTGAGCTTGTCGAAGCCGTCCTGGAAATCGCGGACAACGTCGAAGTCCCAATTGCTCACGAACCGGAAGACATCGTTGCCGGCATCGCCGGTCAGGAAGTCCTGACCGCTGCCGCCTTCGATGAAATCGGCCCCGCCGCCGCCAAAGATCGAATCGGTGCCTTCGCCGCCGAACAGCTGGTCGGCGCCATGGCCGATGGCATTGGCGATCCCGATCACGTCGCCGTAGATCGTGTCATCGCCAAGACCGCCGTCGATGGTGTCGACCCCGTTGCCGCCGGCGGCAGTATCGTCACCATCGCCGCCGAGCAACGAATCCCGGCCCGCGCCGCCATCAAGAGCGTCCGCGCCTTCGCCGCCGTCGATCGTGTCATTGCCGGCATCGCCAAACAGGGTGTCCTGGTCCTTGCCGCCGAAAATCCGGTCAAAGCCATTCCCACCGCGAATGAAGTCATCGCCTTCACCGCCGGTCAGCAAGTCGTTCCCGCCGGCGCCGTCGATAAAATCGTTGCCTTTGTTGCCATCGATGACATCCGCGCCAGTATCAAAAACTTTCCGACCTCTGGCATACCCATAGATGAAATCATCGAGTTCAGTGCCATTGAGAAGATCAACGCCATCGGTTCCAAAAATAGTCGCCATTTAAAATCTCCAACAAATATTTGTTCAGGTTCGCCCCACTTCTTCTTGATATCGGGTCAACATGAAATTCACATGAACTCCTAGTTAAATTTGGAAGCAATAACAGTGACATAGGTGAACGGCAGCAGTTATTTTCAGCAAGCAACCGTTCAGAAAGTCGGCTCTAGCTCTTGCAGGCTGACCTCGGCGAGTGCCCTTGGTCGGCACCTTGGATCACCGCCTGACCGGGCGCTTCCGCTGGCGGCTGTAACGCGCTAGGGCGCCGCAACGAACATGGAGTTGCGGAAAAATGGGTTACCGGGTGGTGGTTGTCGGCGCGACGGGGAACGTCGGACGCGAGATGATGAACGTGCTGGCTGAGCGCGAGTTTCCGATCGACGAACTGGCCGCGGTTGCCTCGCCGCGCTCGCAGGGCAGCGAGGTTGAATTCGGCGAAACCGGGCGCATGCTCAAGGTCCGCAATATCGAACATTTCGACTTTGCCGGCTGGGACATCGCGCTGTTCTCGGCCGGCTCGGGCGTGGCCAAGGACTATGCCCCCAAGGCGGCGGCGGCGGGCTGCGTGGTGATCGACAACTCCAGCTACTGGCGGATGGACCCCGACGTGCCGCTGATCGTCCCCGAAGTGAATCCAGAGGCGATCGAGGGCTACAAGCGCAAGATGATCATCGCCAACCCCAACTGCTCGACCGCGCAAATGGTGGTGGCGCTCAAGCCGCTCCACGATGCGGCGACTATCAAGCGCGTGGTGGTGGCGACGTACCAGTCGGTCTCGGGCGCGGGCAAGGACGGGATGGATGAGCTGTTCGAGCAAAGCCGCAACATCTTCGTCGGTGATCCCGCGGTACCGACCAAGTTCACCAAGCAGATCGCCTTCAACGTCATCCCCCACATCGACAGCTTCCTCGACGATGGTTCAACCAAGGAAGAATGGAAGATGGTGGTCGAAACCAAGAAGATCCTCGACCCCAAGATCAAGATCACCGCCACCTGTGTGCGGGTGCCGGTATTCGTCGGCCATTCCGAGGCGATCAACCTCGAGTTCGAGGACGAGATCAGCGCCGAACAGGCCCAGGACATCCTCCGCGAAGCCCCGGGGATCATGCTGATCGACAAGCGCGAGGACGGCGGATACG
>JANOGS010000187.1:0-3736 GCA_031414115.1 Novosphingobium sp. | reverse complement strand
GAGATCGGCAAGCGCGAGATCGAGGATGTTCCCTTGATTGAAAGTGCCCCGCGCCACGCCGAAGGCGGCGCGCTCGCGCTTGATGAGCTTGGACCTGCCGTGCTTGTCGATGCCGTGGCTCCAGAAGCGCGAGGCGGCTGATGCTGCGGCTCGTCAAAGTGGCTCTGCCGGCGGCGCTGCTGCTCGCGGGCTGTTCGCAGCAGCCGGGCAAGGCCGATCGGGCCGACGTCCGGCAAGACCCCGCACCTGGCACCAGTACGGCAGCCCAGGCTGCGCAGTCCGCCGCTCCCGCCACAGTCCCGCCAGTCCGGCCGCTGCCCCCGCTTGCCGGTCGCGGTCCGCTCGCACCGCGCGACCAATGCAGCGGTCAACCCGGCGCGGATGCCTTCCGCAGCGTGCTTGAGGAAGCGGTCGCCAACCGGGACAGCAAGGGCCTCGCCGCGCTGGCCGACCGGGAGATCAAGCTCGATTTCGGCGGCGGGCATGGCGTTGCCGAACTGCGCCGCCAACTTGACGGGGCCGAGGGCAAGGCCTTGTGGCGCGAACTGGAAGATGTGCTGCGGCTTGGGTGCGCGGTCGATGGGGGCAATCTCATCATTCCCTGGTACTTCGCGCAGGACCTTGGCGACCGTGATGCATTCGCCACCATGCTTGTGCTGGGCGACAATGTCCCGCTCCGCTCCAGGGCCGATCCGGCCGCGTCGGCCAGTGCGATGCTGGATTGGCAATGGGTCGAATTGCTCGATGGCCTCAGGGTCGGACCATATCAGCAGGTCCGCACCAGCCAAGGCAAGACCGGCTATGTCAAGACCGGCGACTTGCGCAGCGTGCTCGATTACCGCCTGGTCGTTCACCGCAGCGCCAATGGCTGGAAGATTTCAGCTTTCGTTGCCGGCGACTGAGCGATCGCTCCCGATCAGTTCGGCGCTGTGATCGCCACCGGTCAAGCTGAGGCGATCGCCCTCGATCCGGTAGGCCGGATCGGCCGTGAGCAGTTCGCTGACCGCGCGCTCCTGGTCCATCAGGCCGTCGCAATACATCATCGTCGAAACCACCGCGCCGATCACCAGCTTGCCGCCCTTGACCTGAAGGTCACCGCCCATGCCGTTGCAACCGACATTGGCGCCAATCCGGTCCTTGTCGATCGTCAGTTCGGCCTTGCTTGACACCGGTTTTTGCCCGTCGATGGCAACAAATCGCCACTTGCTGTTGGCAATCCCGGGACCCGCCGCACCCGCAGTGGTGCAGGCGGCGAGGAGAGCGAGGGCGATCAGGGTGAAGGGCTTGAGCATCAGGCTTCTCTGGATTGCAACGCCTGATCCTAGGCTGAACCGTCCAACCTCGCCAGCGCCTCATAGGCCAGCACCGCTGTGGCGACAGCGGCGTTGAGACTGTCGGCCGCCCCCAGCATCGGGATCGTGACGCGCAGGTCGCAGGCCGCCTCGTAATCCTCGGGAAGCCCGCGCGATTCGTTGCCGACCAGCAGGAAGCACGGCGCCGCATAGGGCGCACCGCGATAGGGCACCGCATCGCGCAGGCTTGCAGCGACCAATTGCCCGTCCCCGCCGCGCAGCCAGGGCAGGAAATCGTCCCACCGCGCCTGGGCGATGCTTTGGGTAAACACCGCCCCCATGCTCGCGCGGACCGACTCGACACTGAACGGATCGGCGCAATCGTCGATCAGGATCAGCCCGCCCGCGCCGACCGCATCGCCGGTGCGCAGCATGGTGCCAAGGTTGCCGGGATCGCGCAGCGCCTGGGCGACCAGCCAGATCTTCGCCTTGGAGCGGTCGAGCGCGGCCAGGCTGGTGTCAAACTCGGCGAACACCCCGGCCACCGCCTGGGGGTTGTCCTTGCCGGTGATCTTGCTCAGGATCTCGGCGCCGGTCTCGATCACCTCGCCGCCCGCCGCCAGCACATCGGCTTCCAGGGCATCGAGCAGGGGGTGGGCCTCGCGCCCCTCGGCCATGACCAGCACTTCGGGCAGATGTCCGTTGGCGCGCGCGTCGGCCAGCAGCCGCAGCCCTTCGGCAAGGAACTTGCCCGCGGCCTTGCGGTGCTTCTTCTCGCGCAGGCTGCGCAGGAACTTGACCGTGGGGTTGGAAAATCCGGTGATGGTGCGGCGCTGCGCCATAATTCGGGGACAGTATACTTAATTCGCGGCCGGGCGTGCGTGTGCGGCAAGCTTGCACGACCGAACTAAGTATACTGTCCCCGAATTAATCACGAGCTCAATCCTCGCCGAAGCCGTCCTTGACCAGGCCGACCAGTTTCATCAGCGCGGCATCGGCATCATCGCCGGCAACGATGATCTCGATGCTGTCGCCTTTGGCCGCGCCCAGCATCATCAAGCCCAGGATCGAGGAACCGCCGGCTTCGTGGCCATCCTTCTCGACCCGAACTTGCAGACCTTCGCTGAGCATGGCGACGGCGTTGACGAACTTGGCGCTGGCCCGTGCGTGCAGGCCGCGGTTGTTGACGATCTCGACGCTATCCCTGGCCTCGCTCATGCCCCCCGGCCTTTCACTCAAGCGTCCTGTCCAAGGAACTCGGATGCGACAGTGATGTAGTTGCGCCCGGCGTCGCGCGCCGCGCCGACTGCCTCGGCCAGGCCCATGCAGCTGCGCGCCTTGGCCAGGCGGATCAGCATCGGCAGGTTGATCCCGGCGATCACTTCAACCTGGCCCGCCTTCATCAGCGAGATTGCCAGGTTCGAAGGGGTGCCGCCGAACAGATCGGTCAGCACGATCGCGCCGGTGCCGTTATCGACCGCCTCGATCCCCGCCGCTATCTCCTGGCGGCGTGCTTCCATATCGTCGTTGGGGCCGATGCACACGGTCGCGACCGCCTCCTGACGGCCGACGACGTGCTCCATCGCCGAGACGAATTCCTCGGCAAGTCTGCCGTGAGTTACCAGAACTAAGCCGATCATGCTCGAATTGAGCTCCGCCATTGCGCTCCGGCGACTCGGGCCGGAAAGTCGCGGGGCATGACGCTGAAGCTGGCCATGGTCAATGCTTTCCTTCGACCAGATCGGCGGCGCGCGATCCCAGATTGCGGTGCAGCAGGCTGGGCGAATAGCCGGCCTTGCGCAGCGCCGCAGCAATCTCCTCGGCGGTATAGACCGAACGGTGGCGTCCGCCGGTGCAGCCGAAAGCGATGTTGACATAGGCTTTTCCCTGGGCCTGATAGCGCGGCAGCAGCAGCAAGATAAGGTCGCGGATCCGGGCGAAGGCAGGCTCCCAGCTTGGATCCTTGCTGATCTGCCTGCCCACGGCCGCATCCTTGCCGGTCAGCGGGCGTAACAGGTCGTTCCAGTGCGGATTGTCGAGGAAGCGCATGTCGAACACCAGATCGGCAAGCGGCGGAGTGCCGCGCGAAAATCCGAAGCTGGTCACGGTCACGGTCATCGCATCGGGGGTTTCGTTGCCGAAGCGTTCGCGGATCGTTTGCTGCAGGTCGTTGGTCGAAAACCCGGTGGTGGTGATGACCATATCGGCCCAGCGCCGCAGCGGCTCCAAGATCTCGCGTTCGGCGGCGATGCCCGAGGTGGCGGACATGTCCTGGGCCAGCGCGTGGCGGCGGCGGGTCTCGTTGAAGCGCCGCTCCAGCTCCACGCCCGCGCAATCGAGGAACAGGGTGGTCAGTTCCAGGTCCTCGTGTTCGACCAGTTTCTTGACCCGTTCGATCACCTTGGCCGGGTTGAAGCCCCTGGTGCGCGAATCGAAGCCGATCG
>JANOGS010000186.1:0-2774 GCA_031414115.1 Novosphingobium sp. | reverse complement strand
CAGGTGCTGGGGCTGGAAGCCGGGCTGGTCGGGCTGGTCCTGATGGTGGCACTGCTGCTCGACGCCATGGTCGATCCCCTGGTCGGTTACTGGAGCGACAAGACCCACAGCCGCTGGGGCAAGCGCCATCCCTGGATGTATGCGGCGATCCTGCCCATTGCGGCCGCCTGGATCATGCTGTGGCATCCGCCCGAAGTCTCCACGGGCTGGCTCTATGGCTATTTGCTGCTGTTTGCTTTCCTGATGCGCGCGGCGGTATCCTGCTATGAGATTCCCGGGCTTTCGGTGATGCCCGGCCTGACCAGCGACTATGACGAGCGCACTTCGCTGACCCGCTGGCGGTTCATTTTCGCCTGGGCCGGCGGGCTGCTGATGCTGACCCTGGCTTTCGGGGTGTTTCTGGTGCCCTCGGAACGCTATCCGGTCGGTCAGCTCAATATCGACGGGTATCAGCTCTATGGCTGGACCGGCGCGGCGCTGATGGTGGCTGCCACCACCATTGCCGCCCTGACCACCCACCGCCGGATTGCCCGGCTCGATTCGAGCCCCCCGGTCCATCTCCCGCTCGGCCAGACAATCCGCAAGATCCGCCAGACCCTGGCCAACCGCGCCTTCCTGATCCTGCTGGGGGCCACCCTGTTTGCCTATGCCAGCAATGGTCTGAACCATTCCGCCGCCACCTATATCATGACCTATTATTGGGAGCTGCCGCAGGCCGGCTTCATGGCCTATTCGTTCAGCCTGTTCGCCGGGGTTGTCGGGGCGTTCCTGCTGGTCGGCTTCCTGCAAAGCCGGATCGAGAAGAAGACCGGCGCGGTTGTCTTGTACAGCCTGTCACTGGCTCTGGGGGTCATTCCCTATCTGTTGCGGCTTGCCGGACAGTTCCCCGAAAACGGCACTCCGCTGCTGATCCCGTTGCTGTTCACGATCATCACCGTCTCCAACGCGCTGGCCGTGGCCGGAGCGATGCTGGTCCAGTCGATGGCTGCCGATGTCATCGAGGCGTCGCAGGAACAGACCGGGGAGCGCTCCGAAGGGTTGTTCTTCTCGGCTTATTTCTTCACCCAGAAGTGCGCCACGGGGCTTGGCATTGCCCTGACCGGGCTGATCATCAGCGCCTCGGGCTTTCCCGCCAAGGCCCGCCCTGGCGAGGTTCCCGAAACGGTCCTGACCAATCTGGCGATCTTCTTCCTGATTGCCCTGGTGGTCATCCTGGTCACCAAGATCGCCTTGATCTCCCGCTTTCCGATTACCCGCGCGGATCATGAGGCGCGCGTTGCCAAGCTTGCGGGCGCAATCGAGCCGTCTGCCGGGCCGCCTTAACCGCGCGCTTAAAACTCTTGGCGCGGGCGGCGGTGCGTGGCAGGGAATGCGCTGCAAGAATCGACACTTTCAGTGAAAGGATGCCCCATGGATTTCGACCCCACCGAACGGCAAGTCTATTGGCGCGACCGTGTCCGCCAGTTCATCGACAATCACGTCCGCCCGCGCGACCACGAATTCAAGGCCCAGTCCGGCACCGCCGATCGCTGGAAAGTGATCCAGGTGGTCGAGGAGGAAAAGGCCCGGGCCAAGGCCCAGGGGATCTGGAACCTGTTCATGCCGCCGCAGTCGGGCCGGGTGCACCTGGACGACACCTTTGAGTTCGAAGGCCCCGGCCTCACCAACCTCGAATATGCGCTGTGCGCCGAGGAAATGGGCCGCTCCGGCTGGTCGAGCGAGGTATTCAACTGCTCGGCGCCCGATACCGGCAACATGGAAGTGTTCCACCGCTATGGCACCGCCGAGCAGAAAGAGCGCTGGCTGAAGCCGCTGATGAATGGCGAAATCCGCTCTGCCTTCCTGATGACCGAGCCGCAGGTTGCTTCCTCGGATGCCACCAACGTCGAATGCTCGATCCGCCGCGAAGGCGACGAGTATGTCATCAATGGGCGCAAGTGGTGGTCAAGCGGCGCCGGCGATCCGCGCTGCAAGATCGCGATCGTCATGGGCAAGACCGACTTCGAGGCCAAGCGCCACGCCCAGCAATCGATGGTGCTGATGGAGCTCGATGCGCCGGGGGTGGAGATCCTCCGCCATCTGCCGGTGTTCGGTTATGACGATGCCCCGCACGGGCATATGGAAATCCAGCTCAACGATGTGCGGGTTCCGGCAACGAACATGCTGCTGGGCGAAGGCCGCGGCTTCGAGATTGCCCAGGGTCGGCTCGGGCCGGGCCGCATCCACCACTGCATGCGGACCATCGGCGTGGCTGAGGAAGCGCTGGCCAAGATGGTCCGCCGCCTCACCTCGCGCATCGCCTTCGGCAAGCCGATCGCCGAGCAGACCGTGTGGCACGAGCGTGTCGCCCGCGCCCGGATCGACATTGAATCATCGCGGCTGCTTTGCCTCAAGGCCGCCGACATGATGGACAAGATCGGTAACAAGGCGGCGCAGCAGGAAATTGCGATGATCAAGGTCCAGGCACCCAATATGGCGCTGCGGATCATCGACGACGCGATCCAGGCGCACGGCGCGGCGGGCGTCTCCGAAGATTTCGGCCTCGCCTCGGCCTATGCCCACCAGCGTACCTTGCGGCTCGCCGACGGTCCGGACGAGGTCCACAACCGCTCGATCGCGCGGATGGAATTCGCCCGCCATTCGCCCGCCGCCAAGCCCGATCCGGCGTTCAGCTCGGCCGATGTCGGAGTGGCGAGATAGGCAACGGCAGCGCGAGGGCTTCGACAGGCTCAGCCTGAGCGGATGTTGGAAAACGCTAAGGGCCGCTCATCCTG
>JANOGS010000185.1:0-16930 GCA_031414115.1 Novosphingobium sp. | reverse complement strand
CGACTATCACTATGCTCGGGCACCGCACACTCCTCGCGCCCCCCCCCAAACCAAAATCGGCTCCGTCACGGTGTACAAAGGTGGTCGATTTTGGGTCTAGGAAGCATGGCGGGCGGTTTGTGCCGCCCGCCTTTCCTGACGCTGGCCGGCAGCAGCTTGCCCAGCAGCCGCTGGATCAGGCGCGCACGGCCTCGGCAAACAGCCCTTCCTGAAGCCACTGCGCCAGCCAGCCGCCCAGCCGGGCGGGGTCTGCGTCAGCCTCAGCATCTACATCGCTCGTCGCTTGGCCCAGCGTGTGGCCGGCCGCAATCCGGCTGAGTACCGCGAATTCGGCGGGTTCCAGCATGCGGAAATGCGGCATCAGGTCTTTGCGCCAGACGATCAGCTCCATCGGCGCTGGCAGGCTCGCGGTCGCGCGGGCCGCTGGCACGCTGACGCTGGCGGCGGCTTGCCAAAGCGCAGCGCAATCGTGGGCGACGCGGCGATGGGCAAAGCCGGCGGCCATGGCAAAGCGCAGGCCGTCCCAATCCGCTGCGTCCAGCCCGGCGCCGGCCAGTGCGGCCACGTCAAGCTCGGGCGCGTCGGGCGCCGCGAAAGCCTGCTGCATGTGCCATTCCAGCCAGGCGAGTTCGGCCACCTCGGGATCCGCCCCGAACAGCTCGGCGAGCACGGCGGGGAACTGCGCGCCGTAGACATCGAGCGTCCAGCTGCGCGGCGGCTGGGTCAGGATGAAATGGCTGGCGGCGGCGGTGAAGCTCTCGGCGCCGGTCCAGCGGTGGGTCCGCTCGAAGCTGGTTTCCAGCGCCCCCAGCAGGCGCGCACGATAGGCATTGCGATAGATCGTCATGCCGGTCGATCCGGCGGGATCCTCGTCGTCGCTGGCGGCGATCGCGGTGCGGAAGGCGCGTTGCTGTTCGATCAGCGACATGGCGCCAGCTCCGTCGCGACCAGCGCCAGGCCGCGGGCGGAATCAAGCTCGCCCAGCAATTCATCCAGCGGCGGGATCGCATCGTCGCGCTCGATCATCGTCGCGACAGCGCCGAAGCGGGCGGCGGCGGTGCGATAAAGCTCCCAGACCTCGGCGCAGACCGGGGCATCGTGGGTGTCGATCAGCATGCTTTCAGGCCCGGCGCTGTGCCCGGCAAGGTGGATCTGGCGGACCCGGTCGGCGGGGATTCCGCGCAGAAACTCCAGCGGATCGAACCCGTGGTTGACGCTGCTGACATAGACGTTGTTGACATCGAGCAGCAGGTAGCAGCCGGTTTCGGCGGTGAGCGCGGCCAGGAACTGCCACTCGCTCATCGTGCTGGTCGCAAAGCCCTGATAACTCGACGGGTTTTCGACCAGCAGCGGCCGTTCCAGCACGTCCTGGGCGAAGCGCAGGTTGGCGATGCAGGTGTCCAGGGCTTCGTCGGTATAGGGCAGGGGCAGCAGATCATGACTGTTGAGGCCATCAACCCCGGTCCAGCACAGATGGTCAGAGACCCACAGCGGATCGACCTGGCGGGCGAGTGCTTTGAGCGCATCGAGATAGCCGCGATCGAGCCCGCTGGCCGAGCCCAGCGACAGCGAGACCCCGTGCATGGCGACCGGCAGGCGCTCGCGCACTGCGGCCAGGGTACGGAGCGGACGGCCGCCGCAAGCCATGAAGTTTTCAGAGATTATCTCAACGAAATCGACCGGCTGCTCGCGCTCCAGGAAATCGCGGTGATGCTCTTTGCGCAGGCCCAGCCCGAAGCCGGAAAATGCGGCAATGGTCTGGTGCATGCTGGGTTCCGTAAGACTTGGGGGAGTGCAGGTAAAGGCCCGGCCGGCCGAGACAGGGGAGGGTTGAGCGCGGCCGGCCGGACCAAGGGTAGCGGATCAGCCAAGATCGCCGATCGTGCCGCCCTTGCTCAGGCAGGCTCCGGCGGCCATCGCCTTGAAGCCATGGCCCTTGCAGGCATTCATGCCCTTGCAATCGTGTTCGGCAGTCTTGCAGTCAGAATTGCCCTTGCAGCTGTGCAGGCCATAGCAGTGGACCATATCGTCCTTGTTCAGGGCGTTGCCCGAGCTGCCGGTGGGCGGGGTGGCGGCGCTGGCCAGGGTGCTCAGCGCGAACAGGGCGGCGGCACCGGCAAGGGTGGTTCCGGTTTTGAAGGTGCTCATGGTAGTCTCTCCGAATAGGGGGTGTGCCGTGGTGGCATTGGCAGGTTCGCAGGGTCGAAGCAGTCCGTTACAGAGGCCCTGCAAAAAGTCTTTTTTGGGGCGCCGTGTAACCCGCGCCATCGTCAGGCCGAACTGGCAGGTGTCCGCCTCCTGGCGGGCGCCGCAACTCAAGATGGAGCCAATCCCATGACCCCTACCAAATCCGTTTCCCTGATCGCCGCCGTCGCCATGGCGGCGGTATCGAGCGCCGCGCTGGCCGGTCAGGCCGCCCCGGCGAAGAAAGCTGCGATGGAAAAGTGCTATGGCATTTCCAAGGCCGGCAAGAATGACTGCAAGGCTGGCGCCGGTACTAGCTGCGCCGGCTCCTCGACCCGCGATTACCAGGGCAATGCCTGGACCCTGGTCAAGGCGGGAACCTGCCTGACGATCAAGACGCCCAAGGGCCATGGCACACTGGTACCGCAGGCGTGACGCTGCTGGCAGCCGGCCGCGACCGCTATGACGCGCTGGTCCGCGCGGTCAGCGGCCGTCTGCCCGAAGCGGCGGCGCTGCTGCTGGCGCGGCTGGCGCTGGGCGGGGTGTTCTGGCGCTCTGGCCAGACCAAGGTGGAAGACGGTACCTGGTTCACCCTGACCGATACCACCTATGAGCTGTTCCGCACCGAATATGCTGGCGTGCCGCTGCCCCCGGAACTGGGCGCGGTACTGGCCAATGCGGGCGAGCACATCCTGCCGGTGCTGCTGGTGCTGGGGCTGTTTACGCGGCTTTCCGCGCTGGGCCTGCTGGGCATGACCCTGGTGATCCAGTTCTTCGTCTATCCCGAAGCCTGGTGGCCGGAACATTCACTGTGGGCGGCGCTGGCGCTGATCCTGATAGTCAGGGGCGGCGGGCTGCTTGCGCTTGACACCCCGCTCGCCGCCCGGACCCGGCAATGATCGCCGACAGCCAGACCATGTCCCGGCTGGCGGCGCTGGCCCAAACCGGCGATCGCCAGGCCTATTCCGCACTGCTCAGCGCCGCGCGGGACTGGCTGCTGCGTTACTACCGGCGCCGGGTGATACCATGCCAGATCGAGGATCTGGTCCAGGACACGCTGCTCTCGGTCCATTCCAAGCTGGCGAGCTATGATCCGGCGCGGCCGTTCATGCCCTGGTTGGCGGCGATCGCACGGTTCCGCTTCGTCGATCACCTGCGGCTCGCTTACCGCGCCTCGATTGCCGAGCTCAGCGACGATCTCGCGGCCGATTCCGAGGAAGAGGCGATCACCGCGCGGATCAGTCTTGAACGGTTGTTCGAAGCCTTGCCGCCTGCCCAGCAGCGGGCGATCGAGCTAGTCCGGATCGAAGGCCGCTCGATCAGCGAAGCTTCCGCGTCCACCGGCCAAAGCGAATCGCTGGTCAAAGTCAATATCCATCGCGGCCTGAAACGGCTGGCGACCCTGATTGAAAGAGCCTGAGCCCATGCCCCAAGATCCCCAAAACCTCATCGCTGCGCTGGTTGCCGACCTGCGCCCCACCACACCGCTGCGCCAGAGCGACGGAACGTTGCGGGCGCTGGTGGCGCTGGCAGCGGGTGCGGCGGTCGTGGTCGGGCTGCTCGGCCTGCGTGCCGACCTGCTGGCCATGCATCCCGATCCGGTATTCCTGCTTGCCAGCGGCCTGTTCCTGACGCTGGCGCTGGCCTCGTCGTGGATGGCGGTCGACCTCGCCCGGCCGTTCGTCGGCAGCCGCCGCGAAGGCTGGGGCTGGACCGCGATGATGGCAGCGGTTCTGCCGCTTTCGGCGGTGTTGCTGGTAGCGGCCGACTGGCTGGACGGATCGACCGCGCGGCTTCACGCCGATACCGGACATTGCCTGGTTCTGGGTCTGGGCTGCGGCCTGTTCACCGCCGCCGTGCTGACCGCCTGGCTGCGCCGCGGCGCACCTTCGCTGCTGGGACGCGCCGGGCTGCTGGCCGGGGTGGCAGCAGGGAGCGCGGGAGCCTTTGCCGTGTCGCTGCACTGCCCGATCAACGATCTGGTCCATATCGGCCTGTGGCACGGCGCCGCCGTGATTCTCAGCGGCGTGGCGGGCCGCTTGCTGCTGCCGCGGGTGATCGCCTGGTAAGTTCGTTCAGCTTGCCTTGAACCGCAGCGGCAGGGTCTTGAGCCCGCCGACGAAAGTGCTCTTCGCCCGCTTCGGTTCGCCGGCCAGTTCGACGCTGTCCAGCCGGTCGAGCAGCGCCTCGAACAGGATCCGCATTTCCAGCCGCGCCAGGTGCAGCCCCAGGCACTGGTGCGCCCCGGCCCCGAAAGCGGCGTGGCGGTTGGCTTCGCGCGCCGCGTCAAACCGCCGCGGGTTTTCGAACACCGCCGGATCATGATTGGCGGCGACATAGTTGATCATCAGCCAGTCACCCTTGGCGATCTGGACGCCGCGGATCTCGACGTCTTCGGCGGCCGCGCGCATGAAGTGCTGGACCGGGGTGGTCCAGCGGATTGCTTCCTCGACGATCCCCGCCACCAGGCTGCGATCGGCCTTGACCCGGGCGAACTGCTCGGGGTCCTGGGCCAGCGCGAGCATCGCCCCGGCGGTGCTGGCGCTGGTGGTGTCGTGCCCGGCGGCGGCGATGATGATGTAGTAGCCGGCGCGGTCGAGCGCGGTGATCGGCTGCCCGTCGATCTCGGCATTGGCCAGGATCGAGGCGACATCGCCGCTGGGATGCGCGCGTTTGTCGGCGGCGAGCCCCTCGAAATATTCGGTGAAGCTGCTGACCGCGCCCAGCACGATCTGGGTGATCTGATCGGGGGTCAGGCTGGCGATGCCCGACTTGTTGAGATCCTCGTCCTGGCCGCCGAACATCTGCTGGGTCAGCATCAGCATCCGCGGCTCATCCTCGGGCGGCACTCCCAGGATCTGCATCACCACGTGGAGTGGATAGGGCGCCGAGACGTGGGTGACGAAATCGGCTTCCGGCCCCGCCTTGATGAACTTGTCGACCGTCGCCGCGGCCAGTTCGCGCACTGCCGCTTCGATCGTCCGCAGGTTCTTGGGCATGAACCAGTCCTGGGTCAGGCGGCGCATCTGGGCGTGGTGGCGGCCGTCGAAAGTGACCAGCGACTGCACCAGATTGGGGCTTTCGCGGCCCTGCTGCCCGGTGATCCGCCGCGCCAGCGCCTCGCCTTCCTTGTTGGTCATGACGGTGGGTCTGGGCGCATTGAGAAAGGTGGTGTTGTCCTTGCTGATCCGCATCACGTCGTCATGCCGAGTGATCAGCCAGAACGGATCGTGGTGGCCCTCGGCGCTTTCGATCATAACCACCGGGGTGGTCGCGCGGAGCCGGTCGAACAGGTCGAGCGCCTTGTCCCAGTCGGCATAGCTGTTGGGATCGATCGCGGCGATCGCGTCCTCCGGCGAGGCGACGGGGGCGGTGGTCACGGTCATGCCTGCTCCTTCTCGTAAGCTTGCTTGTACTCATCGCGCAGCAGGCGCTTGTAGAGCTTGCCGGTCAGTTCGCGCGGCAGTTCGGCGCGGAAATCGATCTGGCGGGGCATTTTCACCCGGCTCAGCTGGGGCCCGAGCCAGGCGGTCAGTTCCTCGGCCAGCGCGGGACCTGCGTCGCCCATATCCAACGGCTGGACCACTGCCACCACCCGTTCGCCCATGTCGGCATCGGGCGCGCCGATCACCGCGGCGTCGGCAACCTTGGGGTGCGTGATCAGCAGGTTCTCGATCTCCTGCGGGTAGATGTTGACCCCGCCGCTGATGATCATGAAGCTCTTGCGGTCGGTCAGGAACAGATAGCCGTCCTCGTCCTGGAAGCCGACGTCGCCCAGGCTGGTCCAGCCATGCTTGTTGCGGCTTTCGGCGGTCTTGGCGGGATCGTTGTGGTATTCGAACACCGGCAGACTGGGGTCCGAAGGTTCAAAGAACACCTGCCCCTCGGTGCCGCGCGGCACTTCGTCGCCGTTCTCGTCGCAGATATGGACGATCCCCGACAGCGCCTTGCCGACCGAACCGGGCTTGGCCAGCCAGTCAGCACTGGTGATAAAGGTCGAACCGTTGCCCTCGGTCCCGGCGTAGTATTCGTAAAGCACCGGCCCCCACCATTCGATCATCGCCCGCTTGACCGGCACCGGGATCGGCGCGGCGGCGTGGATCGCGCACTTGATCGTCGAAATGTCGTATCTGGCGCGGGTCTCGGCGGACAGCTTGAGCATCCGCACGAAATGGGTGGGCACGAACTGCCCGTCGGTAACCCGGTACTGCTCGATCGTCGCCAGCGCCATTTCAGGGTCGAACTTCTCCATCACCACCACGGTTGCGCCGATCTTGTGCATGGTCATCGACCAGCGCAGCGGCGCGGCGTGATAGAGCGGGGCGGGGGAGAGATAGGTGCCCTCAAAATTGATCCCATAGGCCGCCATCGACAGCTGAACCAGAACGTTGACCGCAGCAATGTCGGGGTCTGCGGGCAAGGGGATCTTGACCCCCTTGGGCCGTCCGGTGGTGCCAGAGGAATAGAGCATGTCGGCGCCGGCACGCTCGTCGGCGATCGGGGTTTCGGGCAGGGCCGCCAGCGCGGCCTCGGCGCTGAGCTCGCCGGGCGTGGCAAAGCGCAGCTGCAGCACAGCGGGTGCCAGCTTCGCCACTTCGTCAAGGATAGCGCCGACATGGGCCGAGCCGAACAGCAGCTGCGCGCCGCTGTCCGCAAGGATATAGGCGATTTCGGGCGCGGTCAGGCGGCTGGAAATGCAGACATAGTGCAGCCCCGCGCGCTGCGCGCCCCAGCTCAGCGCATGGTACCAGGGGTGATTCTCCATGCAGATCGCAATGGTCTGGCCCGACTGGATACCCCGCGCGCGGATCAGCTGCGCAACCTGGTTCGAGCGGCGATCGAGCTCGGCGTAGGTAATAACCACGCCGCTGGAAGCCATGATCACCGCAGGCTTGTCGGGATGGGTCGCGGCGTGGACTGATGGGTGCATCGGGAATCGCTCTCCGGTTCGGCTTTGCGCCGTTTGGAAAGCGATTTAACCGAACGATTAAATGCAAGCAAAGAAAAAGGCGGCGGTTGCCCGTCGCCTGGTCCCTGCATCCTCCCGGTGATGCTTGCAGCCCAGGCTTGCCCCGCCCGGTACCGAAACTCTGGCTATTCGTCCTCGCCGTCGCCCTGGGCCCAGGTCGTGACCGGTGCCGGGGTTGCCACCGGGGCGTTGCGGACATTGCCCTGCATGTAGGGCACCGGGTTGACCGCGGCGCCGGCGATGCGGACTTCGTAATGGAGGTGCGGGCCGGTCGAGCGGCCGGTCGAACCGACATAGCCGATCAGATCGCCCTTCTTGACCGGCTGGCCGGCGGCGACCGCAAGCCGCGAGAGGTGGCCATAGCGGGTCTGGATCGCAGCGCCGTGCTCAACGGCGATATAGAGCCCGTAGCTGGAGAACCATTCGGCCTTGGAAATCATCCCGTCGGCGGTGGCATAGACCGGGGTGCCGGTGGGCATCGCCAGATCGACCCCGCGGTGCTGGCGGCGGCCGCCGAGCACCGGGTGGTTGCGCATGCCATAACCGCTGGTCAGTGAAGCGCCTTCAACCGGCATCCGCGAAGGCACCGCAACCGCAGCGGTACGGAACATCGGGGTGGTTGCGGCGTTACCGGTGGACGAAGTGGCGAAGCCGGCCGAGCTGTCCATCGACTTCCAGCCGTTGAACAGGCTGCGGAACTGCTCATCCCCGCCCGGCGCAGTGCGCGAGGCCGGGGCCGCGCGCAGCGCTGCGGTGACATCGGCATTGGCGCTGGAATTGGCCAGGACGGGCTGGGAAACGGCCAAGCTGGTCAGCGCGGCGACAGCGCCGACGACAACACGAACCTTGGCAAAAAACGCGAGAGCGACCACTCAAACTACCTTGTTATTGTCCTGTCCCGATCGAAATCGGAACGGTGCGAACCCATGGGCGCCTTGCTCGGCACCCTGTTGTAAACCGAGATGGTCGGAACCCCCCGCCGTCTCGATGGGTGGGGTAGCGGGGCTAATCTTTAAGAAGCAACCCCGGAGTAGAAAGAGCGCGGTAAACCGGCTGACTCGCGGGCTGAGTCGTTGAACGGCGGCTTAACGGCACCGCGAAAATGTTCCGCGACAAGGCTTTTCCAGAGGATTTCCGAAGATTCGCCGCGGGATTCGCAGACCGCGTTGAAATGCGTTGATCCGTGGCGAACATGGACGATTTCGTCGTCAAGGATTCGTTGGAGGATTTTTGCGCCGCGCAGGTCACCGTTCGCGCGGACCCGTTCCAGCGTCATCGGGGTGACATCAAGCCCGCGCGCTTCAAGCACCATGGGTACCACCGCCAGCCGCGCGGCGACATCATGCGCGGTGCTGCGCGCCGCGTCCCATAGCCCCGAATGCGCCGGCAGCGCGCCGTAATGGCTGCCCAGCGAGTGGAGGTGCCGCTCGATCAGCGCGAAATGCATCGCCTCGTCGGCAGCAACGGCAAGGAAGTCGGCCACGAACTTCTCGCCCAGTTCCGCTCCGAACCGCCCGGCCATGTCGAGCGCAAGATCGATCGCGACGAATTCGATGTGGGCAAGCGAATGCCACAAGGCGATGCGGCCGCGCTCGGAACCACCCTTGCCGCGCCGCGGCATCCGGTTGGGGGGCAGCAGTTCGGGATGCGCGGGGCGACCTGGCTCATCGGGCATGGCAACGTCGAACGTGAAGGGCAGCCGCCCGCCGCGCCAAGCGCGCACCAGGGCCCGCGTTGCCATGACCTTGGCGCGGGGATCGGATTCAAGCAGCGCGGCGCGGATTGCCGTGGCGAGGGTGGTCACTTTTCAGATCCTCTCCATTTTCACGAAGTGCAAATGGGGAGGTGGCAGCGCGAAGCGCTGACGGAGGGGTATCGAGGCCAGCCCAGAAACCCCTCCGTCAATTCCTGCGGAATTGCCACCTCCCCATTTGGCTTCGCAAAATGGGGAGGATCTAGGTGGCTCGCCTTCACAACTCCCTGGCCGCCGCCAGCACTTCCTCCGCGTGGCCCTTGACCTTGACCGGGCTCCACACCTGCGCAACCTTGCCGGCGGCGTCGACCAGCACGGTCGAACGGACCATGCCCATATAGCTGCGACCATACATCGACTTTTCGGTCCAGAACCCCAGCGCGTCGGAGAGGCCGCCGTCTTCGGCATCGCTCGCCAGCGGCGCGGTCAGATCGTATTTGGCGATGAACTTGGCGTGGCGCTTGGGCGGATCCTTGCTGATCCCCAGCAGCGCCGTACCAGCGTTCGCGAAGTCATCCGCCAGCGCCGAGAAGTCCTTGTTCTCGGTGGTGCAGCCGGGCGTATCGTCCTTGGGGTAGAAGAACAGTACCAGCTTCTGGCCCTTGAAGTCCAAGGGCCGCACCGCGCTGCCATCGGGCGCGGTCAGGGCAATGTCGGGCAGGGCAGTGCCGGGGACGGGAAGGCTCATGGGTCGATCTCCAGTTGTTCGCCAAAGGTCGCGGTCCAGGCCGCAGCGACGGTGCGGCGCGATTCGGCAAGGGCTTCAAGCAGGTCTTCCCAATCGCCGCATTGGCAAGCGCTGGCAAGTATCGCGCGTGCCGCCGGCGGCGGTTCCTCGCTGTCAGGCGCGAGCAACCGCGCGGCGATCAGCAAGCGACCGAGGACCTCGTGCGCTTTGAGCATGGCCGGATTGAGCAACCCCGCCGCGACCAATCCGGCCAGCGCCGCGGGGATCGCCGGAACCAGCGCGACGTGCTCGCGCAGTTGCAGATAGTGGACCACGAACTCGATATCGACCAGGCCGCCGCGCGCCAGCTTGACGTCGAGCGGGCCCTTGGCCGGCTTATGCTGCGCCATTTCGCTGCGCATGTGCAGGATATCTGCGCGCAGCTTGGCGGGATCGCGTGGCAGCGTCAGCACTTCGTGAATGATCGGTTCCAGCTCGGCAGCTGGGCCATGCAGGACCCGCGATCGGGCCAGCGCCATATGCTCCCAGGTCCACGCGCTCTCGCGCTGATAGCGCTCGAACGCCGCCAGGCTGACCGCGATCGGGCCTTGCGCGCCCGAGGGCCGCAGCCGGGTGTCGACCTCGTAGAGCGCACCCTCGGCAGTCGGCACCGACAGCGCAGCGATCACCCGCTGGGCCAGGCGGTTGAAATAGAGCGTTGCGCCGAGCGGCCGGGTGCCGTCGCTTTCGGCGGTGTGCAGGCCGGTGAACAGGAACACCAGATCGAGGTCCGAGGCATGGGTCAGCGCCCCGCCGCCCAACCGGCCATAGCCGATCACCACCAGCTCGCCGCCCGGAATGCGGCCGTGGACCTTCTCGAACTCGGCAGTCGCGGCCTCGGCCAGCACGCTTAGCGCCGCTTCGGCGACGCGCGAGAGCGCCTGACCCACTGCCATCGGATCGCGGGTGCCCTCAACCAACTGTACCCCCAGCTTGAAGCGCAGTTCGCCGACCCGGCGCCGGACCCGGTCAAGCAGCCGTTCGTAGTCGTCATCAAGCTCACCGTCGCGCAGCTGCGCGATCAGCGCCGGAACCGCGCCCGGCAGGTCGAAAGCGGTGGCGTCGATCAGCGGGTCAAGCAGATCGGCCCGCCGCACCAGCGCATCGGCGAGCGGCGGGGCAAGGCCGAGAATTCGCGCCAGCAGCGCCAGCAACGCCGGGCGCGCTTCCAGCAGGCGGAACAGGTTGACCGCGCTGGGCAGCCCGGCCAGCAGTTGCTCCCAGCGCAGCAGCGCGCGGGCCGGCTCGGGTCCGGCGGCGAAGGCGGTCAGCAGCGGCATCATGATCGCATCGAAAGCGGCGCGGGCGGCTTCGCTGCGCAGCGCGCGGACCTTGCCCTGCCGCCAGCCTTCGATCCGCCCGGCCAGCACTGTGGGCTCGGCAAAACCCAGCCGCGCCAGTTCGACCGTCAGGGCATCGCCGCCGGGCGCGGCAACGGCCATGCTGGCCGTCTCGCCGCCGTGCTCGGCGATCAGCCGGTCATAGCGCTGGCCGACCTGCTCGGTGATCTCCGCCAGCCCGGCGATCAGAGCAGCGCCATTGGCCAGGCCATCGAGCTGGGCGACATTGTCGAGTGCGGCGGGGTCTGCGGGCAGGCTGTGGGTCTGCTGGTCGGCAATCATCTGCAGCCGGTGCTCGACCGTGCGCAAACGGTCATAGTTCGCGCCCAGCACCGCCGCGTCATCGCCATCGATCAGCCCGGCTGCGGCCAACGCATCCAGACTGGCGCGGGTCCCGCGCACCCGGATCGCGGGATGCCGGCCGCCATGGATCAGCTGGTGGGTCTGGGCGTAGAACTCGACCTCGCGAATCCCGCCGCGACCTTGTTTGAGGTTGAAGAGGGGACCGGGCACCTGCGCCCCGCTGTGGTTGGCGCGGATCCGCTGGGTCAGCCGCCCGATCTCGGTGATCGCGCCGAAGTCCAGGCTCTTGCGCCAGACGAACGGCCGGATCGCGGTGAGGAAAGCCTCGCCCGCCGCGACATCCCCGGCGCAGGCGCGTGCCCGGATGAAGGCGGCACGCTCCCAGGCCAGGGCGGAGCTTTCGTAATGGGTCAGCGCCGCCTCGATTCCGATCGCCAGCGGGCTGACCTCGCTGGCCGGGCGCAGCCGCAGGTCGACCCGGAAGACATAGCCCTCGGCATCGACGTGGCTCATCGTCTGCATCAGCGTGCGGGCCACGCGCTGTGCCGCCTCGCCCGGCTCGTCGCGCTCGCGCCGGGGCAGCGTCGCCGGGTCGTAAAGCAGGATCGGATCGATGTCCGAGCTGAAGTTGAGCTCACCTGCGCCGTGCTTGCCCAGCGCCAGGGCGATGAACCCGGCTGGCTCGGCCTCGGGCACGCGCTGGCGGATTGCGTCGGCAATTGCGGCACCCAGCGCGCGGTCGGCGAAGGCACTGAGCTCGCCGGTGACCCGCAGCAGCGGGAAGGCTCCGGCCAGATCGCCGATCGCCAGGGCCGCCGCCAGCGCCAGCTTCTCGCGCCGCAGCGCACTGGCTACCGTGGCCGCGCCTTGTCCCGCCGCCTTGGCCCAGGTCAGCGCCGCCTCGCCATCGCCCGCCGCCAGCAGCGCCTCAAGCGCGGGATACTTGTCGAGCCCATGGGCCAGGAACGGCGCATGGGCGCGGGCGCGGGTCAGGGCTTGGGTCCAGTTGGCCGGCATCGCCGTCCTCGTTGCCCGCTGCCCGCGCCCGGATCAAGCTTGCGGTGCGCGCGGCCCTTTGCCACTAGGACGCATTCCTTCGTTAGAGGTGCATTCCCCATGAAATCGAAGCTCGTCCCCATGCTCGCCGCCGCTGCCGCGCTGGCGCTGACCGCCGGGGCTTCCGCCCGTTCGCCGAGCCGCCTGGCGCCGGTGCCCCGGGTCGCCGCGCCGGTGATCCAGGCCGACACGATCCGCACCGTCACCCGGGTGCTGTCGTCCGACGCGTTCGAGGGCCGCGCGCCTGCGACGCGGAACGAGGATCTGACCATCACCTACATCATCAAGCGCTTCAAGGACGCCGGCCTGATGCCCGGCAACAACGGCGAATGGCTGCAAAAGGTGCCGACGGTTGAGATCACCGCCGGCAAGGTCTCACCGCTGGTGATCAAGGTTGGCGGGCAATCGCTGAGCTATGCCTTTGGTGCAGATATGGTCGCGGGCTCCTACCGGATCACGCCGAAAACCGCGATCAGCGACGCCGAAATGGTGTTCGTCGGTTACGGCATCAACGCCCCCGAACTCGGCTGGAACGATTATGCCGGGCTGGACATGAAGGGCAAGATCGCGGTGATCCTGGTCAACGATCCGGACTATGCGATGGAGGGCGAAGCTGGCCTCTTCAAGGGCCGGCGGATGACCTATTACGGCCGCTGGACCTACAAGTTCGAGGAAGCCGCGCGGCAGGGCGCGCGCGCCGCGCTGATCGTCCACGATACCTTCCCGGCAGCTTACGGCTGGCAGGTCGTCAATTCCGGCTGGACCGGGGCGCAGTACTTCGTCGACAGTGCCGGCGGCGGCATGGACGCGACCGAGGCCAATGGCTGGATCCAGAAGGGCGTGGCCGAAGGGATCCTCAAGGCCAGCGGCCGCGATCTGGCCGAACTGACCCGGTTGGCCGGGCAGAAGGGGTTCCGCGCGGTGCCGCTGGGGGCCAGCGCCAGCCTGAGCTTTGGCAACACCATCCGCCGCTCCAGCTCGCACAATGTCGTCGGGATCCTGCCGGGCAAGAAGCGCCCGGACGAAGTGGTGCTCTACACCGCGCACTGGGACCACCTCGGGCGCTGCAACGCCGATGCCAGCGGCGATGACATCTGCAACGGTGCAGTCGACAACGCCACCGGGATCGGGGCGCTGGTGGCGATCGCCGAGGCCAATGCCAAGACCGGGCCGGCCGATCGCAGCCAGGTATTCCTGGCGGTGACGCTGGAGGAATCGGGGCTTCTGGGCAGCGAGTACTATGCCCGCAACCCGATCTATCCGCTGGCCAAGACCGTCGCCGGGGTCAACATGGACGCGCTTATCCCGGGCAGTCCGGCGCGCGATGTGCAGGTGCTCGGCGGCGACAAGTCCGAACTGACCCGCTACCTCCGCGCGGCGACCGCCGCGATGGGTATCGCGCCAGCGGCCGAGAACCGTTCCGAGCAAGGCATGTATTACCGCTCCGATCACTTCAGTCTGGCCAAGCGCGGTGTGCCGATGTTCTATCTCAAACGGGGCACCGACTGGATCAGCGGGGGCAAGGCAGCGGGGAAGGCCGCCGTCGATGAATACTACAGCAATCCCTATCACCAGCCATCGGACGAGTATCGCGACGACTGGGACTGGACTGGGCTGGTCCAGGATGCAACCCTCTACTACCGCCTGGGCCGCTCGCTGGCGATGACGAGAGACTGGCCTAACTGGTACAAGGATGACGAATTCCGCGCGGCGCGCGACAAGAGCCGGGGTGCGAAGTAGGCCATGAACGAACCCCCATTGCGGATGCCCCCCGAATGGCACTCGCAGGCCTGGCTGTGGATCGGCTTTCCGCACGATGCGGAGGAGTGGCCGGGCTATCTCGGCCGGGCGCAGGAGCAGATCGCGGCCTTTGCCAATGCCGTGGCGGAGAGCGGGCAGGAAGTGCGGCTGGTGGTCCGCGACGAGGCCAACCGGGCGCGGGCGGCGGCGTTGTGCGGCGCCGCAGTCAGCCTTGAGGTGCGGCGCTATGGCGATGTCTGGCTGCGGGATACCGGGCCGCTGGTGGTGCGTTCGGACGGGCGCTGGGTGGCCAGGCTTTTCGGCTTCAACGGCTGGGGCGGCAAGTACCTGATGGCTGGCGATCAGGAGATCGGCGCCGAACTGGCACGTGATGCCGGGCTGGCGGTGGAGACCGCCGACTGGGTGCTGGAGGGCGGGGCATTGGATGGCGACGGCACCGGGCTGGTGGTCACTACCGAGCAATGCCTGCTCAACCCCAACCGCAACCCGCACTTGTCGCGTTCGGACATCGAGGCGCGGCTGGCATGCGACCTCGGTTTCGACCGGGTGCTGTGGCTGGGTGAGGGGCTGATCAATGACCACACCGATGGCCATGTCGACAACCTTGCCCGGTTCGTCGCGCCGGGGGTGCTGGCGCTGCCCCGCGCCACCGGCCAGGACGATCCCAACGCCGCGATCTATGCCGATGCGAAACGCCGCGCCGAGGCTTTCGGTCTGGCCGTGCGTGAGGTGCCCTCGCCCGGCCGGGTGACCAGCGCAGAGGGCCGGATCGAACCGGCGAGCTACATGAACTTCGCGGTGACCTCGCAACTGGTGGTGGTTCCGACTTATGGCAGCCTGCACGATGCCGAGGGGGTCGCAGCGGTCGCCGCGCTGTTCCCGGATCGGCCAACGGTCGGGATTCTTGCCGATGCCGTGCTTGCCGGCGGCGGCTCGTTCCACTGCGCCAGCCAGCAGATGCCAATGGACTGAACCGGGCCAGGCATCTTGACAGCTGCGGCGCGCGAATATAGTTACAAATGCAACCAATAGTTCCTTGGGAGCCGACCATGCCCGACCTGTTCGACAACCCGCTGGGCCTCGACGGCTTCGAATTCGTCGAATTCTGCGCGCCCGACAAGGGCCTGCTCGAGCCGGTGTTCGCGGCGATGGGCTTCACCCGCATCGCCCATCACCGTTCCAAGGACGTCGATCTCTGGCGACAGGGCGAGATCAACCTGATCGCCAATTACGAACCGCGCAGCCCCGCAGCCTATTTCGCCGCCGAGCACGGCGCTTCGGCCTGCGGCATGGCGTTCCGGGTCCGCGACGCGGCGGCGGCCTACAAGGAAGCGATCGAGCGCGGGGCCGAGCCGGTCGAGAGCCGGACCGGGGTGATGGAGCTGCGGATCCCCGCGATCAAGGGGATCGGCGGCGCGTTCATCTATCTGGTCGACCGTTTTGCGACGCTCGACAATCCCGAGGCGCTGTCGATCTACGACATCGACTTTGTCTATCTGCCCGGCGCCGATCGCCACCCGGTGGGCGCCGGCTTCCAAAAGATCGACCACCTCACCCACAACGTCTACGGCGGCCGTATGGCCCATTGGGGGGCCTGGTACGAGCGGATCTTCAACTTCCGCGAGATCCGCTATTTCGACATCAAGGGCGAATATACCGGGTTGACCAGCCGGGCGATGACCGCCCCCGATGGCAAGATCCGCATCCCCCTCAACGAAGAGGGCAAGGCCGGCGGCGGCCAGATCGAGGAGTTCCTGCGCGCCTACAACGGCGAGGGGATCCAGCACATCGCGCTGATCTGCGACGATCTGCTGGCCTGCTGGGACCGCCTGCAGAAGCTGGGCGTGCCGTTCATGACCGCGCCGCCCGATACCTATTACGCTATGCTTGAGGGACGGCTGCCGGGGCACGGCCAGCCTTCAGAAGCGCTCAAGCAGCGCGGCATCCTGCTCGATGGCACCACCGAAGGCGGATCGCCCCGCCTCTTGCTGCAGATCTTCGCCCAGCCGCAGATCGGCCCGGTGTTCTTCGAATTCATCCAGCGCAAGGGTGACGAAGGCTTTGGCGAGGGCAATTTCAAGGCGCTGTTCGAAAGCATTGAACGCGATCAGATCGAGCGCGGGGTGCTGGACGTGAAGGAGACCGCGCAATGACCCAGGCCCCCAGCCTCCAGCGCATCCACCACGTCGCCTATCGCTGCAAGGACGCGAAGCAGACCGTCGAATGGTACGCCCGCGTGCTCGGCATGACCTACACCACCGCTTTCGCCGAGGACCATGTCCCCTCGACCGGGGACTTCGATCCCTACATGCACGTGTTCCTCGATTGCGGCGGGGGCAATGTCCTGGCCTTTTTCGAGCTGCCGCAGCAGCCCGAGATGGGCAAGGACCCCCATACTCCGGCCTGGGTCCAGCACCTCGCCTTCGAGGTTGCTGACCTTGAAGCCTTGCTTACTGCCAAGGCGCATATCGAGGCCCAGGGGATCGAGGTGCTCGGCCCGACCTACCACGGGATTTTCCGCTCGATCTATTTCTTCGATCCCAACGGCCACCGGCTGGAACTGGCCTGCAATATCGGCACGCCGGAGCAGAACGCCGAACTGCGCGCGCTCGCCCCGGTGATGCTCGACGAATGGGCCCAGACCAAGCGCGCCCCGCGCCACGCCGCCTGGCTCCACGAAGACCCGGCCGAGCGCGGCGACGGCTAAAACAGCACCAGCGCAAACCCCAGCGCCGCGCTGAAACTCGCCAGCGTCGCGGCGATCACCGGCACGGTCGCGCGCCAGCCCATTTCGAGCAGCAGGTCCATCCGGCTGCGCATTGCCGTTGCGGTTACCG
>JANOGS010000184.1:0-2290 GCA_031414115.1 Novosphingobium sp. | reverse complement strand
CTCGGCCTACTTGCCGGCTTATGCACTCGGCGTGCGCGCGGGACTGGCCGAGCTGGGTCCCAAGATGATCGGCCTCGATCCCTGCGACCTCGGCAACATCAACCGCCACATGGACGCGGTGCTGCGCGGCCACCCTTACGTCAAGGCGCCGATCGACATTGCCTGCTGGGACATTCTGGGCAAGGTGACCGGGATGCCCGTCTACAAGCTGCTGGGTGGCGCCGCGCAGGAAAAGATCGCGTTGTACCGCGCCATCTCGCAAGAGTCGCCGCAGGCCATGGCGGCCAAGATCGCGGGCTACAAACGAGAGGGCTACACCAAGTTCCAGCTCAAGGTGGGCGGCAACGCCGATACCGACATCGTGCGAATTCACGAGACGCGGGCCATCCTCGATGCGGGTGACATCCTCGTCGCCGACGCCAACACCGGCTGGACCCGCGCCGAAGCCGCGCGCATCGCGGCCGCCGTTGCCAACGTCGATGTCTATATCGAGCAACCCTGCGCGACCTATGAAGAATGCCTGTCGGTACGCCGACGAACCGTGCGCCCCTTCGTGCTCGACGAGGTGATCGGCGACATCGGCAGCTTGATGAAGGCCCTGGCCGACGATGCGATGGACATCATCAACCTGAAGATCAGCAAGGTGGGTGGCCTGACCAAGGCCCGGCTCATGCGCGACATCTGCGTGGCCAGCGGCACGCCGATGACGATCGAAGACACCTGGGGCGGCGACATCGTCACCGCGACGATTGCCCACCTGGCACGCTCGACGCCCGAGGAGTTCTGCTTCTCCGCCACCGACTTCAACAGCTACGGCACGGTGACGATTGCCGCCGGCGCGCCACAGCGCGTCGACGGTTTCATGACTGCCTCGGATGCGCCGGGGCTCGGCATATCGCCGCACCTGGAAGTGCTGGGCAAACCGGCCGGCGTGATCCAGTAGGGGCTGCACTATGGCGGACGCGCCCAGCACGGTGATGAGCCTCGCCGAGGTCGAGGCCTTCGCGATGCGCATCCTGCTTGCCAACGGCCTGGCGGAGCACCAGGCCGTCCCCATTGCGCAGGCCATGGCCGCCGCGGAAGCGTCGGACTGCCGCTCCCACGGCCTGTACCGGCTGATCGGCTATTTGGGCAGCATCCGCAGCGGCCGGGTCAGCGCCGCGGCCCAACCGCGGCTCGAGCGCGTGGCCGGCAGCTTCCTGCGCGTGGACGGCGACAACGGCTTCGCACCCGCGGCCCACGCCGTCGGCGTGGCCGCGCTCATCGAAGCGGCGAAGCACAACGGCATCGCCGCACTCGCGCTGACGAACTGCTATCACTACTCAGCGCTCTGGCACGACCTCGACCCCATCGTCGATGAGGGGCTCGCGTGCTGGGCCTTCACGGTGGGCCAGTGCATCGTTGCGCCGCACGGCGGCAACCGCCGCCTGATGGGCACCAACCCGATCGCGTTCGGCTGGCCCAGGGCAGGGCAGCGGCCCTTCGTGTTCGACTTCGCCACCAGCGCCGTGGCCTGGGGTGAGATCGAGCTCATGGGCCGCGCCGGCAAGGCGCTGCCGACCGGTTGGGCCATCGATGCGGCCGGCGAGCCCACGCTGGACCCCGCGCAGGCGTTGGCGGGCGCGCTGCTGCCCTTCGGGGGCTACAAGGGTTCCGCCCTGTCGATGATGGTCGAACTGATGGCCGGGCCCTTGATCGGCGAGCCGACCAGCAGGGAGGCCGCCGCGCTCAACAACGGTGACGGCGGCCCGCCATTGGGCGGTGAACTGTTGATCGCGATCAGCCCCGATGTGTTCACGTCCGGCTTGGTTCATGACTGGCATGAACAGGCCGAGGCGTTCTTCGCACGGGCCCGCGAACAACCCGGCGTGCGCCTGCCGTCCGACCGCCGTCACGATGCCCGTCAACGCAGCGAGCAATACGGGGTTGGAGTGCCCGATGCGCTGTTGCAGGAGCTTGTCTGCTTGTTGCCCAGGACTTGATCGAACTCAGCGGGATGAGCGTCTGCAAGGTGCCGCCGAGCGGGCCATCGCGTCGCGGTGTGAATGGGCCGGCCTCGGCCAGGAGCCGCCGGCCACGAGGGGCAGCTTCCTGGCGCTCCGGTTCGCAGCCGACACCTCGGTGTAACCGCGGGAGACACACCTAATCCCACTACTGTCCGGTTAAAAGTCCTGAAAGATCAACTGGTTAGCGCTGGCGTCGAATTTGTCTGCGGGCTCGCTGCCCGCCAAGGCGCATGAAAGCTCAGTTTTCTCGAAAGCGTGGACCGAAAGAATCTGTAGAAAAGTGT
>JANOGS010000183.1:0-12630 GCA_031414115.1 Novosphingobium sp. | reverse complement strand
CAAGGACGATGCGCTGGGCGATCCCTTGGTCGCCGAAGAACACATCGCCTGCTTTGGCTGGGCTTCGAACGAGGAGATGCAGGACATCTCGAGCATGGCGATCCGGGTCAACGATTTCCTGTGCGGGATGTTCGCCGCGATCAACATCCGCCTGATCGATTTCAAGCTGGAGTTCGGGCGGATCTGGGACGGCGACTATGCCCGGATCATCCTCGCGGATGAAATCAGCCCCGATGGCTGCCGGCTGTGGGACATGACCACCGGCGAAAAGCTCGACAAGGACCGCTTCCGCCGCGATCTCGGCGGGGAGGAAGAGGCCTACCAGGAAGTCGCCCGGCGGCTCGGTCTGCTCGAAACCGACAACAACGGCCCGAGCGAGGTATTTGACCTGTCGGCGCATAGGAAGCTGCGCGGGAAATAAGGTTCTTCCCCCTTGGGGGAGGAATGCTTGCCCCGAATCCGACTTTGCGCCACCCTGCCCCCATGCCCTCCCCCACCGACATCATCGTCTTCTGGCAAGCCGCCGGACCGCCAAGCTGGTTCGCCAAGGATGACGTTTTCGACGCCGCGATCCGCGTCCGCTTCGAAGCCCTGCACCACCAGGCAGCCCGCGGCGAGCTGGCCGACTGGGCCGGCAGCTGGCAGGGCAGCCTGGCGCTGATGCTGCTGCTCGACCAGTTTCCGCGCAACCTCTTCCGCGGCTCGGGCCATGCCTTCGCCACCGATCCCCTGGCGCTGAGCCTGGCCCGCGCTGCGATCGCCGCCGGACAGGATCAGGCCGCCCAGGCCGCGCTGAGGGTGTTCTTCTATCTGCCGTTCGAGCATTCCGAAGCGCTGGCCGATCAGGACCTGTGCGTGGCGCTGTGCGAGGCGCTCGACACCGAAAGCGGCAGCGATTGGACAAATTGGGCCCGGATGCACCGCGATATCATCGCCCGCTTCGCCCGCTTCCCCCACCGCAACGCCGCACTCGGCCGCCAGAGCAGCGCCGATGAGCAGGAGTTCCTCGATTCGGGCGGGTTCAGCGGCTGAGCGGCTTGCCCTGCGCGCGACATTGCGCCACCTAGCGCCAATGCCTCCCCGTAAAGCCCTGCTCGCCCTCACGATTTCCACACTCGCCCTGGCCGCCTGCGCGCCGCAGCTGGAGCGGGTTGCCAGCGCCGCGCCGCCGCGACCCAAGGCTGACTGGGCGTTTGAGACCAGCGACGTGCCGCTGGAGCCGGGCTACCGGTTCGGCAAACTCGGCAACGGCATGCGCTATGTGATCCGTGCCAACGCCCAGCCCCGGGCAACCGCGCTGGTCCGGCTGCAGATCGATGCCGGTTCGCTTGACGAGGAAGAGCACGAGCGCGGCTATGCCCACTATGTCGAGCATATGGCTTTCAACGGCTCGAGCAATGTTCCCGAGGGCGAGATGATCAAGCTGCTCGAGCGCGACGGGCTGGCGTTCGGCGCTGATACCAATGCCTCGACCAGCTATGATTTGACCACCTACAAGCTCGACCTGCCGCGCAGTGACCCGGCCCTGCTCGAAACCGCGCTGTTTCTGATGCGCGAGACCGCCAGCGAGCTGAGTTTCAAGCCCGCCGCGGTTGAGCGCGAGCGCGGGGTGGTGCTGTCCGAACTGCGCGATCGCAATTCCTTCGCGCTGCGCAATTTTTCCGATCAGATCGAATTCCTCGCCCCCGGCTCGCGGTTTGCCGCACGGTTGCCGATCGGGACGCTGGATTCGCTGAATGCAGCCACTGCCGAGAGCCTGAAAACGTTCTGGCGGCGCGAATATGTTCCCGCGCAGGCGACGCTGTTCGTGATCGGTGATTTCGATGCCGCGGCGGTTGAGGCAGCGATCGCCGTGCGCTTCGGCAACTGGCAACCCGCCCCGGCCGAGGGTCCGCCCATCGCCGGGCCGCTTTCGCCCGAGGCCAAAGGGCTGGAAGACCTGCACATTGATCCGGCGCTGTCCGAACGGGTGATCGCGGTGCGCAAGGCCGCCTGGCTCGACGAGCCCGACAGCCTGACCCAGCGCCGCGAAAACCTGCTGCGGCTGATCGGCTATGGCATGGTCAACCGCCGCCTGCTGCGCCGCACGCGTGAAGCCAACGCCCCGTTCCGCAACGCCTCGCTTTCAACCAGTGACATCTTCAAGGAAGCCCGCGCCACCGAGCTGGCGGTCGACACAGTGGATGGCAAGTGGCGGCGCGGGTTGATCGCGGCGGTGGAGGAGTACCGCCGGGTGCTGCTTTACGGTTTCACGTCTGAGGAGATTGCCGAGCAACTCGCCAATATCCGCAATGCCCACGTCACTGCCGCCGACAGCGCGGAAACCCGCAGCCATGCCCAGCTACTGGGCGCGGTGCTGGCGCTGGTCAATGACGAGCGGGTGCCCGACGCGCCGAAGAACTCGCTCGATCGGCTGGAGGCCTTCGTTCCCGAAATCACGCCCGACAAGGTGCTGGCGGCGCTGCGCCGCGAGCTGGTGCCGCTGGATGCGCCGCTGCTGCGGTTTTCGGGCCGGACGCCGCCTGGGGGCGGGAACAAGGGTCTCAGATCGGCCTGGGACGAGGCGATGCGGCTGCCGGTGGCCAAGCCAAAGGCGAGCACCTCGGCGGCCTTCGGCTATACCGCGTTCGGCCCGGCGGGCGTGGTGGTCAGCGATTCCCGCGAGCCCTTGATGGGGATCCGCCAGATCCGCTTCGCCAACGGGGTGCGGCTCAACCTCAAGCGCACCGAGCTGGAGAAGGACCGGGTGCTGGTCCAGCTTTCGGTCGACGGCGGCAACATGCTGGCGACCCGCGACAACCCGCTGGCGACCCGGATGGTCGCGGTGCTCTCACTCGGCGGGCTGGGCAAGCACAGCCGCGACGAGCTCGACTCGCTGCTGGCCGGGCGCAGTGTCGCGGCGAATTTTTCCGCCACCGACGAGACTTTTGTCGCGAGCACGGGAACCACCCCGCGCGACCTCGAACTGGAATTGCAGCTGCTCGCCGCGCAACTCACCGATCCGGGCTGGCGCAAGGAGGGCGAAGTGCTGTTTCGCCAGACCATCAACAACATGTTCGCCTCGCTGCGCGCCACCCCTGGGGCAGCGCTCAACGCCGATCTGGGCGCGATCCTGTCCGATGGCGATCCGCGCTTCAGCCTGGGCGAGGTCGAGGACTATCGCCAGCTGACCTTCGCCCAGCTCAAGGCCGACATTTCCGACCGGCTGGACAAGGGCGCGATCGAGCTCGGGCTGGTCGGCGATCTCGACGAGGACGCCGCGATCGCGCTGGTCGGGCGGACCTTTGGCGCCTTGCCGGCGCGCGAGCCCGGATTCCAGCCCTACAGCGATCGCCGCAATCGCCGCTTCACCGCCAGCCGCAAGCGCCACCTGCTTCACCACAGCGGCGCCAGGGACCAGGCGCTGGTCACCCTGACCTGGCCGACCCGCGACGGCGAGGATCCGGTGCAGACGCTCGAGCTGTCGCTGCTCGAGCGGATCGCCCGGATCGCGATCACCGATACCCTGCGCGAAAAGCTGGGCCAGGCCTATTCGCCCGGCGCCGCCAGCAGCCTGTCGCGGGTCTTCCCCGGCTATGGCACTTTCAGCGTCTCGGCCTCGGTCGATGTGACGCAGCTTGCGGCGGCCAACGCGGCGATCGCTGCAACCCTTGCCGCCCTGCGCGACAAGCCGATCAGCCAGGACCTGCTGCAACGTGCCCGCGCGCCGCTGCTCGAAAGCTTCGACAATGCGCTCAAGACCAACGGCGGCTGGCTGGTCTATGTCGATCGCGCCCAGACCGAACCCGACCGGATCGAACGCCAGATCAAGGCCCGCGAACGGCTGCTGACCATCACTCCGGCGCGGCTCCAGGCGGTAGCCCGGCAGTACCTGACCGCAGACGGCGCGGTGGCGGTCGAGGTTCTGCCTGATGGCATGGACGACGCCGCCCCGCCGCCCGCTCCGGTGCCCGATCCCTCGCCGACCCCGCCTGCGGGTTAGGCCACCGTATCCCGGTACCGCCGCACCGCAATCGTCGTCAGCACTACCAGCATCAGCGCCAGCACTCCGGTCTCAGGCAGCGCCAGCCGCCAGTCCCAGCCCTTGAGCATGATCCCGCGGACCAGGCGGATGTAGTGGGTCGGCGGCAGCAGTTCGGCGAGCCACTGGATCCACACCGGCATGCCGCGGAACGGAAAGGCGAAGCCGGACAGCAGGATCGAGGGCATCAGGTAGAACATGCTTGCCTGCATCGCCTGGACCTGGCTGGCGACCAGCGTCGACATGGTGAAGCCCAGCGCCAGGCAGACCAGCGCAAACAGCAGCGTGACCGCCAGCAGCAGCACCATCGAGCCGACGAACGGCACCTTGAACACCGCCGCCGCCGCAACCAGCACCACCAGGATCTGGACCAGGCCGAGCGAGAAATAGGGCACGATCTTGCCGATCATCACCTCGATCGGACGCAGCGGCGTGGCCAGCAGGTTTTCCATCGTTCCCTGCTCCTCCTCGCGCGTCACCGACATCGCGGTGAGCATGACCATGGTCATCGACAGGATGATCGCGAGCAGTCCCGGCACGGTGTTGTGGCTGGTGATCCCTTCCGGGTTGTAACTGCGGTGGAGCACCAGATTGACCGGCGGCGGACCGGCTTGGCGGACCGCCAGCGTTCCGGCCAGCTCGCGCGCCAACGCCTGGTTGACCGCCTCGCCCACCGCCGCGACGGCCGGCCCGGTCGAGGCCGGATCGGTGGCATCGACGGTCAGCAGCAGCTCGGGCCGTTCGCCGCGGACCAGTTCGCGGGCGAAATCGGCCGGCACGGTCAGCACGAACTGCGCTTTGCCCTCGGCGATCAGGCGGTCACCTTCGCCGTAGTTGCCGCTCAGCTCGATCACGTCGAAATAGGAGGTCTGGCGCAGCCCGCTGACGATGCTGCGCGAGAAAGCGGAATGATCGTTGACCTCGACCGCCAGCGGCAAGTGCCTGGGGTCGTTGTTGATCGCATAGCCGAAGATCACCATCTGGATGATCGGGAACATCAGCATCATCGCCACGGTGCCGGGATCGCGCGCCATCTGGCGCACTTCCTTGAACACCATCGCGGCGATGCGTTCCCACATGATCAGCCCCCCGCCAGCGAATTGTCGGGCGCGCTTTTCATCAGGTGGATGAACACGTCCTCCAGCGTCGGCTCGGTCTCGGCGAAGCGGATAGTACCCGCCCAGGGTTCGACCGCCTGGCGCAGCGCCGCCAGCTCCGGCCCGCAGACATGGAGCGAGGTGCCGAACGGCGCGGCCATGGCAACCCCGGGGCGGGCTTCGATCTCGGCCGCAAGCCGGTCTGCGCCAGGCCCCTCACCCTGCAGCGCCTTGAGGCCCGATCCGGCGATCACTTCGCCGATCGTTCCGCGCGCCAGCATTACCCCATAGGCGATATAGGCGATCTCGTGGCAGCGCTCGGCCTCATCCATGTAGTGGGTCGAGACCAGTACGGTCATACCCTCGCGGGCGAGACGGTGGATCTGGTCCCAGAATTCGCGCCGGGCTTTGGGATCGACCCCGGCAGTGGGCTCGTCGAGCAGCAGGATCCTGGGCTCATGCAGCACCGCCGCGGCCAGCGCCAGGCGCTGCTTCCACCCGCCT
Source organism: Novosphingobium sp. (assembly GCA_031414115.1). GTDB lineage: Bacteria > Pseudomonadota > Alphaproteobacteria > Sphingomonadales > Sphingomonadaceae > Novosphingobium. Next base: position 7,008 of record JANOGS010000183.1, on the reverse strand, counting down.
GAAAGCTTGCCGGCAAGCTGGGCGGCGCGGCTGGCAAGACCGAGCCGTTCGAGCGCCTCGCCAACCCGGCGCCGGCGCTGGTCAAGACCGTGGACCCGGGCGATGAATTCGAGGTTCTCGGCGATCGAAAGATCGGAGAACAGCCCGAACTTCTGGGTCATATAGCCGATCTGCTGCTTGATCGCGCGGCGCTGGGTCTTGAGATCGAGCCCGAGCACTTCGCCCCCGCCATCATCGGGGATCAGCAAGCCGCAGATCATCCTCAGCGTGGTGGTCTTGCCCGAACCGTTGGGGCCAAGGAAGCCGCAGATCCGCCCTTGGGCAACATCAAGATCGATGTGATCGACCACCGTGCGCGGCCCGAAGCGCTTGGTCAGCCCGTGGACCGAGATAACCGGGCTGGCACTCACTGCGGGATCACCTCGACCGGCAGCCCCGGCGGCAGCGGCTTGGCGCTGGGTGGCAGCAGCGCCTCGACCTGGAACACCAGCTTCGATCGCGCACTTTCGGAATAGATCACTGGCGGGGTGAATTCGGCGCGCGGGGAAATGAAGCTGATTCGGGCCTGGCGGGTGCCCTCGCAGCCATCGCAGGTGTAGCTGATGCTCGCCCCTGGCCGCAGTCCGGCGACCCGCGCTTGCGGCACGTAGAAGCGCAGCTTGCGGCGATCATCGGGCAGCACCGCGACCACCGGCGAATTGGCCGGGACCCATTCGCCGGGGTTGTAGAAGGTCTGCTCGATCACCCCTTTGGCCGGGGCAACCGGGGCAATCTCGCGCCGCCGCTGGCGCTGGCCGCGCAAGGCCGCCTCGGCGCCGGCGATCTGCGCCCGGGCGGCGGCGACCTGCTCGCTGCGCCCGGTCGAGAGCTGGCCCGAGGCGATCTGGGCGCGGGTCTGGGTCAGGCTGGCCGCCGCCGCATCGCGCGCGGCGCGGGCAGCATCAAGCTGGGCGCGGCTGGCGAACCCGCGCTGGGCGAGCGCCGCGACCCGGTTGAAGTCGTGGCTCGCCTTGGTCAGCTGCGCCGCCGCGCCAGCCTCTGCGGCGCGGCTGACGTCAAGCTCGGCCTGGCGTTGGCGGGCGGTGGTCAGGTTGGCGGCCTCGGCCTGGGCGGCGGCAACCTGGGCCTCGGCCCGTGCGGTATCGGCATCGGTGGTCTCGGGGTCGAGCGCGAACAGCACTGCCCCTGCCGCCACGCTGTCCCCGCGCTCGACCGGGCGCTCGGCCAGCCGCCCGGAGACCGGTGCGGCGACATACAGCGTCTCCGCCTCGACATAGCCGAGCCAGTTGGCATTCGGATCAGGCCGGGTCATGTACCAGTAGCCGCCGCCAAGCACCGCCAGCACCGCGACTGCGATCAAGGGTTTGGGGGGACCGCTCATGCCGCGTCTTTTCTGAGCTTGAGGCCGTTCAGGATCGTCTCGGCATGGGCCGAAGCAAGCGCGGCGGGATCGAGCGGCGCAGCCCCGACCGGCTCGAACACCATCTTCCAGATCGCGCCGAGCAGCACCCCGCCGACCACGCTGCGCGCGGCTTGCGGAACATCGGCGCAGGCAAATTCGCCCCGCGCGACGCCGTGGGCGATGATCCGTTCGATCGCGCCCAGCCCCCGCGCAATGACGTGGTCGTGATAATAGCGGGCGATCTCGGGGAAATTCCGCCCCTCGCCGATGATGACGCAGGGGACGAAAGCCATGTCCTCCTGCAACAAACGATGCGCAATCACGGTGATGAAACCGCGCAACAGGACCTCGCCGGGGATGGCGCCGAACTGCTCGGGCACCGCCTCGGGCAGCATGGTTTCGATCAGCTCGGTGGTCAGCGCTTCGAACAGTGCCTGCTTCGAGGGGAAATCGAGATAGAGCGCGGCCTTCGATATCCCCACTGCCCTGGCAATGTCGTCCATCCGCGCGCCTGCGAACCCGCGTGCATTGAATGCATCGCGCGCGGCGGCAAGCACATCAGCGCGGCGACTCGGGGGCTTGGTGCGGGCCATGTCGGGTTTATAACTGACTGGTCAGTCATGAATCAAGCCCCGGCGTGCTTGTGCATTGCCCGCGTGCGCCGCCTTGCCCCGGCGCCGATCTGACGGCATAGGCTGCCCCCGAGTCCCGCCCCTGCTCCAGCCAAAGGTGAACCCGATGAAGGTCTGCGTTTTCGTCAGCCTCAAGAACGGGGTGCTCGACCCGCAGGGCCGGGCGATCCATCATGCGATCGAGGGGCTGGGGATCCATGGGGTCAAGGACGTCCGCGCCGGCAAGATGCTCGAGCTGGAAGTCGATGAGACGGTGTCGGACGATCAGCTCGAAACCATGGCCAGGCAGCTGCTCGCCAACATGGTGATCGAAAACTACCTGATCGAAAGAATCGCGGCGTGAGCTTCCGCGCGGCGGTCATCACCTTCCCGGGATCCAACTGCGACCGGGACATGGCCGATGGGCTGGAGAAGATTTCCGGCGCCGCGCCCTTGCGGGTCTGGCACGGCGATGCTGCGCTGCCCGATGGCCTAGACTTCATCGCCCTGCCCGGCGGCTTCTCTTACGGCGATTATCTGCGCTCGGGCGCGATGGCGGCGCACAGCCCGATCATGCGCGCGGTGGTCGAAGCCGCGGGCAGGGGCGTGCCCGTGCTGGGGGTGTGCAACGGCTTCCAGGTGCTGACCGAATCCGGCCTGCTGCCCGGCGCGCTGCTGCGCAATGCGGGCATGAACTTCGTCTGCCGCGAAGTGATGCTGACCGTGGAGAACTGCCAGAGCCTGTTCACCTCGTGCTACACTGCTGGCCAGCAGATCAAGATCCCGGTTGCCCACCACGACGGCAACTACTTCGCCGATGCTGCAACGCTGGACCGGCTTGAAGGCGAAGGCCGCATCGCCTTCCGCTATGCCGAGGAGGTCAACGGTTCGGCCCGGGCGATCGCCGGAGTGCTGAACGATGCCGGAAACGTGCTGGGGATGATGCCCCACCCGGAACGGATGATCGAGCGCGAGCAAGGCGGCACCGATGGCCGGGCGTTGTTTGAAAGCGCTGTAGCAGCGTTGGTAAGCGCGTAACTGGAGTCTGTTTCAGTAAGACTGAAACAGACAACACCGGCCCGCTCCCCCGTAAGGGGAACAAACTCTACGCGCGCTGCAGGGTCGGCGTGGTGAACAGCGCGCGCGCTTCGATCGCGGGCATCGGCCGGCCGAAGTAATAGCCCTGGATCTTGCGGCAGCCGAGCTGGCGGATCACCGCGAGTTCGGCTTCAGTCTCAACGCCTTCGGCAGTGGTCGACATTTCCAGGCTTTCGGCCATCGCCACCACGGCCCTGATGATCGCCAGGCTTTCCGGACTGCCCACTGCCGCACCCTGAACGAAGCTGCGATCGACCTTGATCGTCGAAAAGCGCAGGTTGCGGATATAAGCGAGCGAAGAATAGCCGGTTCCGAAATCGTCGAGCGCAACCCCGCAGCCCAGCGACATGATCTGCTCTAGCGCGGCCCGCGCAGTGGCAGCGTCGCGCACGAAGATCGATTCGGTGACTTCTACTTCCAGCCGCTGCGCATGCAATCCGCTGGAGCTGAGCGCGCCGACGACCGAAGGGATAAACCCCGGATCGAGCAGCTGTTCGCCCGATACGTTGACCGCCACCTTGACATTGCTGGGCCAGCGCGCCGCCTCGCGGCAAGCTTCGCGCAGCACCCATTCGCCGATCGGGACGATCAGGCGGGTATCTTCGGCCAGCGGAATGAATTTGGCCGGGCTGACCATCCCGTGCTCTTCGCTGTTCCAGCGCAGAAGCGCTTCGAAGCTGACGATCCGCTCGTCCTGGGCATCGACCACCGGCTGGTAGTGGAGCATGAATTCGTTGCTTTCGAGCGCGCGGCGCAGCGAGAATTCGAGCTTGCGGCGCTCTTCGGCATGGGCGTGTAGCGCAGGTTCATAGCCAAAATGAACGCCGCCGCCCTCTTCCTTCGAGCGATAGAGCGCAAGGTCGGCGTTGCGCATCAGCGTCTCGACCGTGGTCCCGTCGCGCGGGCCGATCGCCGAGCCGACCGAAGCGCCGATGTACAGCGTGTGGTGGTCAACCTCGTAAGGCCGCGAGAGGATTTCGATCACCGCCTCGGCCACCCGGGCGACCCGGTTGTGGTCGGAAGCATCGCGGATGACGATGGCGAATTCGTCTCCGCCCAGCCGCCCGCATAGCTCGTTTGAAGTGATGATTGATTTCAGCCGTTCGGACACCCGCGCCAGCAGCTGGTCGCCGACCAGATGGCCGAGCGTATCGTTGACTGCCTTGAACCGGTCGAGATCAATCATCAGGAAGGCGCAACGGGTGCGCCACTGATCGGCATAACGCATCGCTTCGCCCAGCGCCTCGGTCACCATCATCCGGTTGGGCAGCCCGGTCAGGGTATCATAGCGCGCCATGTGCGCGATCTTTTCGGAACTCTCGCGCTGCTCGGTAACATCCGAGCCGACCCCGCGGAAACCGTCGAAATTGCCGTGCTCGTCCAGCTTGGGGGTGCCTGAAAGCTCCCACCAGCGCTGGTTGTTGTTGATCGTCACCCGCACCAACAGGTTGGAAAAGCTCTCGCGGCGCTTCAGCCGCTCGGCCAGGTCATGCAGGCTCGACGGGAATTGCCCGGTATCCCAGGCCGCCCCCGCGATCATCTGGATGAACGGCTTGCTGTCGATCTCTTCGGGCGGCAGTCCGAGCGCAAAGGCAAAGCGCGGCGACACCGAGCGAACCCGGCGCGAGGTATCGATCTGCCACAGCCAGTCGGCCTCGCCTTCTTCGAATTCCTTGAGCAGCAGCGAGACCACTTCGCTCTTTTCGGCCATCCCGGCCTCGGCGATTCGCGCGGTCAGGAACGAGCGGGCGTTCTCGACCGCGCCCAGCGCCACCACCACCATGAACACCATCGCCACCAGCGCCATTTCGACATTGCCGCCGATCAGGAAGCTGACCAGCGCCCCGCCGCCGACAATCGCGGCAAACAACAGGTTGGCCAGCGGCACTGCCGGCAGCAGCACTGCCGAAGCGGTCATCAGCATCGCCGTGATCGCCCACAATTCAAGCTGGCGGGTGTTGTCGCCAAAATAGGCAAAGCCGCCGATCGGGACGACCCAGACCAGCGCATTGCCGATCGCGCTGAGCGACTGGCGGTTGACTTCTTCGCGGGTCATGCGGCGGCGGTCGGCATCGCCCAGACCCTTGTCGATCTTGGCGCCGTACCACAGGCTGGCGGCCAGCGCCGCGACCCAGGCGAGCAGGATGACGATGTGCAAGCTGCCGAAATAGAGCCGGACCACGCCCAGCGCGGCGATCGCGTGGGCCAGAACCCGGGCCTGGGTGATTCGGGCCAGGCTGGAATATTGCAGGCCGCGCAGTCGCGCCCAATCGCCATCGCCCGGATCGTTGAGGCCGAGTACGGCCATCACCGGCAGGTCCTTTGGCAAGGCGGCGGATGCGTAGTTGTTCCTGGTCACGCCATCACTTTACGCGGCGATTAGTTAGCGCCGCGTAAAGGCTGGGCCTTATTCGACCGTCACCGACTTGGCCAGATTGCGCGGCTGATCCACATCGGTACCCTTGGCGCAGGCGACGTGATAGGCGAGCAGCTGGACCGGAACCGCATAGACCAGCGGAGCGATCAGGGGGTGGACCTTGGGCATCTCGATCGTCGCCAGGCAGCCCTCGCCGGCTTCCGCGATCCCCTCGGCGTCGGAAATCAACACCACCTTGCCGCCGCGGGCGCGGACTTCCTGCATGTTGCTGACGGTCTTTTCGAACAGCGGCCCGGATGGAGCCAGGACGATCACCGGCACCGCCTCGTCGATCAAGGCTATCGGCCCGTGCTTCATCTCACCCGATGCATAACCTTCGGCGTGAATATAGCTGATTTCTTTAAGTTTTAGCGCACCTTCCAGCGCCAGCGGATAGTCCTGCCCGCGCCCCAGATAGAGTACGTCGCGGGCCGGGGCGATGAGGTGGGCCATCGCCGCGATTTCGTCGTCGTGCCCGAGCGCGGCGTTGAGGCTGGCGGGGGCTTCGAGCAGGTGGGTGACCACTTCGACCTCCTCGGCCCGGCTCATCAGCCCGCGTTTCACCGCCATATGCGCGGCGAGCGCGGCGAGGACGGCGAGCTGGCAGGTAAAGGCCTTGGTGCTGGCAACCCCGATCTCCGGCCCGGCGTGAGTGGGGAGCAGCAGATCGGCTTCGCGCGCCATCGAACTGGTCGGGACATTGACCACCACCGCGATGGTTTGGCCCTGGGCCTTGCAATGGCGCAGCGCCGCCAGGGTATCGGCAGTCTCGCCGCTCTGCGAAATAAATAGGGACAGTCCCCCTTTTTCAAGCACCGGCTCGCGGTAGCGGAACTCGCTGGCGAAATCGATGTCGGCGGGCAGCCGTGCGAATTGCTCGAACCAGTACTTTGCGACCATCCCGGCATAGTAGGAGGTGCCGCAAGCGACGATGGTGACGCGGTGGATGCTGGAAAGGTCGAAATCGAACTGCGGCAGCGCCACCGACTGGTCGACCTGGCGGATATAGCTGCGCAGGGTCTGGGCGACCACGGTTGGCTGTTCGAAGATCTCCTTCTGCATGAAGTGGCGGTAATTGCCCTTCTCGATCGCCGCCGCCGAAGCGCCCGAGGTGGTGACCTCGCGCGTCACCGCATGGTTGTCCTTGTCGTAAATCTGCGCCGAGGCGCGCTGCACCACCACCCAGTCGCCCTCGTCGAGATAGCAGATCTGCTGGGTCAGCGGCGCCAGCGCCAGCGCGTCCGAACCGAGGTAGGTCTCCCCTTCCCCATAGCCGAGCACCAAGGGCGAGCCGAGCCGCGCGCCGATCAGCATATCCGGATGATCCTTGAACGCGATCGCCAGCGCAAAGGCGCCGCGCAGCTGCGGCAGGGTCGCCTTGACCGCTTCCTCGGGGCTCTTGCCGGCCTCGACCTGCTCGGACAGCAGGTGCGCGACAACTTCGGTATCGGTATCGCTTTCAAACGCCCGCCCGCGCGCGG
>JANOGS010000182.1:0-3067 GCA_031414115.1 Novosphingobium sp. | reverse complement strand
GGTCGCGTTCGATTGGAATCCGCCGGCACTCGATGCGGCGGCGTCAGGACGGCTCGAAGGCTACCCCATCAAGGACTTCTACCTGACCAACGCCATTTGCCGCGCCAGCCCGACGATGCAGCGCTGCTCGGCGGAACTGCTGCATGGGGTGGACTTCGCGGAGGCGGCGGAATGATGCGCTCCCACATCCCAGCCCAAACCACCCCCGTCACCCTGAACTTGTTTCAGGGTCCATTGTGCCTACACGCGCCGAAGCGTGCCATGGCGCGCTTGGAAGCTTGCGGCTCGCGCGGCGTTTCGGCGGAGGGAACCGGGCTTGCGGCCCGATGGACCCTGAAACAAGTTCAGGGTGACGAACTTGGGGAGGTTCGGGCGTGACCCAGTTCTTCCAGACCCTTGGCCTGTCCTACGAAGCCGCCTGGTTCACCGCGACCATCCTCGGCATCCTCCTGATCGCCCTGCCGCTGATGCTCAGCGTCGCCATGATCATCTATGCGGATCGCAAGATCTGGGCGGCGATGGCGTTGCGGCGGGGCCCCAATGTGGTCGGGCCGTGGGGGCTGCTGCAAAGCTTCGCCGACGGGCTCAAGGTGTTCCTGCAGGAAACCATCGTCCCTTCAGCGTCGAACAAGGCGCTGTTCCTGCTTGCCCCGATCATCACCTTTACCGTCGCACTGATGGGCTGGGCGGTGATCCCGTTCAATGCCGGGGCAATCCTGGCGGACATCAATGTCGGGCTGCTCTACGTCCTCGCGATCAGCTCGCTGGGGGTTTACGGGATCGTCATCGCGGGCTGGTCGTCGAATTCGAAATACCCGTTTTTCAGCGCGATGCGCGCCGCGGCGCAGATGATCTCCTATGAAGTCTCGATCGGCTTCATCCTGATCTGCGTGGTGCTGTGGGCCGGCACCTTCAACCTGAGCGGGATCGTCCAGGCGCAGCAGGGCCATGTCTTCGGGCTGCTCAACGGCTTCGTCTTCAACCCGCTGCTGTTCCCGATGTGGGTAATGTTCCTGATCAGCGGCATGGCCGAAACCCAGCGCGCGCCGTTCGACCTGACCGAGGCCGAGAGCGAGCTGGTGGCCGGCTACCAGACCGAATATTCGAGCATGAGCTTCGCGCTCTACTGGCTCGGCGAATATGCCAACGTGCTGCTGATGTGCGCGCTCAACGCAGTGCTGTTCTGGGGCGGGTATCTGCCGCTTATGGACATCCCGTTCCTTGGGTTCTTCCCGGAGATCGTGATCCCGGGGTGGATTTGGCTATTCGGCAAGATCCTGTTCTTCTTCTTCATCTTCTCGTGGGTGAAAGCGACGGTCCCGCGCTATCGCTACGACCAGCTAATGCGGCTGGGCTGGAAGGTGTTTTTGCCGGTTTCGCTGTTCTGGGTGTTTCTGGTCAGCGGTTACCTGATGCTGACGAGGTATGGGGTGTGATGTTGGCCCTGTTTGCCTCGGCTAGCGCCGTGTTGAACTCCGTCGTCCCACAAGCAACGGTGTGGAACTCGCTGAATCACGATTTTGCGTGTGATCTCCGCACCGTGCAAGGGCACACGATACGGCTCGTGGGTTCCGCAATTGAGACGGTGACCGATATTGAAGGCAAGCTTCGGACCAAAGGACAGTTTGACTTCGGTGCAGTGGAAAATGGATGGAAGTTTTTGAACGGTCGCGCACCCACGTCCGGCGGCGGGTTACTGGGATCGCACACAATCCATGTTGATAACATTGACGATCCATCCGTCGCGGGTTTTAAGCCCTATTCGATCCAGCTAACTTTTTCCAACAGGATTGATGGATTGAGCGGTCCGTATGGTTACGCGGTTCTTCGCGATCAGAGCACAGGTACTAATCGGGTCCGCCAGGGAAGTGATTATCCCATAGCAGCCGTGGGCGTTTGCCTGATGACCCCGAAAGCAGGTGCAGGCAAATGACCCTCTCCCACCTCATCAAATCGTTCACCCTGTGGGAGTTCGTCAAGGCGCACTGGCTGACCTTGCAGTACTTCTTCAAGCCCAAGGCGACGATCAACTATCCGTTCGAGAAGAACCCGCTGTCGCCCCGCTTCCGCGGCGAGCACGCGCTGCGGCGTTATCCCAACGGCGAGGAGCGTTGCATTGCCTGCAAGCTGTGCGAGGCGGTCTGTCCGGCGCAGGCGATCACGATCGAGGCCGAACCGCGCGACGATGGCAGCCGCCGCACCACCCGCTATGACATCGACATGACCAAATGCATCTACTGCGGGTTCTGCCAGGAAGCCTGCCCGGTCGATGCGATCGTCGAGGGGCCGAACTTCGAATATGCCACCGAAACGCGCGAGGAACTGCTCTACGACAAGGCCAAGTTGCTCGCCAACGGCGACCGCTGGGAAGGCGCCATCGCCGCCAACCTTGCCGCCGACGCAGCTTACCGGTAGTGGCGCCCAAACTGGACCAGACTTGCCCATTATCCGTTCGTGTCGAGCGTAGTCGAGACACGCTTATCCATCGCGCCACGTCCCTCGACTTCGCTCGGGACGAACGGGGTTTCAGCCTGACGTGATTACAACCCTCGCATTTTACCTGTTCGCCACGCTGATGGTGACCTCGGCGCTGCTCGTGATCTTCGCGCGCAATCCGGTCCACAGCGTGCTGTGGCTGATCGTGGCGTTCTTCAACGCCGCCGGTCTGATGCTGATCCTGGGCGCCGAATTCATCGCGATGTTGCTCGTCATCGTCTACGTCGGCGCGGTCGCGGTGCTGTTCCTGTTCATCGTCATGATGCTCGACGTGGATTTTGCCGCCTTGCGCAGCGGGTTCACGCGCAATTTGCCGTTCGGGCTGCTGCTCGCGCTCGTCCTGCTCGCCGAGATGATCATCGCGGTGGCGGCTTGGAAAGCGGGGCCGGTCACCGCCGGGGTGGCGCCGCCAAGCGTCAACCAGCCGAACATCGTCGCGCTTGGCGAACTGCTCTACACGCGCTTCCTGATGCCGTTCGAACTTGCCGGGCTGATCCTGCTCGTGGCGATGATCGGCGCGATCGTGCTCACCCACCGCAGCCGTCCGGGCGTGCGCGGGCAGAACATCGGC
>JANOGS010000181.1:0-1555 GCA_031414115.1 Novosphingobium sp. | reverse complement strand
GCCGCAGGAAACCGCGTTGCGTTCGCCCAGCGAACCATCGTCATTCACCAGCACCTTGGGAACGATGAACAGCGAGATGCCTTTGCTGCTGTCCGGCGCACCGGGGGTCTTGGCCAAGACCAGGTGAATGATGTTCTCGGTCAGGTCGTGCTCGCCTGCCGAGATGAAAATCTTGGTGCCGGTGATCGCATAGGTCCCGTCAGCCTGCGGTTCCGCCTTGGTGCGGATCAGGCCGAGGTCGGTCCCGCAATGCGGCTCGGTCAGGTTCATCGTCCCCAGCCATTCGTTGCTGACCATCTTGGTTAAGTAGCGCGCCTGCAATTCGGGCGCAGCCTTGAGCCGGATCGCGCCGACCGCGCCGGTAGTGAGGCCAGGGTACATTCCGAAAGCCTGGTTGGCGCTCGAAACGAACTCCTCGACCACGAAGCCGAGCACGTGGGGCAGACCCTGCCCGCCATGTTCTTCCGGCGAGGAGATCGTGCCCCACCCGGCCGCGCGATACTGGTCGAACGCGGCCTTGAACCCGGTGGGCGTGCTGACCGCGCCATCGGCATGGCGCTTGCAGCCTTCGCGGTCGCCGACGACATTGAGCGGAGCCAGAACTTCGCCGGCAAAACGCCCGCATTCCTCCACCACCGCATCGACGATGTCGGGCGTGGCAGAGGCAAAGCCCGGCAGGTTGCCATAGCTGTCAAGCTTCAGCACTTCGTTGATCACAAACCGGGTGTCGCGCGTCGGCGCCTTGTAAACTGGCATGGTATCCTCAGTGTTTGGGAGATCAGGTTTTGGCGGCGGCCAGATCAAGGTTTTCGATCAGGCCAATGAAATCGCTGAGTTCGGTGATCGCCGCGTCAATATCGGCGCGCTGATGCTGAAGGCGCTCAACCTTGCCGCGGCAGCGCGCGATCGTCACCTGGCGCTGGGTCACCCGGCCATCGCCAAGATCATAGAGATCGATCATCTCCTTGATCTCGGTCAAGCTGAAGCCAACGTTCTTGGCCCGCATGATCCAGGCCAGCCGGGCGCGGTCCCGCTTCGAATAAATCCGGTTGAGACCGGCCCGCGTCGGTGAGATCAACCCTTCGTCCTCATAGAACCGCAGCGCCCGGGCGGTCGCCCCGAATTCGGCCGAGAGGTCCGAGATCGTGTACTGCTCACGCTGCAACGCGTCGGGGCGATCGATGTGCGCGCCGTCGTGGGTAGCTGGGCTGGAACTCGGGTAATCCATCCTCCAAATTTAGCTTACCTTTACGTAAGCGTCAATTATTGATCCGGACCAGTTCCTCACCATCGAGCTTGCGATAGAAGCAGCTTGTCGCACCGGTGTGGCACGCGGGGCCCTCGGGCTGAACGTACAAAACCAGCGCATCCTGATCGCAATCGACACGAATCTCGAGCACCCGCAGCACGTTCCCCGAACTTTCGCCCTTCATCCACAGCCGCCCGCGCGAGCGCGAATGAAAGTGCGCCAGGCCGGTTTCTCGCGTCTTCTCCAGCGCTTCGGCGTCCATAAAGGCCAGCATCAGCACTTCGCCGCTCGCCGAATCGACTGCAA
>JANOGS010000180.1:0-19556 GCA_031414115.1 Novosphingobium sp. | reverse complement strand
TCCGCAGGACGGGTGGCGGTCGTCAGGAGAAAACAAACTTTTGCGGAAGGGCCGGGGTGAGGCGCTTCAACCGTTCATTTATTGCAGTGCCTTCAACAAGCGTTTCGGATGTGACGGATGGACGGGGAGCAAATCGGCGTCGTTGCCGCGGTGGCCGACCCCCGGCTCCTCGAGGACCTCGCGCGGCGGTTCGGGTCGCAGGCGGTCGTGCTCGCCCTGGACGCGCGCCGGCGCACAGAGTCCGCGGCCGCGCGTTGGGAAGTCTTCGTGAACGGCGGCCGCACGCCGACCGGACGCGACGCCGTGGCATGGGCGGCGGAGGCCGCGGAGCGCGGGGCGGGCGAGATCCTCCTCACCAGCTTGGATCGCGACGGTAACGCAGTTCCTCAAGGCTGAAGGCGCAGGAATCGGCCATATCCCGCGCCGCTTCAAGCGCATGCGGCCATGGCGCGAACAGCCGCTGCATCTCCTCCGGCCCCTTCAAGTGCCGCTCGGCATTGGCCTGAAGCAAGTGCCCCGCCGCCGCCACCGTGGTCTTGTGCCGGATCGCGGTCATCACATCGTGCAGTGGGCGGCGGTGGGCAGCGTGATAAAGCGGCAGGTTGGTGGCGAGGATCGCCAGACCATTGTCCCGCGCCAGCGCATCCAGCGCCGCGATCCGGGCGATATCGTCGCCGCTGTAGAGATAGCTCGCGGCGATGTGGTGGAGCGTGGAGAATTGCTGGATTAGATGGGGGAGAAGTTCGGGGAACGGGGCAGTCAGATTGGTTTCACGCCCCCGGATCTCGCCATTGGCGAGCCCAAGGACAGGCATCGCCGCAGAGGTGCGGAGGGAAGAAGAGTTTGATTCACACGAAGACACGACGGCACGAAGAGGTTGTGTTTTGGGCATAGCCCCTTCCTCTTTCGAGCTGTCGGCAAACGACTGCGTCAATGGAGGAAATGATGCCTGTGGCATCGGAAGAGCTCTTGGTGCCTTCGTGTCTTCGTGTGAGTCTCCTTCTTCCTTCCTCCGCGTCTCCGCGCCTTCGCGTGAAACAAACGGGACGACATTGCTCACCACCGCAATCGTGAACCGCGCCGCCAGATTCCCCGGCGGGATTAGCACCAGCGCCGTCCCCTCGGCATGCTCCGCCAGCATGGTGAGCGAAATGTCGCAGGCGCCCTTGTCTTGCCATGCGCCGTCGAGCTTCGCCATCCGCCCGACCGAGATCAGCTGGCACAAGCGGCCATAAGCGGCGCGGTTCTGCGGATAGGCGAGGAATTCAAGGCCCTCGACAGTCTCGATCCGGCAGCCGATTACCGGGCGCAGTCCCAGCGTCCTGGCCTCGGTGTGGAGCCGCACCACCCCTGCCATGCTGTTGGCATCGGCAATCCCCAGCGCGTCATAGCCAAGCGCGCGGGCCTGGGTGACGAGGTCAACCGCATCCGACGCCCCGCGCAGGAACGAGAAGCAGCTCGTCACCCCCAGCTCGACGAACCCCGCGCGCGGCGGCGGCGGCAAGCCGCGTGTCGCATGGCGCCGCTCAGGGGTGAGCGGCGCCTCAGGCATTTGGGTTCACGCGGAGGCGCGGAGGCGCGGAGCAGAAAGAAGGTTGATCACGCAAAGACGCAAAGACGCGAAGAGGTTTCACTAGAGGCGCAGCCGCTTCAAATTCATTCGCCGCCTCAAGCAGGACGGTCGATGATGAAGACCTTGTCTGCGATACAAGACAACACCTTCGCGTCTTCGCGTCATCGCGTGATGCAAAAATTCCCCGCGCCTCCGCGCCTCCGCGTGAACCAAGAATCACCCGCACAGCCCCTGCAGGAACCATTCGGGCGGAGCGTCAGGTCTTGGGCCGCGGCCGTCGCCAGCCAGCCCGGCGCGGTAGATCCAGTAGCGGCGCCCTTCGCCGTCCTCGACCCGGTAATAGTCGCGCAGCCGCGTTCCACCGCGTTCGCGCCACCATTCCGGGGCGATCCGCTCGGGCCCCTCGGCGCGGGCGATCTCGTGGACTGACCCGCGCCAGCGGAAGCGGCGCGGCAGGCCATCAGGGCTGGCGTAAAGTACTGCGATCGGTTCGGCTCGATCGAGTAATTTCAATGGTCTGACGTGGAATTCGAATTCATTTTGTGAGATTTTATCCGGTGCAAGCGGAGGAAGCCAGCGCTGGGCGCGCTCGGGCAAGTGGCTGGCGCAGGGTATCGGGCGGCGCACCGCTTCGGCGCCCAAGCGGACGTTGAGCCGGTCGATGCAGGCAGCCAGGCTGGTACCGTGGGCCTCGGCGGCGGCTTCGAAATCCTGCTGGGCGAGCGCCAGCGGCTCGCACCAGGGTACGCTCAAACGGGCGAGTTCGATCCCGAAGCCGGCGTCGATATCGTCAAGCCTGGCCGCGAACAGCCAGGCGATGTGGGCCGGATCCCGGCTGGCAGCGGCGAGTTCGAGGCGGCGCAGGACCGTCTCGCCATCGACCTTCCACAAGGCCAGCTCGAGCCGCCGCGCGCCCAGCGCCTTGCCCTCCAGCACGCGCGCCAGATCGGCGCAGAGATCGCCCAGCACCCGGTCGAGCAGCGCGCGGTGGCGGATCGGCTCCATCAGCCGCCGCTGGACCAGCGGCACTTCGGTGGGCAGCACCGGCAACAGCGGTTCGGGGACAAGCCCGCGCAGCTGATCGAGCCGAACCAAGGGATTGGCGGCCGGGGCCTTGTGGCTCCGGAAGCGCCGCGCCAGCGCCGGCCGCGCGACGCCGGAAAGCTCGCCGATCCGCTTGAGTCCGAGCCGGCGCAGCACCAGCACGGTGGCGGGATCGAGCCGAAGCGCGGCAACGGGGAGCTGGTCGAGGTTGTCCCCGGGGTGATGGATCGCATGCTCCGGCCCATAATGCGCCAATGCCCAGGCGGCCCCGGCGCTGGGGGCGATGGCGAGGCGCGTCGTCAGCCCGCGCGTGGTCAGGCGGTGGGCGGCATCGGCAAGCAACGCTGGCTCGCCGCCGTAAAGGTGGGCGACCCCGGTGACATCGACCAGAAGCCCGTCGGGCGGATCGAGCGCGGTCCAAGGCCCCCAGCGCCGCGCCCACAGCGCGAGACGTTCCAGAAAAGCCAGATCCCCTGCCGGGTCGGCCGGGGCGACGGCCAGCTCCGGGCACAGCGCGCGGGCATCGGCGAGCATCACCCCGCTGCGCACTCCAGCCTCACGCCCGGCGGCATTGGCGGCGGCGATGCGCGGGCCGTGGGCGGTTTCGGCGAGCAGCGCGAAGGGGGCGGCGCTGGCTCCCTCAGCCAGCTCCCAGCGGTCGATCGCAAGGCGCGCGAGCCAGATGGCGAGGATGCGGCGGGACATGGCGGTCAGGCACTTACCCTCTCCCCTTGAGGGGAGAGGATAGCGCAGCTTGCTCCGCCCAGGGCTAGCGGAGCTTGGAGAGGGGCGTGTTCGAGCTTTCCCCCCTCCTCCCGCAGCACCCACTCGCCCGGCGGATGGTTGCGCGCGCGGAACAGTTCGGCGTGCCAGACGGGTGTTCCGGGCGCCTCGGGGTTCCAGCGCGGGGGAAGCGACGGCGCAGCGCGCGCGGACCAGCGCATCCGGGCCGAGGAAAGATCGCGCCGCGCGTCCAGCCGCACCAGCCACAGCGGGGTGCCGTGCTTTTCCGCCGCCAGGCTGAGGCGGCGCGAGGCGGTGAGGCCAAGCGCGCGGGGATTGCCCGCCAGTTCGCCGAGCACGAAGGCCAGATCGCGGCAGCGCAGCCCTTCCTCAAGCGCGAACAGCGCGTCCTCGGGACTCTTCGCCGCGACATGGATCAGGCGGTGACGCAGGCCTGCGGGCAGCCCGGGGCGGTAGGGCCGCCCGGAGAGCTTGAGCGCGCGCGCATCCTGCACCCAGAGGAACAGCCGCTCCTCTTCCACCCCGGCCGCATCGAGCGCCAGAGCCAGCGCCAAGGCCGCGCCGCTGCCTTCACCCGCAGCGGCAAAAAGTTCGGCGTGGCGGGTGCCCTCAGCCAATCCCGGACGCCATCCAGCGGCCTGCGCCGGACCCAGCGGCGCAGGCGGCGCTTTACGCCGCGCGAAGGCGGCAAGGGGGAGAATCGCAGTCATCGGAATCGCTCTTATGTTCTATTTATGTTCTCATTGCCAGCGATTCGCAATGCCAAAGGAAAAGGGCCGCCTGCCCAAAGGCAAGCGGCCCTTCCCTCCCCTCCCAGGAAACCGAAAATCAGCCCGGGCGATCGTCATCCACGACCGGCCCAGGGAACTCGCCCATATCGGGGGCGTCGTCCTGCGCTTCGCCGTGCTGCAGGTTGGAATTGCGCATCCCGTAAGCGAAGTACAGCGCCATCGCGCCGAGCATGTACCACAGGAAGAACTGCAGCACGGCCCACGGCACCGTGGTGATCAGATAGAGGCACGAGAGAATCCCGAGCACCGGCAAGACCGGATAGAACGGCACCGTAAACCCGCGTGGCAGATTGGGCGCGGCGCGGCGCAGGTAGATCACCGACAGGCAGACGATCGCAAAAGCCGCGAGCGTGCCGACCGAGGTCATGTCGCCCAGTACGTTGATATCGAAGAAGCCGGCCGCAATCGCGGTCAGCAGCCCGACCAGCACGGTGTTGACCGCCGGGGTCTTGAACCGCGGATGGACATGGCTGAACACCTTGGGCAGCAAGCCATCGCGCGCCATGGTGTAGAAAATCCGGGTCTGGGCATACATCAGCACCAGCACCACCGAAGTCAGGCCGATGATCGCTCCGATCTTGATGATCTTGGCTAGCCAGCCCCATTGCGCCCCGAAGTTGTCCACCACCACGGCGACCGGATCGGGTACGTTGAGCGTGCTGTAAGGCACCAGCAAGGTCATGATCGCCGCCACCAGCATGTAGATAACGGTGCAGACCACCAGCGAGCCGATGATCCCGAACGGCATGTCCTTGGCTGGGTCCTTGGCCTCTTGCCCGGCGGTCGAAACCGCTTCGAAACCGATATAGGCGAAGAACACGATCGAGGCGGCGCGCATGATCCCATCGACCCCGAACTGTCCCGGCCCGGTATTTTCAGGGATGAACGGCACCCAGTTCTTGGCGCTGAGATCCCCGAAGTTCGACAGCACGATGGACCCGCCGACCAGGATGAAGGCGGTAAGCACCGAGACCTTGATCGCCACGATCACGTTGTTGACCTTGGCGCTTTCCGAAACACCGATCACCAGCAACCCGGCCAGCACCATGCAGATCAGGAACGCCGGAAGATTGAACAGCGTGGTCACCGCTTGCCCGTCGATCACCACCGGCACGCCGTCAGCCAGAAGCGGATAACCGGCCGGGCCGGTGAACTGCGGCGGGATTGCCAGACCGAAATCTGCCAGCAAACTGACCACATAGCCGCCCCAGCCGACCGCGACGACCGAGGCCGCCAGTCCATATTCGAGCAGCAGCAAAGCACCCATCACCCAGGCGGCAAACTCACCCAGGGTGGTGTAGCCATAGGTATAGGCCGATCCCGAAACCGGCAGGGTCGAGGACAGTTCAGCATAACAAAGGCCAGCAAAGGCGCAGACCACGCCCGCGACAACGAACGAGAGCAGCACCGCCGGCCCCGCATGGAGCGCCGCAGCGCTGCCGGTGCGGACAAAAATGCCGGCGCCGATGATGCAGCCGACCCCAAGCAACAGCAGGTTCCACTTGCCCAGCGAGCGTTTGAGTTCGCTGGTTGCAGCCTCGCGCTGGACCTGCGCGATCGATTTGCGCGCAAACATCCGCTGCAAGACTGTCCGCTTCGGAAGCGTGGCCATCAATCCAATTCCCCTAAATTTGCGACCCGGCCATTGGCCCGGCCGATATCTTTCCCTGGGCGCGGAAGCTAGCGGCATGCGGCGCGTTGGCAAGGCGTAACTGCCCGCCCTTCCCCAGCTCAGCGCAAATCGCTAGAAGCGCCCGATGTCCACCACCTATCAGCTCGACACCGCGACCAGCCGCTCGCATCCCACGCCGCAACCGCTGCGGCGCCTGACCATCCCCGCGATCCGTCAGCGCAAGGAGGACGGGGTCACCGCCGATCCGGTGGTTATGCTGACCGCCTATACCGCGCGGCAGGCGCAATTGCTGGATGTCCATTGCGACCTGCTGCTGTGCGGGGATTCACTCGGTCAGGTGATTTATGGCCTGCCCTCAAGCCTGCAGGTGACGGTCGAGATGATGATCGCCCACGGCGCGGCGGTGGTGCGCGGGTCCTACCATGCAGCAGTGGTGGTCGATCTGCCGTTCGGCAGCTACGAAGCCTCG
This sequence comes from Novosphingobium sp., assembly GCA_031414115.1. GTDB lineage: Bacteria > Pseudomonadota > Alphaproteobacteria > Sphingomonadales > Sphingomonadaceae > Novosphingobium. The sequence goes on along the minus strand of JANOGS010000180.1, from coordinate 13,302 downwards.
CCCGAACAGGCCTTTGCCACCGCAGCGCAGGTTCTCGCCGAGACCGGGGCGAGCGCGGTCAAGCTGGAAGGCGGCGCGGCGATGGCGCCGACGGTCGCGTTCCTGTCCGATCGCGGAGTGCCGGTGATGGGCCACGTCGGTCTTACCCCGCAGGCGGTCAACACCCTGGGCGGCTACAACGCCCGCGGCCGCAGCGATGCCGAGGCCAAGAAAATCGTTTCCGATGCGGTCGCGCTGGATCAGGCCGGGACCTTCGCCATCGTCGTCGAGGGCGTGGTCGAACCGATCGCGATCGAAGTCACCAAGGCGATCGGCTGCCCCTCGATCGGGATCGGCGCCTCGGCGCAGTGCGACGGGCAAGTGCTGGTTACCGAAGACATGCTGGGCATGTTCGAGCGGGTGCCGCGCTTCGTGAAGCGCTATGGCGAGATTGCCGAAGTGATCTCCGCTGCCGCCGCCAGCTATGCCGAGGAAGTCCGGACACGCCGCTTCCCCGGAGTTGAGCAGACCTACCAGCCGCGCTAGGCCCGGTTGAGCCTGGCCGCCAGGGGGGCCGCGACAACTAGCTGCGCCAGGTGATAAACCAGGATCGGCAGCAGCACGACCCCCGCCACCGCCGGCGTGAACAGCACCGAAGCGAGCGGTGCACCCATCGCGATGCTTTTCTGCGCGCCGGCAAACAGCATGGCGATCCGGTTGGGCCGGTCGAGCCGCAGCACCGCGCCCAGCAGCCAGGCGCCCAGATGCCCGAACAGCAACAGCAGCGCGGTCCCGCCAGCCAGCCAGAGCCAACCACCTGGGTCGACCCGGGTCCAGAAGCGCTGCTCGACTGCACCCGAAAAGGCGACGTAGACCGCGATCGCGATCGCGCTGCGGTCCATGGCGGTGACCAGCGGGCGATGCTCCCTGACCCAGCTACCCAGCCACCTCTGCGCCAGCTGGCCGAGGATGAACGGCAGCAGCAGGATCCCAGCTACTTTGGCCAGGCCGGCACCATCGAAGGCCGCGCTCTCCCCGCCGGCCAGCAGCGAGAACAGCGGCGCGGTGACGAAGACGCCGAGCAGGTTGAGCAAGGCCGCCGCCACCACCGAACTCGCGACATTGCCCCCGGCGAGCGAGGAATAGGCGGTCGCAGACTGCACGGTCGAAGGCAGGCAGCCGAGATAAAGGAATCCCAGCGCCAGCAGCGGCGGCATCCACCCTTGCCCGGCCTGCCACAAGGCCCAGCCAGCCAGCGCCATCACGCCATAGCTGAACACGACCAGCGGCACGAGCAGGCGGTGGTTCGACATCCCCGTCCAGACCTCTTGGCGCGGCAGCCGCAGGCCGTTGAGGAAAAACAGCAGGAATACCGCGGCGTTGGAAACCAGCTGCGCCGCCTCACGCGCCTTGCCCGCTGCTGGCAAAACCAAGGCAAGCAATAGCGCGGCCAGAAGCAGCCGCACCATCGGGTCGATGCGTTTCAGCAAATCACCGCCCGGCCAGCTTCACCGGCGGCGCGGGCGTCGCCGAAAAGCGCGGCGCGGGGGCGGGCTGGATCATCCCGCCGTCCTCAACGAAAGTCCCGCGCGCCGCATTGTGCGCGTGTTTGGGCGCTTCACTCAGGCTCAGCACCGGGGCGAAGCAGATGTCGCCGCCGTCCATGATCGCGCACCATTCGTCGCGGGTCTTGGTCAGGAACAGCGCAGTCAGCCGCTGCTTGAGTTCGCCCCACTTGGCCGGGTTCATCTGCTGCGCGAAGTCAGGATCGGCAGTGTTGCCGGTGGCTGCCATCAGCAGCGCATAGAACTGCGGCTCGATCGAACCGAGCGATATCCACTTGCCGTCGCTGGTCTCGTAGGTGTCGTAAAAGTGCGTCCCCGAATCGAGCAGGTTGACCCCGCGCTCGTCGCGCCATTGGCCATTGCCGAAGAAGGTATAGGTCATTGCCGAGAGGATCGCGGCGCCATCAACCATTGCACAATCGACCACCTGGCCCTGTCCGCCGCCGCGGGCATGCAGGATCGCGGCAACCACACCGAAGGCCAGCAGCATCCCGCCGCCGCCAAAATCGCCTACCGCATTGACCGGGAAGGTCGGTTTCTCACCCTTGCGACCGTAGGTATGGAGCGCGCCCGACAGCGCGATATAATTGATGTCGTGCCCGGCGAGCGGCGCCATCGGCCCATCCTGGCCCCAACCGGTCATCCGCCCGATCACCAGTTTGGGATTGGTCGCCAGCAACACATCCGCGCCCAGCCCCAGCCGTTCGAGCACGCCGGGGCGGTAACCCTCGATCAGCGCATCGGCGTTCCTGGCCAGCTCCTTGAGCTCGGCGATTGCCGCCGGATCCTTGAGGTCGAGCTCGATCCGTTCGCGGCTGCGGTTGAGGATGTCGCGGTTGCCGCCATCGCCGAACCGGCTTGCGGCGCCCGGCCGCTCGACCCGGATCACCCGGGCGCCGTGGTCGGCCAGCATCATCCCGCAGAACGGCCCTGGGCCGATCCCGGCGAGTTCGATTACAGTCACACCTTCAAGAACGCCGGCCATCTCATCCCCCGAAGTTTAATCGCGCGATGAAATTGCCTTTAAGCGGCGGACCCGGCTTGTCGAGGGCCAAATGGGGTCAGAGTTTGCGCCGCGCCTCAGCCAGCAGCGGGTTGTCCCCGCCCAGCGTGGTGGCCTGATCGAGCAGTTGGCGCGCCAGCGCCTTTTGCTCACCCAGTTCGACCAGCACCAAAGCCCAGGCCTGCGCAGCGGCTGCGCTTTGCGGTTGCAGCCGCCAGGCACGCTCCGCAGTAGCCCGCGCCGCTTTTGCTTCACCGGCGCGCAACTGGGCAAAGGCCAGATCGGCGAGCAGCCGTGCATCACGGTTCGCGCCGCGCGCGCGGACGCTTTCGAGGAGCAATCGGGCGTGCGGCCAATCACCAGAATGGGCCGAGTAGTCTGCCGCCAGCCGTGCGGCCAGCGCACTGCCGGGATAGGCGGTCAAATAGCGCGTAGACAGGGCCCGGCCCTCGCCCGATCGGCCGGCGCGGGCATAGGCCTCGCACAATCGCAGCAACAGCAGATCGGGAAAGCGAACCTTGCCTGAGCGCAGATAGCGTTCGATCGCCACATCGTTGCGGCCCTGGACCAAGTCGAGGTCGCCAGCCAGGCTCAGCGCATCGAGCGAGCCAGGGTGCAGTTGCAGGAACTTGCCAGCAGCAACGTCCGCGGCGGCGACATCGCCGAACGCAAGCTGGCTGCGAACATAGGGCACAGTGGCGCCAGCGCTGCCCGGATTGGCAATCCACGCCGCAGCCAGATCACCGCGGACCGTGCCTTGCGGGATCCCCGCAATTGGCAAGGGTGCGGCAGTGGCGGCACGTTCAAGCAGACCGGCTGCGGCAATCCGGTCACCGCGCTCTTCGTAAGCACGCGCCAGCACGGTCAGGAGGTAGGGCGAGGCGTCATCGCGCGCGCCAAACGGCCCGAATCGGCTGAACAGCGCGTCGTTCTCTCCCGCTTCGAACAGCGCGCGGGCCAGCAAGTGCCGGGCGCGTTGGTTGGCGGGTTGAAGATAGACCAGCCGCTCAAGCAGCCCGATCGCAACATTGGCATTGCCGGCTTCAAGCTCGAGCGCGCCCGACAGCAGCATCACGGCGGGCATTGTTTCCACCGGCCCAGCCCGGCCCAGCATCGAACGGGCAAGATCGTTGTCGCCGGCGCGCGCAGCCAGCACCGCCTGCAGGAACCAGGCCCGCGATTGGCGGCGATCGATCGCCAGCATGCGGCGGGTAACCGCCAGCATCTCGCGGGCTCGTCCGGCCTCACCCAGCGTTGCTGCATAACCGCCAAGCAGTGCCAGATCGCCGGGCGCCGCTGCAAGCGCGCGTTCGTAGAGCGGCAGCGCCTCGCCCCAGCCGGCGCCGTCGCGCAGCAACTCGGCGCGAAATTCGAGCGCGCGGGGATGATCGGGCCCAACGGCAAGAGCACGCTCGGCAGCGTCAATCGCGGGCAAATGCTCGCCGCCGACATAGCGCAGCCGGCCGATATCGACCCACAGCTGCGGATCGTCCGGAGTCAGCGCGAGTGCGCGGTCATAGGCCTGCGCTGCCGCCGCCAGCTTGCCCTCGCGGCGTTCGAGCAGGCCAAGCATGCGCCAGCCATGGGCTTGCTGATCCGGCGTGAACTCGCCCGCGCCCAGCCATGTCCGCGCCTTGCCAAGCTGGCCCTGGATCAGCTGCGCCTCGCCCATTGCCGCAGCGACTTCGGCGCGGCTTGCCCCGGTATCGAGCGCCTTGGCAATGTCGGCTTCAGCCGCGATCCCATCGCCGCGCGCGAGTGCCGCCTTCGCCCGCGCGAAGTATTCTCCCGCAGCCCCAGGCATCGCCGCAAGCGGCATCGCCAGCGCCAAAGCGACAAAGAGCAGCAGGCGGCGCACAGTTCAGGCGTGCATGTCGTACTGCTTGAGCAGATCGTAGAGCGTCGGTCGGCTGATCCCCAGAATTTTGGCAGTGCTCGAGATATTGCCCTCGCTGCGGGCCAGGGCGTGGCGGATCACCTTGCGGTCGGTCGCTTCGCGCGCCGACTTGAGGTTGAGCGCCTGGCCGTCCTGCTCGTCGCCGGCAGCCAGGTCGAGATCGACCGCACCGACCAGCTTGCCTTCGGACATGATCACCGCGCGCTTGACCCGGTTCTCCAGCTCGCGGACATTGCCCGGCCAGGGCCAGGCGTCGATTGCCGCCAGGGCGTCGGAGGCAAATCCCTTGATCGCCGGGTTCATCTCCTTGGCAAAGCGGGCAAGGAAGGCCTTGCCCAGCAAGGTCGCATCGCCCGGCCGTTCGGACAGGCTGGGAATCTTGACCACGATCTCGGCCAGCCGGTAGAACAGATCCTCGCGGAACCGCCCTGCGGCGATCATCGCTTCGAGGTCCTGGTGAGTGGCGCAGACGATCCGGGTATCGACCGGCAACGACTTGCGCGAGCCGACCCGCTCGATCACCCGTTCCTGCAGGAAGCGCAGCAGCTTGACCTGCAGCGGCAGCGGAATGTCGCCAACCTCGTCCAGGAACAAGGTCCCGCCATCGGCCAGCTCGATCTTGCCCTCGGTGGTCTTGACCGCACCGGTGAAGGCGCCCTTCTCGTGCCCGAACAGCTCGCTTTCGAGCAGGTTCTCAGGGATCGCGGCGCAGTTGATCGCAACAAAGGCGCCCTCACGCCGGTCGCTGGCTTCGTGCAGGCCGCGGGCGAGCAGTTCCTTGCCGGTGCCGCTCGCACCCAGCAGCATCACCGAAACATTGGTATTGGCGACGCGCTCGATCGTGCGGGCAACCTTGACCATTTCCGGCGCGGCAGTGATCAGCCGGCCCAGCACCCGGTTCTCTTCGCCCGAGCGCGAAGCGAGCTGGCGATTCTCCGCCTCGATCCGCTGCAGCTGCAAGGCGCGGCGGACAATCAAGCCCAGCGCCTCGATATCGACCGGCTTCTGGTAGAAATCATAGGCGCCTCTGGCGATCGCCTGGAGCGCCGATTCGCGCGCACCGTGGCCCGAGGCAACGATCACCTTGGTATCGGGCTTGAGCGCCATGATCGCATCAAGCACGGCAAAGCCCTCACTGGTTCCGTCTGGGTCGGGCGGCAGGCCAAGGTCCAGCGTCACCACCGCCGGCTCTTCCGAACGCAGCGCATTGATCGCGCTGGCGCGGTCGCCCACGATCGTAACCTCGAAATCGGGCCAGGCCCACTTGAGCTGGGCCTGCAGTCCGGGATCGTCTTCGACGATCAAAAGCCGGGGTTTGTTATCGCTCATTTAAGCAACCTTCCTGCCTGCCTTGCCGCCAGGGCCCAAGGACTTGAGTATTTCTGCCGCCTCGACGCGCGGCAAGCGGATGACGAAGCGGGTGCCCAGCCCTTCGCGACTTTCGACCTCAAGCCGCCCGTTCATCGCCCGAACCAGCTCGCGCGCTTCGTAGGCGCCGATCCCGAAGCCCCCCGGCTTGGTCGAATCGAACGGCTTGAACAGGCGGTTGCGGACGAATTCGGCGCTCATCCCGCAGCCCGAATCGACCACTTCGATCACCCCGTTGGGGCCATCGTTGGCAACCCGCAGGAACACCGGGTATTCAGGCGCACTGGCATCGACCGCATTCTGGACCAGATGCAGCACCACTTGTTCCAGCTCATCCTGCGCGGCGGCCACTTCGCAGGGCTCAACCTCAACCAGGGTTACCAGGTGGCGGCCCTCGAACTGCCCTGCGATTGCAGTGGCAACCAGGTCGGCGCGAACCGGGGCGAGCTTCTCGATCGTCGCCGGGCCGTACCGTGACAGGCGGGCGAGCAGGGCATTGAGCTTGTCCGCCGAATTGCGCAGCGTGACCAGCATATCTGCACGGAACTCTGGGTTTTCGGCATGCAGTTCGGCGTTGCGGGCCAGCAAGGCCAGCTGGCTTGCCAGGTTCTTGATGTCGTGCATGACAAAGGCGATGCGGCGGTGAAAATCGTCGAACCGCCCGGCCTCGGCCAGCGCCGCCTGACCGGAATGCTCAGCCAGATAGCTAGCGAGCTGCTGCCCGGCGACGCGCAGCAGGTCGAAGTCCTCCCAGTCAAGTTTGCGAGCGAGCGGCGGGCGGGCCAGCACGACCACGCCGACCAGCCGCTCATAGTGCAGCAGGGGCACTATCGCCCAGGCCCTCGGATCGGCCAACAACCATTCCGGCAAGGTGAAATCCAGCTTTTCGTCAGGTCGACCAGCGCGCAGCTCGTCAAGGTCGGCGATATAGCCGGGCCCTTCAAAGCGGCGTGCCGTTGCGGCATCCATCGCCTCAGCCGGAACTTCAGCGGTCGGCCACTGCCAGCGCGCCGCCAGTTCAAGCCGGCCGGTCTCGGTGGGCGAAAGCAGCATCCCCGCCGGGCTGTCGGTAATATCGGCGACGGCGCGAATGACGCGCTCTTCGATCGAAGCGGTTCCGGCCCCGCCGGCCCCGATCGTGCGGGTGAAGCGCAACCATTCGGCGCGGTAGTCATAGCGGTGCTGGAACAGATGCTTGGTCAGCGAAACCCGCAGCCAGGCGCGCAGGCGCCGCGATGGCAGCGCCGCCAGGACGGCCAGCAGGGCCAGCGCGACAAAGGCGAACTGCAGCTGCGCGGCATAGTCCCCACCCGAAAACGCCAGCCATTGCGCCAGCGCGACCATGGCAACCAGGTAGCCGCCGATTACCAGCAGCGAGACCGACTGGAAGGCCATTGTCCGCGATGGGCGGAAGCGCAGGGCATCACTCTCGCCGCGGGCGCCAATAGCGAGCAGCGCCGCAACGGCAACGCCAAGCAGCCCGCGCAACGCCGCCAGGACCTGCGGCGTGGAATCGCCCAGATAGGCGATCGCGTAGTGATTGAGATCGTAGATCCACAGCCCTGCCAGCGCCAAAGCCGGCCAACGCAGCACCAGCCGCGCCTGTCCAGAAGCACCGCCAAAGAGGTTGTGGACCAGCACCAGACCGCCGACCGCAGTCAGCACATGGAGCATGGCCATGGTGTGAAAGCCGGTCAGGGCTGCGGCCGTTGGCGTCGCATATGCGGCGAACAGCACCAGCGTGCAGGCCTGGAGCAGTTCGACAAAGGCCAGCGCCGCCAGCATCGGCCGCACCGGTCGCATCGAGGCGTGGCGGCCGTCATACGCATAGAGCCGGTACAACGCGAAAATCCAGGCGAGGTTGCGCAGGGTTTCAGCCAGAGCGGCAGGGCGCGAATCGAACCCGGTCAGCGCCCCGGCCATCGCCCAGGTGCCGGTCAGCCCCAGCGCGGTGATGATCGCACGGCGGGCGATGCCATAGCGCGCGCGCGCCGCCAGCAGCCATGATGCCGCAACGAAGCAGGCCACTGCGCCCGCGCTCCAGGCCAGCTGACCAGCGAACATTGCCAAGCCCATCTCAGCGCGCTCCCTCTGGCCAGAGCACCACGCGCAGCGTCTGAAGCAGGATCAGCAGATCAAGGAAAGGGGTGTAGTTCTTGGCGTAATAGAGATCGTATTCCAGCTTGTGACGCGAATCTTCCAGGTTGGCGCCATAGGGATAGTTGATCTGCGCCCAGCCGGTGATGCCCGGCTTCACCATGTGGCGTTCGGCGTAATAGGGCAGTTCCTGTTCCAGCTCGGAGACGAATTCGGGCCGCTCGGGCCGCGGGCCGACGAAGCTCATCTCGCCCTTGAGTACCGACCAGGTCTGGGGCAATTCGTCGATCCGGACCTTGCGGATAAAGCGACCCAGCCGGGTCACGCGCGGATCGTCCTGCTGCGCGAACTGGGCACCGCCTGCCTCGGCATCGGTGCGCATCGAGCGCAGCTTGATAAGGCTGAATGCCTGGCCATAGAGCCCGACGCGGGACTGGCGGAAAAACGCCGGCCCCTTGCTGTCGAGTTTCACCAGCATTGCAAACAGCAGGATCAAGGGCGCGGTCAGGACCAGCAGCAAAGTGCTGGCCGAGATGTCAAACAAGCGCTTCGCGACGCTCGAGATCGCCCGGCCCGAAGAGAACCCGTCAGAGAAGATCAGCCATGAGGGGTTCACGGTGTCGAGATCGACCCGCCCGGTTTCGCGCTCGATAAAGCTCGAGAAGTCGTTGACATGGACCCCGGTGGTCTTGATCCGCAGCAGGTCAGCCAGCGGCAATGCGTTGCGCCGCTCTTCCAGCGCCAGCACCACTTCGCTCGCCCCCAGGTTTTCGACAAAGCGGGTCAGGTTGTGGATCGCACTGCGGCTGATCGCTTCTTCAACCACCGGCTTGCTTTCGGTCATGGCGAGATAGCCGACGATCGCAAAGCCGCTTTCAGGCCGTTCGGAAAGCTTGCGCAAGCGATCGGCACGGTGCCCTGCGCCCATCACCAGAACCCGCCGCCGGAATGCTGCAGCGCCCAGAATTCCGCCGACCACCAGGCGATTGAGGATCAACATGAGGATCGAAGAGAGCATGGCGTAAGCCAGGGTCGAGCGCCAGAAATTGCCGCCGCCCAGGATGAAATCGACGAAGGCCAGGCCAATAATCCCGAGCGAGATCGCAACCAGCAGCCGCGCAGTGGCGAACCGCATCGAACGCAGCGCATCGGCGCCGTAAACTCCGACCGAAATCATCGCGGTGAGGATGATTCCGGTATAGCCAGCCAACTGCCAGAACCGATCTGCGAGCGTTCCCGGGTCGATTTCGATTTGTGCCGAGCGCAGCCGCCACGAAAAATCGCTCGCGACCAGCAGCAGCCCGATGTCGATCAGGCCCAGCAGCAGCACCGCGTGGGGAATATAGTGTTTGAACAGCCGGATCATGTCCGCGCTCTGGCCTTCCCTTCAGTCTCGAAGGTCCTGCCTAAGCGCGAGAGGTGAAATGTCGGTAAATTTTACAGGCTGTGGTTAATTGCCGATCAGCGGGCGAAGTCGAATGGGGTGAGGCCGCGGATGCGCTCGTCAAATACCAGCGGCAGCCCGCGCGGCGGCAGCGAGCGTTGGCGGCAAGCGGTGCGGTGACAGCGCGCGCAGCCGGGGCCGGTGCGCTCTGCCAGGGTGGGATCAAGCGCCTGACCGCGGGCCTCGGCAAGCTGTCCGGCAAGCTGCGTCTCAAGTCCGAGTACAACCACAAAGCGCGCGCCCACGCCGCCCGGCGCTCCGCTGCCTTCCACAGTTCGGGCAAGAGTGAACCACTGCGATTCCTGCCCGCTTGAATCCATAAATTCAATGGATTGTGAGCATATCCTGCCAGATCGCTCGAAAGCATTATGCGCCACCCACAAGGGGCAGGACGCCTCGCTGTCGAGCACCATGGTGCCACTTGCCCCAGCGTAGCGCTTGGAAAACTGCCCGGCCCGGTCAATCCGCGCCATGAAGAACGGCAACCCGCGCTGACCGACCCGTTGCAAGGTGGTGAGGCGGTGCGCGAGTTGCTCGAAGCCAACCCCGAAGCGGCGCTGGAGGATCGCCAGGTCATAGCCGGTCGCCTCGCAGGCACGCATGAAACGGCCGTAGGGCATCAGCAGGGCGGCGGCGAAGTAGCCGGCAAGATGGCGGCGGAACAGGCGCCAGGCCGCGCGGTCTGGAAATTGTGCGCCATCGGCGAGTGCCGCAATCTCCTCGCGCTGCTCAAGCAAGGCGAGCTGCGTCGCGACGTGAAAATTGCGCGATGACTGGTCAAGCAGTTCGGACAGCTGGAGCTGCCGGGCATGCAGGTCAAGCCGGCGCAACGCATCGGGCATCACCTCGACCGGCAGCACCCGCACCGACAGCTGGTGACGCTGGCGCAGCCGCTCGGCCAGCGCCGCACCGATCTCGGCATTGGACAGGCGCAATTCGTCAGACAGCGCCTCCGCAGCGGCGTCCAGGTCGGCGAAGTGGTTGCGCCAGCGTTCGATCTCGCGGCGGACCAGCTCCATCGGGTCACTGGCAGCAGCCTCGGGATCGCGCCCCGCGGTGTCATAGAGCCGGGCGAAAGCCAGCGCGCCTTGCGGGGCGGCGCTAAGCCATTCGGCGATTTCGTCCCGGTCGATCGCCAGATCGGCGAATCTATCGTCGGCCAGACGGCGGCGCAGGCCATCGATCCCGCCTACCGCCTCGTCCTGGCGCAGGCTGCGCGGATCAAAATCGAACTGCTCGGCCAGCTGGACCAGCAACCGTGCCGAAAGCGGGCGCTGGTTGCGCTCGATCAGGTTGAGATAGCTGGGCGAGATCGCCAGCCGCGCCGCCATCGCCGTCTGGGTCAGCCCTTCACGGCGGCGCAAGCGGCGGATCGTCGGTCCTGCAAGGAGAGCGGTCTCAGCCATGACCTTGGACAATGTAACATTATTTACAATTTTGCAAACTTCTTGACGGTGATTCGCGCACAAGGACAAGATTTTTTGTCATTTCTCATACTTTCAGGCGCCGTTCTGGGCTAGCGCCAATTCAGCTCATTGCCATCGGAGAATCCCGTGACCTATTCCGAATCGATTGCCAAGGCTGGTGAAACCATCCGCCAGAACGCCAACTGGGACGGGATCAGCGCCGAATCCGTCGCCCGCATGCAGATCCAGAACCGCTTCAAGAGCGGCCTCGACATCGCTCGCTACACCGCTGCGATCATGCGTCGTGACATGGCCGCCTATGATGCCGATTCGGCCGCCTACACCCAATCGCTCGGCTGCTGGCACGGCTTTATCGGCCAGCAGAAACTGATCGCGATCAAAAAGCATTTCGGCACCACCAAGGGCCGCTACCTCTATCTCTCGGGTTGGATGATCGCTGCGCTGCGCAGCGATTTCGGCCCGCTCCCCGACCAGTCGATGCACGAGAAAACCAGCGTTCCGGCGCTGATCGAAGAACTTTACACCTTCCTGCGCCAAGCCGATGCCCGCGAACTCAGCCTGCTGTTCCGCGATCTCGACGCTGCCCGCGATGGCGGCGACGCGGTCAAAGCCAAGGCGATCCAGGCCAAGATCGACAATCACGAGACCCACGTCGTGCCGATCGTCGCCGACATTGACGCCGGCTTTGGCAATGCCGAAGCGACCTATCTGCTCGCCAAGAAGATGATCGAGGCTGGCGCCTGCGCGCTGCAGATCGAAAACCAGGTTTCGGACGAGAAGCAGTGCGGCCACCAGGATGGCAAGGTCACCGTGCCGCATGAGGACTTCATCGCCAAGATCCGCGCAATCCGTTACGCTTTCATGGAGTTGGGCGTGGAAGACGGAATCATCGTCGCCCGCACCGACTCGCTCGGCGCCGGGCTGACCAAGCAGATCGCCTTCACCCGCGAGGCCGGCGACATCGGCGACCAGTACAACAGCTTCCTTGACTGCGAAGAGGTCGATCCGGCCGCGATCGGCCACGGTGACGTGCTGATCAGCCGCGACGGCAAGCTGCTCAAGCCCAGGCGCTTGCCTTCGAACCTCTATCAGTTCCGTTCCGGCACCGGTGAGGACCGCTGTGTGCTGGACTGTATTACCAGCCTGCAGAACGGCGCCGACCTGCTGTGGATCGAAACCGAAAAGCCGCACATCGAGCAGATCGCCGGCATGGTTGACCGGATCCGCGAGGTGATCCCCAACGCCAAGCTGGTCTACAACAATTCGCCAAGCTTCAACTGGACGCTCAACTTCCGCCAGCAGGTGTTCGATGCGTGGGAAGCGGCGGGCAAGGACCTGTCGGCCTATGACCGCGCCCGGCTGATGAGCGTCGACTACGACACCACCGAACTGGCCGCCGAAGCCGACGAACGGATCCGCACCTTCCAGCGCGACGCCGCGGCGCGGGCCGGGATCTTCCACCACCTGATCACGCTGCCGACCTATCACACCGCTGCGCTCAGCACCGACAACCTGGCGCGCGAATATTTCGGCGAGGCGGGCATGCTGGGCTACGTCAAGAACGTCCAGCGCGAGGAAATCCGCCAGGGCATCGCCTGCGTCAAGCACCAGAACATGAGCGGAAGCGACATCGGCGACGATCACAAGGAATACTTCGCCGGTGAGGCCGCGCTCAAGGCCGGGGGCGGTGCAAATACGATGAATCAATTCGCGGCCTGACGCTGCCAATCTCTCCTGGGGAGGAGAAACGACGGCCGTCGGAGCGCCCCTTTCGCTCCGGCGGTCGTCAATCGTTTGCTAACCACAAGCCAAAACGTGGCGGTTAACCTTCGCCTGCTAGGCCCAGCGCCATGCGCCGCGCTGCACCCACTGCTGGGCTTTCACCACAGCTGATCAAGCACTTCGCGATTGTGACAGTGTCGATCACCGCGTTGCTTGCCCTGTTTGCCAGCGGCGAGGACTGGGGTGCCCAGGCCCAGCTCGATGAGGTCGAAGCCAGGAACCGTCTTGCGGCGGCAGAAGCAGAAAAGCTTGGACCCAAGAAGCTGCTGGGCAAGCTCAAAATCAGGAAGATCAGCGGCGGCGGATTGGAAGCCGGTGAAGGTTCGGATGGCGGTGGGAGCGGCGGTGGCGGCAGTTTCTATCCCGAGCCGCGAACCGACTACGCTGCCTCCCCTCAGGCTGGCGGAGCGCCGCAAGCGGAATTCGTCCGCGCCGCTGCCGGGCCGGACCGCGAGCGATCAAGAGAGCAACCCAAACAGCAGGCCAAGCGCGCGCCAACCGAGGCGCAAATCGAAGCCATGCTGGAAGCTTCTCGCCAACGATCGGGCAGTTCCAGCTCAGACGACTGAACGCGCAGCGCTATTGAGCGAAGGGCCGGCTCTCAACCCGAGAGTCGGCCCTTTCACTTGTGCAGCAAGCGAGGCTCAGGCGAGATCGAACCGATCGAGGTTCATCACCTTGCTCCAGGCCGCGACAAAGGCATCGACAAAGGCCTTGCCGGCGTCGGCAGTAGCATAGGC
>JANOGS010000179.1:0-1819 GCA_031414115.1 Novosphingobium sp. | reverse complement strand
CAGCCGCTTTCCGGTCCGCAATCGGACCGTTGCTGCAGCGTTGCCCGGGTAGCTCAGTTGGTAGAGCAGCGGATTGAAAATCCGCGTGTCGGTGGTTCGAATCCGCCCCCGGGCACCACACCCCAGCTTCACTTCGGCGGTTGCAGCGTCACCGTGAAACTGCCCCGCACCGGACTGGCGCCAAAGCGCTGGTCGCCGAGCACGATCCGGCCGGGCTGGACTTCGGCCAAAGGCATCCGGCTCCAGAACAGAAATGCCCGCGCGGCGGGATCGCCCTTGGCCCACTCAGCAATGCGCGGATCGGCCATGTTGGTCTTGCGGATCACCCGGGGATAGCGGGCGCAAGTGCCGAGCTCGCAGGGAATCGTGCCGTGGTAACCGTCCGCCGAGCGCCACAGCACCTCGCGGCGCCAGAACGCGATCGGCAGCGGATTGGCGACCACCATGCCGGCGCTCGGCTCAAGCTGTTGCACGGCCTTGGCCGCGGCCGCGCTGATCGCGCCGTTGGCGCCGATGTAAACCGCCAGCGCCGCCAGCGCCGCGCGCGCCGGAACCGCCCAGTCCGCCCGCCCCCCGCGCTCGCGCTGGCGCGAGCGATAGAGCCCAAGGCCAAGCATGATCAGGATCCAGATATCGATGATGAACAGCATGTCGCCATAGAACCAGGTGCTGGAAAACGGCTCGAGCAGGCGGATGCCATAGCTGTTGAACCAGTCGAACAGTGGGTGGCTGAGCACGCCGATGATCGAGAGCGCAAGCAGCCAGCCGAAGTGGAGCGGGAGGCGCCCTTCCGGCCGCTTGCCGCGCCGCGCCTGCCAGCGATCAAACCCCCACAGCGCGCCGGCCAACAGCACCGGCAGTAGCGCCAGCGCGATCGGCCCATGCGTTATCCCGCGCCGAAACCCGAGATGCTCGGTCCCCGCAAGCCAGAAGAAACAGGCCGCATCGATATCGGGCAGGTTGGCGCCAATGATCAACGCCGGCATGGGCAGCCCGGTCTTGCGCTTAAGCCCCGCCTGGCCCAGCGCAGCACCGATCAGGGAATGGGTCAGGTTGTCCATTTTTATGGTTCACACGAAGACACGAAGGCACGAAGGGGTCGCACCTAGCCGATCTTTCCATAATAGTCGTTGGCGACCCGCTTAAGACCGTCTCTGAAAGTAGCCTGGCCAAAGTTCATCAGCAGGCCAAGCGGCAAGTTCAAGAGGCGTAGGTAGGTCAGCACCTGCTTGGGATGGACTGAGGAAATCCGCTCTGCGGATTTCAATTCGATCAGCAGCTTGTTCTCGACGATGAGGTCGGCGCGAAACGCCTCCTCGAGTTCCTTCCCTTTGTGGGTGATCGGGACACGGACTTGTCGCGCGACGCTCAAGCCACATTCCTTCAGATACTCTGCCAGCAGAACCTCGTAGACCGATTCCAGAAGTCCGGGGCCAACCTCAACATGCAAACGGTATCCGCAATCCACCGCCGTACGGGCAATTGCTTCCAGCCCGTCAAGGCGCGACATCTTTGTGCCTTCGTGTCTTCGTGTGAACCAAAAATCCCCTACCCCTCAACCGTCCAGGTCTGGCCCTTGGCGAGCAGCTTCCTGAGGTCGGGGGTTTTGCCTTCGCGGGCCAGGGTGTCTTGGGCCTGGACGGCATCGTCGTGGGTTGGGCGGGGATCGTCGTAGAGCACGCCGAGCGCCATCGGGAACGGGCCGAACGGCATTTCGACCAGCATGTGCGCGACCGAGCGGTTGGTGACGTCGTGGACGATCACCCTGGCCGCCTGCCAATCGCCATCGACCACATCGACCACCTTGAGGGTCAGCGTA
>JANOGS010000178.1:0-3538 GCA_031414115.1 Novosphingobium sp. | reverse complement strand
CTCGGTCGACGAGCGCACTTCGCAATTGTTGAAACGCCTTCCACCATCACCATTCAGTTCAAGCGCTGCAGTCTAACCGGCACCAATGTAAAGCTCAAGTTCGCGATGGTGCTGCGCCAACGTCTAGGCCGTTGGACCATTTCCAGTAGCGCGTTCCCGCTCGCCCGCCTTGCTCCCGTGGATTTGGCGAGTTGGCTGACTGGCGCCTCGCCACTGGTTGGCCCGGCGCGTCAGCTTGCTATACGATCAGCCCATGTCCGGTTGGACATAGCCTCCGGCGATCGCGTGCAGCTCTCGCCGCCATTCGATATCACGTCGATCGGGCGGCCATCGATTACCTGCCACGAAGGGTGTGCGTCTGGACGACGCATCTGGCTCGCGGCCCGCTACGACGAAGACGCCGACCAAGCGATCACGCGCTTGCGGATGACAGATGTTGATGCGAAACGGACTGAATTGGGACTGTGCAGGCAGGGTAGCGGTCTCAGTTTCATACCGGCCGATGCCAACTGCGTATCGGGGACCCTGCGGCTGGCGGGGCGCCGGCGCCATGCCGAGCTCAATATCGAGGGTGCTGGTCAGCTCATATTCGCGGGGGGAGCGTTCATGCTCGAGCGCGCAGTGGCGACCTGGGGCCCGAACGGCGCAGGTGCGCTAGCCTGCTATTTGGCCGAAGATGTTCAGCGCATGGCGTTCAGAGGTGCGCACGCAGTGCTACGCGGCATTTCAGGATCGCCGGTTCTCCTCGACCGGAATTCGCCTCCATTCCTCGAACTCCCAATGGCACTAGCCAAGCTTGACCTGCCGATCACCGGTGGCGAACAACGCCGGTTCAACTTCGATGCGCAGCCGGTAAAGATCGCCTTGCCTACCACAGCGTCGGCGTCGAGGGGCCGTGCCCAAGCGAGCTTCTACCGTCGCTGGGTGGACGCGCTGTTCGGGCTCAACGAGGAAGAAGAGATTCTCGTCGCTGCTCGGACGGTAAGGCCTGGCATTATCATCATGAGCACGCGCCCAGTAGCCCTGTTTCCGCTGGACCAAAGCCGATTCAATCTCCGCCGCGCCGACGATCTGTTCAACCTCGACTTCAGCATGACCGGGTTCGATCTCAGGTTGGTGAACGGTCCGCCGCGGCTTGTGCGGCGAGGCAGCCGGTGGCGAGGGTGGAGTGCTGCTACGCTCACCGTCCATTTTCCGCCTCAGGCGATCGCGGAACCGATCTATTGCCAAGGCACCGACACCGCAACCATCCCGGAAGTGCTTCCCGCGACGTTGTCGGGTCCAAGTCGCCTGGTGTTCGACGTGCCGCTTCCCAGCGCTGCAGTCCCGGGCGCGGAAGGCTGGAAGCGGCGGCTGCTCAATGTCAACAATCTGACCGATTGGCGGGCGTTAACCCAACGGGTCAACAAGCGGGCTTGGGCTTCCACCCTGTCGCTTGAAAGACAGCTTGCCGAACATGGTATTACGGATCGGACGACCGTCGCAGAGCTCGACGGCATCGTCAGGAAGCTCTTGGTGCCGCCCGCGGACGATGAGACTGCGATCGAGGTGCCGAGCCGTTTGATTCTGTCGCCGGATAATTCTGCGAGCAAATGGGTTACTCCGAGCGGACCTATTGGACCGAGAAAGACGATGTTGTGGTCGGCGCGGCTCGACCCCGCGCGCGGTCCAGCAGGTGTGCGGGCGCTATGGTCGCGTGACTTCCACGCCTGTCCCGGCGATGACGGAACTTCAGACGATTGCGAAATTGGCGTAAAGCCAGCGCCGTTGGCGATCCGGGCCGTGCATCGCCGCGGCTTAGTGACGTTGACGTCCGTTCCGGGCCTTCCAGCGCTTCGCCGGATTGAGGAAGTTGCCAAGAAGACAGAAGATTCGGCTGAATTGGCATTGAAGAACCTTCCCCGGGGACGCGTGCTACGACCCGAGAAGACCTATGTATCGCTGAGCGAAATCGACGCTGCCTATCCGCCCAACCCCACCACAGGTCTGATCGAGCCTGATACCGGCTTCTACGTCCCGACACCGTTTGCCAAATCGGATATTTCGATGAGCGCGCTCGGCGCGACAGTGTCGGCCGAGTGGGTCGCCCTCCCGCCCATCTTGCGCGGGCTGAGAAAGGATCCCGGCAATCCCAACAACCCCGATCACATTCTGCTGGCCGATCTCGATCAGCCGAACGTCTCGCGCGTGGGCATCGAGATGGGTCTGGCGCGCGACATCAAGGTCGACGTCTTCGATCATGGCTACTTGCTGCCGATTGGCATCCCCTCTGCCTATGTCGAACTCAGCGAGCGCTGGTTCTACCCCAACTCGAAACAGGGTCGGGACTTCGCCTATGTGATGAAGCGCCATTTCATCTTCGTCCAGGATCCGGTGAAGACCTATCCCGCGCAAGGACAGCCGTTCGGTGTCCGGGATTTCCCGGTCGAACGGATCGAGATGCTCACAACGGTCACGCCGAACTTGGTCCCATACACCGCCCAGGACGCAGCGCTCCCGCTCGTTGACGCTCCCAAGAACGGTTATGCCTTTTGGCCTCAGACAGCCGACCCGCCCGGAAGCAAAAACCGGCGCGATGTGGAATTTCGCTGGGTTCAGGACGGAATCGAACGTCCCGCAGTCGGTCGCATGCTGTTTGTGAGCTTCGCCGCAGCGGTCGTCGAGAGCTGCATGGCGCAAGTCGCCGCAGCGTTCAATCTAGAGACCGCTCGGGCAACCACGCGCGCCACCTTCGAACTGTCGGGTACGAGGCGCCGTTATGCGCCGGTGTCGGCCGATGGAGAGACGGAGTTCGACACGGCCAACTGGATCGTCGGAGTTCAGGGCAGGCCCGCCGGTTTCGACCCTGCGACAGGTGCGGAGAAGCAGTCATTCAGTATCGACGGGCGCATGGCAGGCGCCGATCAGCCGCCCTTCTATCCCGTGCTCGACACGGCTCGGATCAACGTCCAGCCGCTCAATCGGCTACTCGGGCGGGATCACGGCCTGATAGAGGCTAAGGTCAATCGCACCTATCGTGATCTCGGCTTTGTCGCCCCGGGCAATGCCGCCGAGATCTTTCTCGACGTCGCCGGCTCGAGGATCGAATTGGATCTCGGCGCCGATGGGCAAGCGGTCGGCGGCGTCGCGCGCCCTAACCTGCGCGTCACCGCGCTGTCCCGGAAGATCGGCCTGGTCGGCGGCAACGGAACCTCGGCGTCCGCCGCTGGGTCGCTGAAACAGGCGCCAGCGGACGGCAGCTTTGACCCGAATACGTTCTTTGGCGGAGGCAAGACCGCAACACTGCTGGGCATCATCGAACTTGCCAAGCTGCTCGGCAGCTCCATCGATACGGAGAGCGCGCCAAAGCTCGTCGAACGGACTGGCTATGGTCTGCTCGGTATCGACGATTCCGCGTTCCGCAGGACAGCTCTCGAGTTGGTTAGGCAGGTCCATAGTATTATCGATACCCAAGGGCAGCGCATCATTAAGCTGGTCCATGACCAGATCGGCAAGACACCCGAGTTCAAGAAGCTTTACCCCGCACTCGACAGCAAAC
>JANOGS010000177.1:0-7142 GCA_031414115.1 Novosphingobium sp. | reverse complement strand
TCTCGCAATTCCTCGCCGCCCGGGTGGTGCTGGTTGCGGCCGAGGCGGTGAACACCCCTGCCGCGGTCAAATCGGCGGCCCAATACCTGCCGCTGCGCCAACGCTCGATGGCCATGGGGATCGTCAACACCGCGCCCAATAACGGCAATATCCTGGCCCCGCTGACCGTGATCCCGTTCGCGGCGCTGTTTGGCTGGCAGGCCGCATTCATTGTCACCGGCTTGCTCGGCTTTGTCTGGCTGTTGTTCTGGGTGGTGGGTACCCGTAACCTGCAACCCCTGCCGCGCGCTGCCGCAGCCCAGGCCAAGGGACCCGCGATCGGCGAGGCGCTGAGCGACCGCAAGACCTGGGCGATCGCCGGGGCCAAGGCGCTGACTGACATGTTCTGGTGGTTCTTCACCTTCTGGCTGCCCGATCTGTTCCACAAGGTGTTCAACCTCAGCCAGACCGAGCTGGTCGGTCCGACCGCGCTGGCCTTTACCCTGGCGGCTATCGGCGCGCTGTGCGGCGGCGGGCTGTTCCCGCGGCTGCTGGCGCGCGGGCAAAGCGTCAATTCGGCGCGCAAGACCGCGATGCTGCTGTTCGCGCTGGTGGTTTTGCCGATCCCGCTGGCGCTAAGCGCCGCCAGCCCGTGGACCGCCGCAGCGATCATCGGCATGGCCTTGTTCGCGCATCAGGGCTTTTCGACCAATATCTTCGGTTTCGCCGCCGATGCAATTCCCGCCGCGCGGGTCGCCACAGTAATGTCGATCGGGGCGATTGCCGGCAACATTGCCGGGTTCGGCATTCAGCTGGTCACCGGCAAGCTGCTCACCGGCGGCTATGGCTATGCCCCGCTGTTTTACGGCGCAGCGGGTGCGTACCTGCTGGCGCTGGCCTGGATCCACTTGCTGGTACCGCGGATCGTGGCCGAGGATGAGGGGTAGCTCGCGCTCGGCGCACAAATGAAAAGGCCCCCCGCTCGCGCGGGAGGCCTCCTCTGACCCGAAGGGTTGTTCCCCCCGCTTAAAAGTTGATCTTGCCGGTCACGCCGAAGTAGCGGTCTGCTTCGCGCGGGATCTGGTAACGGATGCTGCCGCCCGGACCACCGCTTTCCTTGTGCCCGACAAAGGCGGTGTCGAACAGGTTGCGGACCTGCAGGGTCAGCTTCCAACCATCTTCGCTGTCGCCGATCCCGGCCGAAAGATTGACCAGGCTATAGCCCTCGATCGTGCCGAGCGCGCGCACCGCCGCATTGGCCGAAAAGATCGACAGCTGCTTGGTCTGGCCGGAGAACTGACCGCCGAGGAACAGGTCAAGCCCGTCCGAGATCGAGCCGCGATAATCAATTCCCAGCGTGCCTTTCCATTTCGGTGCAAACAGCAGTGGGGTGCCGTCAGGGATGATATCGGCCAGGTTGGCACCAGCAACCACCTTGAACTTGTCGACATGGGCATCGGTGTAAGCGAGACCGCCGCTGATTGTCAGACCTCCACCCAGAACTGCGTTGAAATCAGCTTCGACGCCGCGCGTTGAAACCTTGCCTGCATTGGTGAAGCGGGCAATTGTAACACCGCCGGCCAAATCGGGCTGGTTGGCCTGGAAGTTATTGAACTTCGTATAGAAAGCCGCAAGATTCAACGTGGCGCGACCACCGAACAGGGTATTCTTCAAGCCGAGTTCGAAGGCGTTCGAAGTCTCTGCCTCAACCGGAAGCGCACGCGGCGCAGTCAGATTAAAGAAGATCTCGTAGCCAGGCCCCTTGTAGCCGCGCGTAAAGGTGCCATAGGCCATGACATCGTCGCTAAGGTCGAATTGGATACCGGCGCGACCCGAGAGGTTCTCAGACTTAATGCTGTCTGCGAACGGCCCGAAGCTGGCAATGATGCCGCCAGTTGTGGTCGAATTGCCGCCATCCAGACCAGTCGATACACGCGAATGATAGACGCTGAGTTTGTCGATCGTATAACGCAGCCCGGCAATCAGGCGTACGCTATCCGAAGCGTTCAACGTGGCGTTGCCGAACAGTGCGAAATTCTTGAACACCGCGCCGTGCGGCGCGATTCCGACAGGAGTGCGCGAGGGCGCGGCCAGCGGGCTGGTGCAGGGGGTCGGCACAGTTGGCGCAGGCGGCGTTAGCGCGTCGCAAAGGATGCTGCGCCGCGTGAACACACGGTCATTCTTGGCCCGCGAATAGTAGCCGCCGATGACATAATCGATGAAACCGCCGGTCGGCGAGGAGATCCGCAGTTCCTGGCTGATAGTTGTGGCTTCTTGCGGACCTTCATCGTGAAGCTGAGTGAGGCCGATATAAGCCTGAGGCAGCCAGTCGCCATCGCGAATTTCGGTGTTTTCCCAGCCGCGGTAGGCACTTATCGAGGTCAGGGTGTGCTCGCCGATCTCGGTATCGAGCTGCGCTGAAATGCCCCAGCTTTCTTCCTTGGTACTCGTCACAAGGTTCTGGTTGACGGTGCGGCTGTTTTCATCAAGCGGGGTCGGCAGCACCTGGAAAGCGAGGCCAGTACCGACCGTGCCGATCAGCTGGGCGCAGCAATCGTCGTCGGCCTTGCGCCAATCGGCGATCACGGTCAGCGTGGTCGAAGGCGAAATGTCGGCCACCAAAGTGCCGCGCAGGCCATAATGCTTGTAGCCGTTGACCCGGTTGCCGGTGGCGAGGTTGCGGATGTTGCCATCGTACTCGCCATAAAACCCGGTCAGACGAGTGCGGATCGATTCGCCAAGCGGCACATCGAGCGCCAGCCGACCACGAAACTCCGACTTGGTGAAATAGCTGGCTTCGACAGTGCCGCCGAAATCGGTGCCGGGGCGCTTGGTGACGATGTTGATCGCACCCGCGCTGGCGTTCTTGCCGAACAGGGTGCCTTGCGGTCCGCGCAAAATTTCAATCCGTTCGATGTCGACCAGATCGGAGAAGGCTTCGCCAGCGCGGGCATAGACCACGCCGTCCACAACGGTCGAAACGCTGGGCTCGGCGGCAATTGAGAAGGTCGCCGTGCCTACCCCGCGCATGTACAGTGACTGGTTGAGGGTGGTGCCTGACTTCTGGATGTTCAGCGTCGGAATGATGGTCTGCGCGGTTTCAAGATTGATCCCGCCTTGCGAGGCGATCTTCTCTCCCGATATTGCGGTTACCGCCAAGGGCACGTCCTGAAGGCGCTCTGAACGCTTCTGCGCGGTGACGATGATCTCTGCCGGAGCGACATCGTCTTCAGGAGTGGCGTCCTGGGCCAGCGCCGGGGTGGCGATCGCCGCCCATGCCAGCGCCGCGAGCGGCAGTGCGGATGTTGCACGAAGAGTCGATTTCATGGTCTTCCTCCCACGGGGCCAGCATGCAATTTGCTTGCTCTGGCAAGATTCACCTGCGCCGCCTGAGTCTTCCGCCCGGCTGCTTGAGCGCTTGATTTGCGTCCGGGCGAGCGATATGTCAAGCGGTGTCATACGATCCCGGTCAAGGCGTTGCATTGCCGCCACAGCGAGCCGGGAGGGAGCAGGAGTCGCCAGTGGAAGCGCGGTTTTCCGCGATCGACGACGGGTTCGACCTGCACTTCGCAGGGCGCCTGGTGCTGCGCCACCGGTCGGACAGTCCGGCGCTGGCCATGGCCGCGGGTAATCCTCAAGTGACGATGCTGCGCGGCAATTTCCGGATGGAGGACGCGCCAATCGGGATGTTCGAGCCTGCCGAATGCAGCGCGGTGCACAACGGCACACAGCTGCTGCACAACGGCACCGAAGTGGCGCAACTGGCGGTCGAAGGGAACAGATTGCTGGTCAGGGCGACAGTGCCCGGGATCGACCGCCTCTGGCTGCGTCTGCACGCCGAACCGGGCGAGGCGGTTTGGGGCGGGGGAGAGCAGATGAGCTACCTTGCGCTGAATGGCCGCGCCTTTCCGATGTGGACCAGCGAGCCCGGGGTCGGGCGCGACAAATCGACCGAACTGACCCGGCAGATGGACGCAGGAGGAATGGCCGGCGGCGACTATTGGAACACCAATTATCCGCAGCCGACTCTGCTGACCTCGCGCTGGCTGGCGGTCCATCTCGATGCCAGTTGTTATTCGGTGATCGATTGCAGCGATCCGTCCGCGCATGTGTTCGAGGCCTGGACCGGCGAGGCCGCGTTCGAGCTGTTCGCTGCTGACGATCCCGCCGCGCTGGTCGGCCAGTTGTCCACACGCTTCGGGCGCCAGCCGCCGCTGCCCGATTGGGCGATCGGCGGGGCGATTGTCGGGCTGAAAGACGGCGCGCGCAGTTTCGAGCGGCTCGAGCGGTTTATCGCGGCTGGCACGGCGGTCTCGGGGCTGTGGTGCGAGGACTGGGCCGGAATCCGCGAAACCAGCTTTGGCCGCCGCCTGTTCTGGGACTGGCGCCGCGACAACCAGCGTTTTCCCGATCTGCCGCAGCGGATCGCGGCACTCGCCGCGCGCGGCATCCGCTTCCTCGCCTATGCCAACCCCTATCTGGCGGTCGATGCCATCCTTTATGAAGAGGCCAGCGCGGGCGGGCACTTCTGCCTGCGGCAAGACAGCGACGAGGTCTACCTGGTCGATTTCGGCGAGTTCGATTGCGGCGTGCTCGATTTCACCCGCGAAGAAACTCGCGCCTGGTTCGCCGAGACAGTGCTGAGCCGCGAAATGCTCGATATCGGCATTGCCGGGTGGATGGCGGACTTCGGCGAATACCTGCCCACCGATGTGCGGCTGGCTGACGGCTCGGACCCGATGGCAGCACACAACCGCTGGCCGGTGCTGTGGGCCGAAGTCAACGCCAGGGCGCTGGCCAGTCGGGACAAGACCGGTGAGGCGCTGTTCTTCATGCGCGCCGGGTTTTCGGGCGTGCAGGCGCATTGCCCGCTGCTGTGGGCGGGCGACCAGTCGGTCGATTTCACCCGCCACGACGGGATCGGCACCGTGATCACAGCGGCGCTTTCGGCGGGGCTGGTCGGCAACGCTTACAGCCATTCGGACTGCGGCGGCTATACCTCGCTGCTTGGCAATGTCCGCACTGTGGAGCTGATGCAGCGCTGGTGCGAGCTGGCGGCCTTCGCGCCGGTGATGCGCAGCCACGAAGGCAACCGCCCCGACGACAATCTGCAATACGATTCCAGCCCCGAATTGCTCGGCTGTTTCGCCCGCTGGAGCCGGGTCCACGCCCATCTCGCGCCCTATGTCCGCCACCTCTGCGATCAGGCGGGCGAACTGGGCCTACCGGCGCAGCGCCCGCTGTTTCTGCATTACCCCGACGATTCTGCGCTGTGGACCGTGCAGGACCAATTCCTTTACGGTGCCGAACTGATGGTGGCGCCGGTGATCGAGGAAGGGGCTGTGACGCGCGAGGTGTTACTACCCGGCGAAGGGCCGTGGCGCCATTGCTGGAGCGGGAAGGATTTCGCGGCAGGTACGCACATGGTCGCCGCCCCGATCGGCCAGCCGCCGGTATTCTATCGCCCGGATAGCCAGTTCGCGGCGCTGTTCGACGGGCTGAAAGGGGCGCTGGCCGGATGAGCGAGCGCTCCAACATCCGCGATGTTGCGGCCCGCGCCGGGGTGGCGGTCAAGACCGTCAGCCGGGTGCTCAACGGCCATCCCTACGTAAGCGCCGACACCAAGGCTCGGGTCGAGGAAGCGATGCGCGCGCTCGATTTCCGCCCCAGCGTCGCGGCGCGAATCCTCTCGGGCGCCAAGTCGAACCAGGTCGCGCTGATCTATGACAACCACAGCCCCTACTACATGTTCCAGATCCAGACCGGGTGCTGGGAATACTGCAAGCAGAACGGCATCCGTTTGCTGGCCCAGCCGGTCGATGTCGCCGATCCGCTGGTCGGCGAGCAGGTTCGCGGGCTGGTCACCGAAACCCATGTCGACGGGATCATCCTGTCCTCGCCGGTGACCGACTGCGATCCGGTGCTGCGCGCGCTGGAGGCGATGGACATTCCCTTCGTGCGGATCTCGCCGGGCACCAACCATGCGCTGACCAGCTCGGTGTTCATGGACGATGCCCAGGCGGCGGATGACATGACCACCCACCTGATCAATGTGGGCCACCGCCGCATCGGCTTCATCAAGGGCCACCCCAACCACATGGCCTCGGACGACCGCCTGTTCGGCTATCGCCGCGCGCTTGACCGGGCGGGAATTTCGTTCGATCCGGTGCTGGTGGCTGACGGTGAGTTTGATTTCGAATCGGGCGCGCGCGCCGGCAAGTATTTTCTCGATCTGCCCGATCGGCCAACGGCGATTTTCGCCGCGAATGACGACATGGCGGCCGGCGTGCTGGCAATGGCGCACGATCGTAATATCGACTTGCCGGGCGAGCTGTCGGTCGCCGGGTTCGACGATACCACCCTGGCGCGCACCGTCTAGCCGCCGCTGACCACAATCCACCAGCCGATGGCCGAACTGGCCCGCACCGCCGCCGAAATCCTCATCACCGGGGGGGATATCACCCACCGCCGGTTGCCCCATCAACTGATCGAACGCGCCTCTGTCGCGCCTCCAGCCAGGAAGAACCCATGAGCCAACTGCCTTTACCTCCCGCTAGCCGCACTCTCGGCGCCAGCGGAATAGCCATATCGCCGATCGCCTGGGGAATGTGGCGCTTGGCCGAGAACGGCCGCACTGCCGCCGAAGCCGCGCGGCTGGTTCACGCCGCACTCGACGCCGGGATCACCCTGCTCGACACTGCCGATATCTACGGCTTCGACGGCAGCGGCGGGTTTGGCGATGCCGAGGCGCTGCTGGGCCAAGTACTGACGGCCGAACCGGGGCTGCGCGGGCGAATGGTGCTGGCGACCAAGGGCGGGATCATACCGCCGCGGCCTTATGACAGTTCGCCCGCCTACCTGGGCCAGGCGCTCGACGCATCGCTGCGCCGGCTCTGCGTCGATCAGGTCGACCTCTATCAGATCCACCGGCCCGATATCCTGACCCACCCCGAGGAGCTGGTGCGCTTCGCCGAAGCGGCCCATGCAGCGGGGAAGATTCGCGCCTTCGGGATTTCCAATTTTCATCCCGCGCAGACCCGCGCGCTGGTGCATCTGATGCGGGGCGCAGCGCTGCCGCTGTCGACTATCCAGCCCGAGATTTCGCCGCTGGCAATCGAGGCGATCGAAGATCGGACGCTGGCCATCGCGATGGAACACGCCCT
>JANOGS010000176.1:0-5980 GCA_031414115.1 Novosphingobium sp. | reverse complement strand
ATTAGTGAATGCGAACACATTGAGTCCTACCTACACACCGACAGCAGGAGAGACAGGCGTGATCAACCCGGTAGGTGACCTGAAAATTGTACTCGGTCGCCCCGGCCACGCGCTGCGTTGCGGCGGTGGTAATGGTGGGCTGAAAGCGCGCACGGATCAGGCCGTATGGCGGTGCCGAGGCGATTCCGGTGGCATAGGTCTGGAGCTGCGATGTGGAAAGGCGGTTGCTGGTCTGGTAATTGACCACGGCATAGCGCGCGACATCGGCAGAAATGCCGCGCAGCGCGTTGTAGTTCTGCATGCCCACGCCAATCTGCAGCACGCCCATCAACATGGTGATGAGGATCGGTCCGACGATCGCGAACTCGATCGTGACCGATCCGTCGCAATCGCGACCCAGGGAAGTGAGGTAACGGATCACGATACTTCCTCCTGTTTGTACAGGACATTGCGGGTAACCCGGTAAGTGATGGCCGAACCCACGCCAAAGCGCGTCCAGGTGGGCGAATAGGTATCTACCAGGGCGATCCGCACATAGCGCGACATCTGCCCAGAGGTGCAGGACGTGGCGCTGGTTACGAAACTGGTCGAGATACCGCAGCGGAACACCTCGGTAACCTCGACCCCGCGCGTGCCGGACGTGGTGGCAGCCGGCAAGTTGGACGAGGCCTGGATGACCTCTTGCAGCGTCGTGCGCTTTGCAGCGGTATCGGGCTGGGCTGCCAAAGCGATCGCCGCCGCTTCACCTGCCGCGCTTTCCAGCTCGGTCTGGCGGGCGACCATGCCGCTGATCTGGAACGCGCCAAGACTGATCAAGACCAGCACCGGCGCGACAATCGCGGTTTCGATGATCATTGCCCCGGCTTCATCGGAGCGCAGACGCGAGAGGATGCTGGTGATGCGCATCACGCCACCAGCTTCACGCTGGCGCTGGTTCCGCCAACCGAATCTTCGATTTCCTGATCTGCCGGGCAGAAGCTGGTCATGTTGGTGGTCCCGGTCAGGGTGATCCTGGCCGCCGCAATCAACAGGCAAGCACTGGTAACCTGCGCGGTGCCAGAGAAGGTGATGTCGCTTTTGGGCAGATAGATCTTGCCGTTGAGCACGGTCGAGCTGTTGCCGTTCAGAGTGTTTTTATTGGAAGTCCCACTGGAATTGCGGTCTTCATAGATCAGCATACCGGCCAGGCTGGTGGACATCGTCGAGCTGAGCCCGCCAACATTCTGCAGCTGCGACGTGGTCGCCGCCGTCAGGTTGATGTCAGAGCCACCAGCGATATCGATATAGGCGCCGTTCTTCAGCACGATCAGCACGCCCGAACCGGTCACCTCATATTGCCCGGTGATCTTCAGGCGGCCGCCGTCAATCACATAGATCCCCGGCGACAGGACCGTGGTGCACGATACCTGGAAGCCGCCAGCATAGGTTCCCTGGGTCAGCGATGCCTGGGTCTGGGAGGTGGTGGCGATCACGTTGGTATAGGTGGTGTAGGTCTTGTAGACCGTATCGGTGCGACGGTAGGTCGCGGACGAACCGCTTCCGATCCTCACGATCGAGCCGGTGTTCGTGCTGGTCGTGGGTACGGTGCCTTCGGTGGTACCATTGGCCACCGTCGCCGCTGTCTGCGTCGTGGTCGCGCCGGTGCTGTTCAAGGTCTGCGACTGCTCTGTCAGCGAGTTGCGGATCGACCCGGTGTAAACGTAGGTCCAGTTTTCCGTATAGGCGCTGGTATTGGCGGTGGTCGTGGTTGTTCCCGGAACGCAGTTATAGGTCTGCGACGGGTTCGGAGTGGGAGTTGGCGCGCTGGTGTTGGCGAAGGGATCGGTCAGCCCGTCGATGTTCTCGTGGATATCGGCATCGGTATGGGTGTCGAGCCAGTCGTCGATCCCGCCGGCTGAAACCACCCAGCCCGGATCGAGCGTGGGGTTGCCGTTGATGATCACCGAGCTGGGCGAGGTGGACAACGCGGCAATGCCGCACTGCGCGGTCAGGGTGGAGTTGCCGCCGATGGTGATCGCGCCGCTATCGTCCTCGTCAACCGCGATCAGACAGGCAGTGTAGCTCGCCCCGTCGCTGAAGCTGGCCTGCGAATAGACGCTGACCGTGGTCGTCCGGCCGGTCAGGAAGCTGGAAAATGGCAGCTCACGGCTCGCCGAGGCAGTGACCACGACCGAATTCTGGTTGCCGCCATTCCAGTTGGCGAGCGACACGGTCGGCGTGGTGTCGATGTCGCTGACGGTGGCTATGTTGGCATTATATTCCTGCCGGGCACGGGTCGCATAGTACAGCCGTGTGTCGGATTCGCTGCGCGCCCAGGCACCGGCCAGCGCCGCTTGGTCGGCGGCGTTCTGCAACTCGCGCTTCCACATGTACCACTGCGCGGAATCGACCGCGAGTCCCGAACCGCCGATCAGCACCGGCATGCCCAGCGCCACCAGCAGTGTCGCGTTGCCGCCGGTCGAGTTCTTCAATCGACGAAGAGTGCGCTTTATCGAGCCGAGCATGTCGTCCCCAATTCCTAGTTCAACGCCATGCCTATAGGCCTGTGTGGTAATCGCTCCTTCAAGCAGCAGGGTTAATAAGCACTTAGGAGCGAATAATTTTCTGCCGGTCTGAACCGGGCTTTGACCGGCAGCGCGGCGCGGCTATGGCGGCAAAATCATGGAAGCAACGCCTTTTCTGGCCGCCTTGCCAACCGAACAGCGGCTTGCCCTGGCCTATGCCGGATCGGGGCAGCGCCAGTTGCAGCTAGGCTTTTTTGCGCTCGACACCCGGCTTGCAGCCATCGTTCGCGGCGCCAGCGAGCCACTGTTTGGCCAGCTCCAGCTCGCCTGGTGGCGCGATCAGCTGGCCTTGCCGCCCGAATTGCGCCCGCGCGGCGAGCCGCTGTTGGCGCTGCTGGAGCCCTGGCGCGGGGAAGAGGCAAGCCTGTCGGCATTGGTCGACGGGTGGGAACTGCTGCTTGGCGAGGCTCCGCTTGATGCCACCGCGCTGGCCGGTCATGCCGAGGCTCGCGGGCACGCTTGCGCGGCGCTGGCGCGTCTGACCGGGGCTGAACCAGCGGTCCCTGAAGCGCTGCGGGCCGGGTGCAATTGGGCGATCGCTGACCTGGCGGCGCGCCTCGGCCAGGGTGAAGAGCGCGGCACTGCGCTGAAACTGGCGGAGCGGCAGGATTGGCGTGCGGCACGGCTGCCGCGCGGGTTGCGTTCGCTCGCAGTGCTTTATGGGCTGGCCAGGCGGCGGCGGGGCCAGGCTGAACTGCTCGATGGGCCACTGGCGCTGGGTGCGGCGCTCAGGCTTGGCATGCTGGGCGTCTAGGCTATGCTGTAGCCTGGTCGGGAGGAAAAGCGATGAACCGGACTATCCTTGGCGCGGTCGCCGCGCTGCTGCTGGCCTCGGCCGGGCTGTTCTGGTGGCAGGGGCGAGCCACCACCGAAGCCGCTGCGCCATTGCCGCCAGCGGGTCCGGTCGAACCCGCGCCGCTGCTGGAAGAAATCCCGTCCGAAGACGGCGAAGGTCTGGAAGGTGAGGAATTGCCTGAATCTGACACGACGAGCCGCGAGGAAAGCCGCTTCAACCGGATTGACCGTGACCGTGACAACATCATCAGCCGCACCGAGATACTCCAGCCTCGCGTCGCCGCGTTCAAGAAGCTCGATGCCGACCGCAACAACCTGCTCAGTTTCGAGGAATGGGCAGTCGCCACCTCCAACCGCTTCAAGGGCGCCGATGCCAACGGCGATGCCACGCTGACCCGCAGCGAATTCGCGACGACCCGGCCCAAGCCTGCGAAGAAGCCGGCGTGCCGCTGCTAGTGACGTAGCCACTCTGCCAGATCGCGCTTGGCCCGATCAGTCATCGCCGGTTTGCGGGCCTTCTTGTTGACCGCATCGTCGAGCGGCGGGAACAGCCCGAAATTGATGTTCATCGGCTGATAGCTCTCGGCCTCGGCATCGCCGGTGATGTGCGACAGCAGCGCGCCCAGCGCCGTGGTGCAGGGCAGGGGAGACCAGTTGCGGCCGCGCAGTTCGGCTTCGACCATCAGCGCCGCGACCAGACCGACTGCAGAACTTTCGACATAACCCTCGCACCCGGTGATCTGTCCGGCAAAGCGGATATGCGGCGCGCTTTTCAGCCGCAGCTGGCGGTCGAGCAGCACCGGCGAATTGAGGAAGGTGTTGCGGTGCAGCCCGCCCAACCGCGCGAACTCGGCGTTCTCCAGCCCGGGAATGGTGCGGAACAGGCGGACTTGCTCGGCATGCTTGAGCTTGGTCTGGAACCCGACCATGTTCCACAATGTGCCCAGCTTGTTGTCCTGGCGCAGCTGGACCACCGCGTGCGGCCAGCGCCCACCCGGAAATTCGGGCGAAGCGGTGTGCGGATTGTCGAGGCCGACCGGCTTCATCGGCCCGAACCGCAAAGTCTCTAGCCCGCGCGAAGCGATGACCTCGATCGGCATGCAGCCTTCAAAGTATGGGGTGCTGGCCTCCCACTCGCGGAACTCGGTTTTCTCTCCGGCAAGCAGCCCGGCGTGGAAAGCCGCGTACTGGGCGCGGTCCATCGGGCAGTTGATGTAGTCTTTGCCGCCCTTATCCCAGCGCGCCGCCATCCAGGCCACGTCCATATTGACGCTGTCGTGATGAACGATCGGGGCAATCGCATCGAAGAAGGCCAGGCTCTCCGCGCCGGTCGCCGCGCCGATGCTGTGGGCAAGCGAAGCGGCAGTGAGCGGTCCGGTGGCGACCACGGTCAGGCCCGCTGCAGGCAGCACATCGATCCGTTCGCGGGCCACGGTCAGGCTCGGCTGCGCGGCCAGCGCGGCCTCGACCTCGGCGGAGAACACGTCCCGGTCAACCGCCAGCGCCGATCCGGCCGGAACTTGCGCCTTGGCGGCGGCGGCCATGACCAGCGAATCAAGGGCGCGCATCTCTTGGTGGAGCAAGCCGACGGCATTGTTGGCATCATCATCGGAGCGGAACGAATTTGAACAGACCAGTTCAGCCAGGGCCTCGCCCTGATGCGCGGGCGTAGAATCGCCGCTTCCGCGCATTTCCGACAGCCGCACCCGCACCCCGCGCCGCGCGAGCTGCCAGGCCGCCTCGCTGCCAGCGAGCCCGCCACCGATGATGTGCACGTCATAGTCCATGTCGGCCTAGCGCCTAGCCTTGCGCGCGCGAGAATCCAACGCCAAGCTTGGCGGAGAGGGGAACAGAGCCATGCCCAAGCGCGCCTTGATCGAAAAACGCCCGTGGCTGGCCGCAAGCATGGTGGCCGCGTTCAGCTTCTACTTTGCGCGCGATGCCGGGCTTGCCGGGATCCAGATGATGGCCTGGAAGGGCGCCGGGGTGGCGCTGCTCGCGGTCTATGCGCTGGTCCGCGATGCCAGCGCCGATTCGCGCCAGATCGCGGCTGTCATGGCATTTGGCGCGCTCGGCGATGTGCTGATCGAGTTGTGGCTGGAAGCCGGTGCGGCGGCGTTTCTGGTCGGGCACCTGATCGCGATCCAACTCTACTGGCGCCACCGCCGCGAAGTGCTGCCAGCCAGTCAGAAACTCGCCGCGCTGGCGCTGCTGGTGCTGACCCCGCTGGTCGGGTGGCAACTCAGCGGCAGCCTGGCGGTCGCCGGCTATGCGCTGGGACTCGGCGCCATGGCCGCAGCAGCCTGGACCAGCAGTTTTTCGCGCTACCGGGTCGGGATCGGCGCGGTGCTGTTTGTTGCCTCGGACCTGCTGATCTTTGCGCGGCTGGGGCCCATGGCGCAAAGCCCGATTCCCGATCTGCTGATCTGGCCGCTCTATTACTTCGGGCAGTTCCTGATCTGCACCGGGGTGATCGGGGAATTGTGCGAGCGTCAGTTGCCCGCCAGCAATTCCGCCGCCGGATCGCGGTAGCGCCAGCCATTGCGCAGTTCGAGCCCGGCGGTGAGCAGCGGGGTCGGGGTCTGCATGAATTGCCCCGGGGTCATGCCGATAAATTCGCG
>JANOGS010000175.1:0-1509 GCA_031414115.1 Novosphingobium sp. | reverse complement strand
CCGCGCGCCCGGCGCCGAGCCGCGGCTGACCAGGGCCAGCGATGGCTCACCGGTGGGCCAGATGCTCAACCTCTCGGCCTTTGCCGAGATGATGCTGGTCCACGAACACGCCTGCGTCGCGATCAACCCCGAAATGCCGCTCGACCGCGCCGCGGTGATCGGCTGCGCGGTAACCACCGGGGCGGGGACGATTTTCAATGCCTGCAAGGTCACGCCCGGCGAAACCGTCGCGGTGGTCGGCTGCGGCGGGGTCGGGCTGGCGACGATCAACGCCGCCAGGATTGCCGGGGCCGGGCGGATCATCGCTGCCGATCCGGTCGCCGAAAAGCGCGAGCTGGCGATCAAGCTGGGCGCTACCGATGTGGTCGACGCGCTGGCGCCCGATGCCGCCAAGCAGATTATCGAGCTGAGTAACGGCGGGGTCGATCACGCGATCGAGGCGGTTGGGCGCCCGGCCTCGGCCAGTCTCGCCGTCGCCTCGCTGCGCCGCGGCGGCACCGCGACGATCCTGGGGATGATGCCGCTCAATGAGCGGGTGTCGCTGGGGGCGATGGACCTGCTGAGCGGCAAGAAGCTGCAAGGCGCGATCATGGGCATGAACCATTTCCCGGTCGATCTGCCGCGCCTGGTTGATTTCTACCTGCGCGGGATGCTCGATCTTGACAGCATCATCGCCGAGCGGATCCCGCTGTCAGGCGTCAACGAGGGCTTCGAGAAGATGAAGGCCGGCCATTCGGCGCGCTCGGTAATCGTGTTCGACCAATGAGCGAGGCACCCGCAGTCAACGCCGAACTGGACTTCGTAGGTACGGTCGAGCCCGAAGGCGCCGACCGGCTTGACGAGGCCGCGCTGACCACGTGGATGGCGGCCAATGTCGCCGGCTTCCAGGGGCCGCTGCACTTGACCAAGTTTCGCGGCGGGCAGTCCAACCCGACTTACAAGATCGCGGCGGCGAGCGGCAATTACGTGCTACGGCGCAAGCCGTTCGGGCCGCTGCTGCCCTCCGCCCACGCGGTCGACCGTGAGCACAAGGTTCAGGCCGGGCTTGCCAAGGCGGGCTTCCCGGTGGCGCCGCAGTACGGCCTGTGTACCGACGATTCGGTGGTCGGATCCTGGTTCTACGTGATGGGCCTGATCGATGGGCGGACGATCTGGGACGGATCGATGCCCAAGGATGCGCCCGAATACCGCCGCGCCACTTACCATGCGATGATCGATACCCTGGCCCAATTGCACAACGTCGATGTCGAGGCGGTCGGCCTCTCGGATTTCGGCAAGCCCGGCAATTACTTCGGCCGCCAGGTCGATCGCTGGACCAAGCAGTACAAGCTGGCAGAGACCGAAACCATGGCG
Source organism: Novosphingobium sp. (assembly GCA_031414115.1). GTDB lineage: Bacteria > Pseudomonadota > Alphaproteobacteria > Sphingomonadales > Sphingomonadaceae > Novosphingobium. Next base: position 156 of record JANOGS010000175.1, on the reverse strand, counting down.
ACCATGGAGCGGCTGATCGAATGGCTGCCGGCGACGCTCCCCGAACAGACCCGCACTTCTGTGGTCCACGGCGATTACCGGATCGACAACATGATCTACGCGCACGACCGGCCCGAAGTGCTGGCGGTGCTCGACTGGGAGCTTTCGACGCTGGGC
>JANOGS010000174.1:0-10989 GCA_031414115.1 Novosphingobium sp. | reverse complement strand
CCAACTCTACTGGCGCCACCGCCGCGAAGTGCTGCCAGCCAGTCAGAAACTCGCCGCGCTGGCGCTGCTGGTGCTGACCCCGCTGGTCGGGTGGCAACTCAGCGGCAGCCTGGCGGTCGCAGGCTATGCGCTGGGACTCGGCGCCATGGCCGCAGCAGCCTGGACCAGCAGCTTCCCGCGCTACCGGGTCGGGATCGGCGCGGTGCTGTTCGTAGTCTCGGATCTGTTGATCTTCGCGGAGCTGGGGCCCATGGCGCAAAGCCCGATTCCCGATCTGCTGATCTGGCCGCTCTATTACTTCGGGCAGTTCCTGATCTGCACCGGGGTGATCGGGGAACTGCGCGAGCGTCAGTTGCCCGCCAGCAATTCCGCTGCCGGATCGCGGTAGCGCCAGCCGTTGCGCAGTTCGAGCCCGGCGGTGAGCAGCGGGGTCGGGGTCTGCATGAATTGCCCCGGGGTCATGCCGATAAATTCGCGGAATTCCTTGTTGAGGTGCGACTGATCGGAATAGCGCAGCTCGGCCAGCACCTCGTCGTCGGGGGTGAACAGCCCGCGCATCACCGAGGCCATGTCGAGAAACCGGCTGCGACGCAGAACGCGCTTGGGAGTCATCCCGAAAGTTGCGCGGCAATGTCGCTCCAGCGCGTGCTGGGCAATCCCGATTTCGGCGCAGACCTCGGCAACCTTCCTGGTCGAATCGTAGCGGGCGATGTGTTCGAAGGCGAGTATCTGGGGGTCGGGCCGAATCTGCGGACGGGCCGCCACCCGCTCCTGCAAAATCGCCTCGACCGCCACAATGATCCGGTCGATATCGCCACTCGCTGCCTGAACTGCCTGAAGCAACCGGTCGGCATCGACGCCCCATACTTCGCCGAGCGCAAGCATCCGGTCGGTGTAATGGTGGGCCGGCTTGTCGAACAGCGTTGGCCAGCCTGCGGGCCTGATCGCAATCCCGATCACTTCGAACGATCCCCGGCAACGCACTTTAAGCGGCCGCGAATTGGTTCCGAATAGCAGCACCGGCCCCGAATTCTGCCAAGAACCATCCGGCATCAACGCGGCCCAATCGCCCTTGAGCAGGATCCGGATAAAGGCAGTCTCGGACAGCAGATTGTCGACCAGCTCGAAGCTCTCTGGCAATTCGGCCCCGAAATCATAGTGCCGGGCGACGATATCCTGCAGGGCAGATGAGGGAGCGCGGTGGTTTGACTGCATTCAGCTCGCCTCACCAGTCCATGCTGCGATCGTGGTGCGATGCAGCTCGCGACGGTGGCCTTCATAGCCGCCGGTGGCCTTGTGCAGCAGCGAGCGGTTGTCCCACATCACCAGCATGCCTGGCTCCCAGCGGTGGCGATAGACGAAGCGTGCGTCGCCCTGCCAGGTCTGGAGCTCCATCAGCAGGGCAATCGCTTCGGCCTGCGTCATCCCTTCGATGCCGATGATGTAGCCCAGGGTCGAATAGAACCCGCGGCGGCCGGTTTCGGGATGGGCCGGGACCAGCGGGTGGGTTTGCGTGGCCATTGCCGCCTCGCTCGGGCGGATGTCCATGCTCCGGCCCTTGTCCTTAGTCCCGTATGAGCCGTCAGGCGCATAAGCGAGACGCGCGGAATGGATCGCGATCAGATCGGCAAGCCCGGCCTGCCGGGACGGCGTCAGCGCTTCCCACGCGAGGTGCTGGTTGGTGAATAGGGTATCGCCGCCGCTGGGCGGGATCTCGACCGCGTTGAGGCAGGTCCCCGAAGGCGGGCGGGCCTGAAAACTCCAGTCGGTGTGCCAGTTTTCGGCGAACAGCGGGGTTTGTTCGTCAGCCTCGCGCCGGATCGCGGCGATGTGGCGGCGTCCGGCGATGGGCGCGAAGAACGGATCTTCACCGAAGCCGCCAAACGCAAGTGTGAAGCGTTCGAGCTGGTCATCGCTCAGGTGCTGATCGGGAAAGGCCAGCACGTGGTGGACGAGCCAGGCGGCCCGAATATCAGCGATCGCGGCGGCATCAAGCGGCTGCGACAGGTCGATCCCGGTGACGCGCGCCCCGCACGCCTGTCCCGATGGTTCGATCTGAAGCGTCATCAATCCCCGCTTTCGCCTGCCTCCTCAGCATCTTCGCTGTTATCGTCGGCTTCTGCAAGCCTGACCGCACTGACCACGTGTTCATCATCGGACACATTGAACAGACGAACCCCTGCGGAATTGCGCCCGATCACCCGGAGCGATTCGAGCGGCAGGCGAATCAGCTTGGCCTGATCGGTTACCAGCATCAGCTGATCGCCGCGGGTTGCCGGGAAGCTGCCCACCACCGGGCCGTTGCGGGCGATATTGTCGATATTGGTAATGCCTTGCCCGCCGCGCCCGGTGCGGCGGTACTCGTAGGCCGAGGACAGCTTGCCATAGCCGTTGGCGCAAACGGTGAGGATGAACTGCTCGCGTTCGTGCAGCTCGGCGAAACGCTCGGCGCTTATCGCCGGTTCGCCTTCCTTCTCGGCCTTCCACGGGGCGAAGCGGACATAGTCCTCGCGCTCTTCGCTGCTGGTGCCGACCCGGTGCAAGATCGACAGCGAGATCACTTCGTCATCACGCTTCAGCGTCATCCCGCGCACACCGGTTGAGGTCCGGCTCTGGAATTCGCGGACGTCGTCACCGGCGAAGCGGATCGCCTTGCCCTGGCGGGTGGCGAGCAGCACGTCATCTGAAGCCTCGAGCAGGGCGACGCCGATCAGCCGGTCTTCGCTGTCCTCTTCGAAACGCATCGCGAACTTGCCGTTGCTGGGAATGTTGGCGAAGGCGTCCATGCTGTTGCGGCGGACAGAGCCCTTGGCGGTGGCGAAGACTACCGAGAGCTTGCCCCAATCGGCCTCATCCTCGGGCAGGGGAAGGACGGTGCGGATCGTCTCGTCCTTGTCCAGCGCGGGCAGCAGGTTGACGATCGGACGCCCTCTGGTGGCCGGGCCGCCCTCAGGCAGTTTCCAGACCTTGAGGCGGTAGACCTTGCCCGCGGTCGAGAAGAACAACACCGGGGTGTGGGTGCTTGTGACGAACATCGTCGTCACCGCATCCTCTTCCTTGGTCGCCATTCCGGCGCGGCCTTTGCCGCCCTTGTTCTGGGCGCGGAAGGTGGAAAGGCTGGTGCGCTTGATATAACCGTCCAGAGTGACGGTCACGACCATGTCCTCGCGCTCAATCAGGTCCTCGTCGTCGATCCCGTCGGCAGCGGCGGTAATCTCGGACTTGCGCGGGGTGGCATAGGTGGCGCGGATCGCGGTCAGCTCGCCCCGCATCACCCCGTAAAGCTTGATCCGGTCTGCCAGGATCGCGAGCAGCTCCTCGATCGTCAGCGCCAGTTCCTTGAGCTCGCCGCCGATTTCGTCGCGGCCGAGCGCGGTCAGGCGATGCAGCCGCAGATCGAGGATCGCCTTCACTTGCGCGTTGGACAAGCGATAGGTGCCGCCATCCTGCTCCGCGTTTGGTTCGATCGCTTCGACCAGCCGGATATATTGCGCGATCTCGCCAATCGGCCATTCGCGGGAAACCAGCGCCTCGCGCGCGGCAGCCGGATTGGGCGAGCTGCGGATGATCCGCACCACTTCGTCAAGGTTGGTTACCGCCACCACCAGCCCGAGCAGGATATGGGCCCGGTCGCGCGCCTTGTTGAGTTCAAACTTGGTGCGCCGGGTGATCACTTCCTCGCGGAAGGTGATGAAGGCGGCGATGATGTCGCGTAGTGCCAGCGTTTCCGGGCGGCCGCCGCGGATCGCCAGCATGTTGGCGGGGAAGTTGGACTGCGCCGGGGTGTTGCGCCACAGCTGGTTGAGCACCACCTCGTGGCTGGCATCACGCTTGAGATCGATCACCACCCGTACTCCGAGCCGGCTCGATTCGTCGCGGATGTCGGAGATGCCTTCGATCCGCTTGTCCTTGGCGGCTTCGGCGATCTTCTCGACCAGGGAGTTCTTGCCGACCTGGTAGGGGATCGAGGTTAGCACGATCGAACGCCGGTCGCCGCGACCCTCCTCGATTTCGTGCCGCGCGCGCATGATGATCGAGCCGCGCCCGGTGAGATAGGCTGAACGCGCGCCGGCGGTGCCAAGGATCAGCGGGGCGGTGGGGAAATCCGGGCCGGGGATGAATTCGATCAGCTCTTCCGAGGTGATCGCCGGATTGTCCATGTAGGCCAGGCAGCCGTCGATCACTTCGCCCAGGTTGTGCGGAGGGATATTGGTCGCCATGCCAACCGCGATCCCGCCGGCGCCGTTGACCAGCAGGTTGGGGAAGCGCGCCGGCAGCACCGTCGGCTCCTGGCGCGAACCGTCGTAGTTGTCGGTGAAATCGACCGTGTCCTTGTCGAGATCCTCAAGCAGGTTGTTGGCAACCTTGGCCAGCCGCGCCTCGGTATAGCGCATCGAGGCCGGATCGTCGGGATCCATCGAGCCGAAATTGCCCTGGCCGTCGACCAGCGGCACCCGCATCGACCAGTCCTGCGCCATCCGCACCAGCGCCATGTAGATCGCAAGATCGCCATGCGGGTGGTAATTGCCCATCACGTCGCCGACGATCTTGGCGCACTTGCGATAGGGCCGCCCGGCGACCATCCCGCCTTCCTGGGCCGCAAACAGGATCCGGCGGTGAACCGGTTTCAAACCGTCGCGGACATCGGGCAGGGCGCGCGCCACGATCACGCTCATCGCGTAATCGAGGTAGCTGGTCTTCATCTCATCGACGATGTCGATGCGCTGGTACTCGCCCTGGGGACCAGAGGGCACGGGAGGGGAATCGGGAATTTCGGGATCGTCGCTCACGCGCAGGTTCAACCAGCTGTTGTCGGGAAGGGTTTATGCCTCAAGGCCCTAGGCCAAGGCCGCCGTTAAGGCCAGTGCGGGCCGCCGCCAAGGCGCCGAATCTGCGGGTTTTTCCACATTTGCTGAACGACGAGGCCCAGCCGCATTCAATCGCTGTTCACCCCCCGATCCCTAGTGCGCTGGCCTGTTGCCAAACCGGCCCTGCCAAGCCTATGGCGCGTGTGAGGAAGTTGCCCTTTTCGGCGCCTGCCGAAGGGTTGCAGAGGAGAAGAATTCGATGATCCGCAGCTCGCTGTTCACCCGTTCTGCACTGGGACTTGCGCTGGCGTTCGGTCTTGTCGCCGGCGGCATGACTGCTTCGGCACCTGCCGAGGCCCAGAGCAAGAAGAAGGAAAAGGCCCCGGCCGCGCCCAAGTTCGCGCCGACCAAAACCTTCATGCCCGCCTACAACGCGCTCAAGACCGCTTTGGATACCGCTGACAAGCGCCCCGATGTGATCGCGGCCCGGACCAGTGTGACCACGGCCGAAACCGCGTACAAAAACGCGCGCAGCACCAAGACCAGGGCTGACGCGAAGACCGCGTACGACGCAACCATTGCTTCGCTGGGTGCCTTGCTGGGGTCCGAGAAGGGCTTGCTCGAAGCCGCCTACACGGCGGTTGGCAATGCTGATGACAAGTTCCTGGCTGGCCAGCTTGGGCTGACCCTGGGCAACACCGCGATCGACAAGGGAATGCAGCGCCGCGGTCTGATGGCCATGATCGAAAGCGGCAAGCTGCCCCCGGCAGACATTGCCAAGTACAATTTCTATGCTGGCGGGCTGTCGTTCGACATGCGTGACTATGCCAGTGCCCGAACCGCGTTCCAGGCGGCCATGGCGGGCGGTTATACCCAGGGCGGGGTCGAAGGGCTGTTGGCAGAGGCCTATATCAACGACAATCAGCCGCTTGAAGGGTTGAAGATCCTGCAAAGCGTGGCGGCAAAGGGCGGTGCTGCCGAAGATCTGCTGCGCCGCGGCGTAGTGGTCGCTTACAAGGCCAAGCTGGCCAACGACGCAGCCGGTTTCGGCAGCAAGCTGGTTGACGCCTACCCCAGCAATGACAATTGGGCGCTGACCGTCGCGGTGGTCCGCGATCTCAACAAGTTCCAGAATCAGGAGCAGATCGACCTGTTGCGCCTGATGGAGCGGACCAAGAGCTTCGCCGAAGCGCGTGACTACATCGAATATATCCAGGCGGCCGATCCCCGGCGCCTTCCCGGCGAGGTGCTCAAGATCGTCAATCTTGGCCTTGCCTCGGGCAAACTCAGTGCCAGCGACATGTTTGTGAGCGACGCTAAGACCACCTCGTCAGGCCGGATTGCAGCCGACAAGGCCTCGCTGGTCGGGCTTGAGCGCGATGCCCGGGGCGGGGCTGCGAGCGCAGCGACGGTGATGGCGGCGGGAGACGCGTTCCTGAGCTATGATGATCCGTCCAAGGCTGAGGCGCTTTACCTGATCGCGCTGAACAAGCCCGGCGTCGATATGCCGCGGGTCATGACCCGGCTGGGCATCGCCCAGGCCGATCTTGGCAAGTATGCGGACGCCCAGGCGACATTCGCCAAGGTGACTGGCGAGCGCGCCCAGATCGCACAGCTGTGGTCGGCCTATGCCAGCGGCAAGGCCCGTGCCGCAGTCGTTCCGGCGCCCGCCACGTAGGCAGACTGAATTTCGCAGCAACGGGTAGGGCGGCGGGCCACTGCCGCCCTTTCTCGTTGTGATCAGGTCGCGGGACGGAACTCACCGCTGGCCTCGTGGAGCAGGTGCAAGACCCCGTCCGATATCGCGAAAAAGGCTCCGGTCAGGCTAAGCTCACCGCTACGCTCCTTGCGGCGAATGCACGGGAAAGTGCGCAGGTTTGCCAGGCTTACCTTGACCCCGGCCTGCTCCATCGCCCGCTCTGCGATCCTCCCTTCGGTGCCCAGCTCCGCCGCTATCGGCGCGCGGGCTTCATCAAGCAGACCGATCCAATCGGCGATGAAACCGCCTTCGCCCGGTTCGGTGCCATGCATCTCCTGGGTCAATGCCGCCCGGCAACCGCCGCACATGCCGTGACCCATCACCACGATTTCCCGGACCTTGAGGAACTGGACAGCAAATTCCAGCGCTGCTGAAACCCCGTGGTAACCGGGCGTGGTCTCGAACGGCGGGACCATCGCGGCGACATTGCGCATCACGAAAATCTCGCCGGGATCGACATCGAAGATCTGCGCGGGATCAACCCGGCTGTCAGAACAGGCGATCACCATCACGTCCGGCTCTTGCCCTTCACGCAATGCGGCCCAGCGTTCGCGGCGGGGCTCCCAGCCGGTTTCGCGGAAGCGGCGGTAGCCGGCGATCAGCCGATCGAGGGCTGGTGAGGAATCAGCGTTCATGTCTTGGACTCATGGCGCGGGAAATTCACACTGGCAAGCGGACGGGCATCCGCCTATCGGAGCGCTATGAACGACCTCGCTTCCGCACCGTCAGTTATACCAGCCCGGGAAGGGGCCGAGCGCCTGCGCAAGCCTGACTGGATCCGGGTCAAGGCCCCGACCAGCAAGGGCTATGGCGAGACCCGCGCACTGATGCGCGAGCTTGGGCTCAACACGGTGTGCGAGGAAGCTGCCTGCCCGAATATCGGCGAATGCTGGACCAAGAAGCACGCCACGGTGATGATCCTGGGTGATGTCTGCACCCGCGCCTGCGCATTCTGCAATGTCAAGACCGGGATGCCGCGCGCGGTTGATCCGCTCGAGCCCGAACACACCGCGATCGCCGCGGCCAAGCTGGGGCTTGAACACATCGTCATCACCTCGGTTGACCGTGATGACCTGCCCGACGGCGGGGCCGGCCAGTTCGTCAAGGTGATCGAGGCGCTGCGCCGGACCACGCCCGCCACCACGATCGAGTTCCTGACCCCCGACTTTCGCGGCAAGATGCGGCCTGCAGTCGAAGCAATCGTTGCCGCCGGACCGGATGTCTACAACCACAACCTGGAAACCGTGCCCCGGCTCTATCCGACGATTCGCCCCGGCGCGCGCTACTACGCCTCGCTGCGACTGCTGGAGGAAGTGAAACGCCACGATCCGTTGATCTTCACCAAAAGCGGGATCATGCTGGGGCTGGGCGAGGAGCGGCTTGAGGTTCACCAGGTAATGGACGACATGCGCGTCGCCGAGGTCGATTTTCTGACCATGGGGCAATATCTCCAGCCCACACCCAAACATGCCAAGGTCGCGGAATTCGTGACACCCGCCGCTTTCTCGGCGTTTGGCGCGATCGGCCGGGCCAAGGGCTTCCTCCAGGTCGCCTCCAGCCCGCTGACCCGTTCGAGCTATCATGCCGGCGATGATTTCCGCGAAATGCGCGCCCTTCGACAGGCTCAGGGTGAGCGGAAGCAGATGGCGAAGGCGCGTTAGTGCCCGGGATCCGCGAAGTCCGCCGTCTGCCCTACAGCGCCGAACAGATGTTCGCGCTGGTTGCCGATGTCGGTCGCTATCATGAATTCCTGCCCTGGGTGGTCGCGGCGCGGGTCCGGTCAGACAGCGACAGCGAGATGGTCGCCGACCTCTTGATCGGCTTCAAAAGCCTGCGCGAGAAGTTCACCTCGAAAGTGCTCAAGCACCATCCGGACCATATCGAGGTGATCTACCTCGACGGGCCGATGCGCGATCTCGACAATGTCTGGCAATTCCGTTCGCTGCCCGAAGGCGGCTGCGAGGTCGATTTCCTGGTCGAATTCACCTTCCGCAACACCGTCTTCGAAGCCCTGGCCGGGCAGTACTTCGAGCGCGCCTTTCGCCGCATGGTCACGGCTTTTGAGGAACGCGCCGACAAACTCTATGGCAGCAGCAGTTCGAGCGCGACCAGCGCCGCCTGATGGCGCACTGATGCCCGGCTGGGCGCTTCCAGCCGGCGCTCTTCGGCCAGGGCTTCGGCTTCGTCCTGGCCGCGGATCGCGCGGGCGAAAACCACAGTGCCGACCGGTTTGTGCGCGCTGCCGCCTTCAGGTCCGGCGATCCCGCTGATCGCCACTGCGACATCGGCGCCCGAACGGCGCAAAGCGCCTTGCGCCATGGCCCAGGCGCAGGCGATCGAAACCGCGCCGAAGGTCTCCAGGATGTCGCTGGAAACCCCCAGCAGTTCATGCTTGGCCGAGTTCGAATAGGTCACGAAGCCGCGGTCGAGCACTGCCGATGATCCGGCGATCTCGGTCAGCGCGGCGGCCACCAGCCCGCCAGTGCAGCTTTCCGCCAGCGCGACGGTGCGACCGGCGGCGCGGTTTTCTTCGATCACGCGGGCGGCGAGCGCCACCAGATCATCAGGGAGCAGACCCTCGTTCATGGCATCTGATCCGCTCAGGAATCCCGGCAGACTTGCAATTGCTTGTCAGTGCGCCCGGCAATGGCCATCGCTTCGGTCAGCACGTCGATCAGATTGGCCGCCGGTAGCGGCTCGAGCGGGGCCATGACCCGATCAATGTCGCCGCAGTTTTCCGGTTTGATGGTCGAACCGATCTTCTGGTCGATGACCGCTTCGATCAGCGGGCGGACGGCGTCTTCGGGCAGTGCCGCGAAAATGTCAGCCGTACCCTTGTTGCCATCGCCGCCGATTTTCATGAAGGCCGCCTTGGCCATCGGCCAGGACTGCGAGCGACTGGCCTCAAGCGTGTTCAGCAATTGCGGGGCGCGGGCCAGCATGTAAGAATCCGGGGCAAGCCGCTGGGCGCACTTTTCGATTGTCGAGCTCAGCACCGTGGGCAGGAAATAGGCCACCATGCCGCGCAACTCCGGGCGGGTCATGCAAGGCTTGGCTTGCACCTGGGCCTGGGCGGCCTGCAGCTGGGCAGACGAGACAAGCGCCAGCACGGCTGCGGCTTTGAAAGCGAAATTGCGCATTAAAATGCTCTCCTGGGATGTTGTACGCTGTGTCAGGCGCGGATTGCGCGGAAAATACAGAGCCCCGCTATTGCTGCAATAGCGTTGCCACCGCCTGAACGGCAATTCCTTCGCCGCGCCCGGCAAAGCCGAGCTTTTCGGTTGTGGTGGCCTTGACACTGACCGCGCTGGCCGCGCAGCCCAGCAGCTCTGCCAATCGCGCGCGCATGACCTCGCGGTGCGGGCCGATCCTGGGCGCTTCGCAGACTATGGTCAGGTCGACATTGCCGATGCCGTAGCCAGCCTCTGCGGCGAGGCTGACCGCGTGGCGCAGGAAGCGGTCCGAACTGGCACCGCGCCACTGTGGGTCGCTCGGCGGGAAGTGGCTGCCGATATCGCCATTGCCCAGCGCACCGAGGATCGCATCAACCAGCGCGTGGATCGCCACATCGGCATCGCTGTGTCCGGCAAGGCCTTGCGGATGATCGATCCGCACGCCGCACAGCCACAGCTCCTCGCCAGCGGCCAGGCGGTGAACATCGAACCCGGTGCCGACCCGTATGGGAGGTTGGGCAGAGCCGAAGTCCGCAGCAAAGGTCAGCTTGTGCAAGGCTTCGTCTCCTTCGACCAGTGCCACTTCAAGCCCTGCCGCCTGCGCGACCTGGGCATCGTCTCCGGCATTGGGCTCGCCCAGCCAGCTGCGGTGCGCGGCCAGGATCGCCGGATAGCGGAAGGCCTGCGGGGTCTGAACCCGGCGCAGCGTCTCGCGGATTGCAGGGGCGCCCATCCGTTCACCCTCGGCATGGGTCAGGCTGTCGACCACCGGCAGCACCGGGATGGCGGCGGGAAATGCGGCGAGCACGGCCCGCAGTCGTTCGATCACGGGCTGGCTCAGCGCGGGCCGGGCGGCATCGTGGATCAGCACCAGATCGGGCGCATCGGCTTCGAGTGCCTCAAGCGCGTTGCGCACCGATTGCTGCCGCGTTACCCCGCCGGTGACGAGCCGGACTTCGGCAATTCCGGCAAGCGCGGCGGCTGCGATTTCCTCCGCTCCCTCAGGTATCGCCACCACAATCGGCGCAATTCCTGCCGCCGCCAAGACTTCAGCCGAATGGCGGACAACCGGCTTGCCGCGCCACCTTGCGAACTGCTTGGGCAGCGGCTGTCCGGCGCGCAGTCCTTGCCCGGCAGCAACGATCACTGCGGCGGTGCGGGGCAGGGGTGGAGGACCATTCATCGCACCTGCCGGTATAGGCTTGCCGGGCGGCGGGCAATTCCCTATGTGCTGCCCAAATTTTAGGCA
>JANOGS010000173.1:0-5736 GCA_031414115.1 Novosphingobium sp. | reverse complement strand
TCACCCCAGGCGGTGTCGCCGTCCACCTCGATCAGGTTCTGGCCGATGAAATGATGATTGCGCTCGTGGCTGCGCAGCGCCTTCATGCAAAAATCGGCAAAGCCATCGGCATCGCCGGTATAGATCCCATAGTCGAGCCAGGCATCATCCCAGAACTGGTCGCGCAGCAGATCGCGGTCGAGCCGGTCGAGCGCGCGCATGTAAAGTGCCGGCAGTTCGGCAATGGCGAGCTTTTCATCTTGCGTAGTCATCGGCATCTGACCCATTGTTCCCACGCGTCACCACGCAGCGGAATGCAGGGTATGGCGGTATCGCGGTGGCGGCAACATCCGCGTTTTGATTAGCCGGGATCGCGGTGCCAGAGAAGGAACAGAGATGCGCGAAACCCCCGGCCAGGTTCCCTCCAGCGCCAGACTGGCTGACGAAAGCGCGATCCGCCAGATCCTCGCGCTGCACTGCCGCGGGGTCGACCGCGCCGATGAGGCAGCGCTCAAGGCCTGTTACTGGGCCGATGCGACCACGGCCTATGGAGCGGAGCCGGCACCGGCGCACGAATTCTGCGCCAACCTGGTCAAGGCGATAACCGCCTTTGCCCAGACCCACCATCAGATCGGCAACGTCCTGATCGCCTTTGACGATGCCGAGCCGCCGGTCCGGGCAAGGATCGAAACCTATGTCACCGCCTATCACTACCGCGAAGGCGGGGAAGGAGACGATAGCGAACTGGTCTACATCGGCCGCTATCTCGACCGGTTCGAGAAGCGCGGCGATGTCTGGAAGATCAGCCACCGGGCGCCGGTGATGGGCTGGAGCCAGAACCTGACTGCAAGCCATGACCCCGCCCACCCCGCGCTGGCGGCGCTAACCCGCGCGGGCCGGTTTCCCGATGACCCGATCTACTGATCGCGCTTCCCGAAAAAGAAGGGCCGGGTCTGTCGCAACAGACCCGGCCCAGTGTGATCGACGGGAGTGGTCGCCAATCAGAACTTGAATGAAGCTTCCACGAAGAGCTGACGACCGCGGTTCTGGGTGTGAACCGTATCGTCGGCGGTGAACGGAGCGGGGCCATTGGTGTTGGTCCAGATCTCGTCGGTCAGGTTGGTTCCGATCAGCGACAGCTTCCACTTTCCATCCGGATCGCCAACGGAAATCGCGCCATCAAGGGTCACATAGGATGGCTGGCGATAGTAGCTGTCGGTGGCGTTGGTCCAATAGGAATCGGAGTAAGTGGCGTTGCCGCTCAGCCCGAGTTCCAGCGAGTCACTCATCGCCGTCCGCCAGTCGAATGCGATATTGCCGGAGAACTTTGGTGCCCGAGCAGTTGCGCGGCCCTTCACCAGTGCCGCCGTCAGATTTGGCCTGACAATATCCTCCGAATATTTGGTGTCCGTATAGGATGCCGCGCCGGACAATCTTAGCCCTTCAACGGGTGTCCGCCACGACCAATCAATATCGATACCCTTGGTCTTGACCTTGCTGGCGTTGTAAGTTTCGAAGTTGAAGATCGCCAGGCTGAATTCCTGGATCTGAAGGTTATCGAAGATATAGTAGAATGCGGTTGCATTCAGGGTAACCGTGCGGTCGGCAAACTGGGTCCGTAGTCCAAGTTCACCGCCTTCTGAGGTTTCTGATTCGAAGCGCAGGCCATCTTCGATCGCCGCGCGCACTGCGGGGTCAGGGCTGTTCAATTGTGCCAATGGACCAGAGGGCAAAGCATTGTTGTCCACCCCGCCAGATTTGAAGCCAGTCTTGTAGGCGGCGTAAACGTTGACGTCATCGCTCAGTTGATACTTCAGAGAGAGCTCTGGCGAGACATTGCTGTCCGAGAATTTTACCGGACCGGCAAAGAAGCCCGAAGGCAGGAAGCCAAACCCAAATGTGATGATGTCGTGGACAAACGGGAATGCAACCGTCGTCGACTTCTTTTCATCGGTCCACCGCAGGCCGCCCGAAAGCTCCAGCTGATCGGTGATATCCAGGGTGGCGCTGCCGAATACAGAAAAGGCTTCCGCCTTGCTGTTTCTCTCCGCGTACCAGTCGAAAGTCTCACCGCCGCTCGTCGGCCCGATAAAGGCGGCGACAAATGCGTTCTGAGAAGTACCATACGGGATGTTGCGATCTTCCCAGAATGCCCCAAGCATGAAATTGAACATGCCATCGAAGTCGCTGGTCAGCCGGACTTCCTGAGTATACTGGGTCAGTTCGTTCCTGAACGGCGCCATGAAACCGCCGGGCGTACCATTGATATTCCCGGTATAGTTGAAGTTGCCGTTGTATTCGTTGAACAGGTCGACATAGCCGGTGACGGTCGACAGCTTGAGCGAATCGGTGATGTCCAGATCCATTGCCAATCGGATAAATACGATATCCGTATCGTTGTAAGACTGGCTGAGATCGCGGCCATCGCCTGTTGAGCCTGCGAAAACCGTCGTCAGGCGCGGATCGCCATCGGAATAAGGGTAACGGCTATCATTGATGTCGCACGAATGGCTCGACTGGAAGACAATAGCGCCCAGCAATCTTGTGGGGCTGACCAGCCCATCGGGGCCGCAATCGAGATCCGAATGCCCGAGGATCGTCTCGCTGTCCTGCTTGTTGTAATTGACCTTGAGGTTGGCGGTAAAGTTATCGGTCGGTTGCCACTTCAAGGTCAGGCGACCGATGAAGTTGGTCAGTCCCTTGTTCTTGTCGCGGGCTGCGACTTGCGGCTCCAGTTCGACATATTTGTTGAGGTCCTGGTATTGCGCCGCAACTCGGATGCCGAGCGTGTCGCTGATCGGCCCGGAGATATACCCGCCGATCGTGTAGCCCTCTTCCTCGAACTCATACGAGCCCTTGCCCGACACTTCCCAATCCGTGGTGGGGTCGGCAGAGCGCAGCGAAAGCACGCCTGCTGACGCGGCCTTGCCGAAGAACAGCGATTGCGGTCCTTTGAGTACGTCAACCTGGACGACATCGAAGAAGGCTGTTTGCAGCAGGCGCTGGGTGCTGACCTGAACCCCGTCGATGCTGATGCCGACCGCCGAATCGAAGGCAGATGAAATGTTGCTGGAGCCGAGCCCGCGCAAACTGATCTGCGCACCCGCACCCGAACCGCCAATCTGCACGTTCAGACCGGGAACTCGCCCGACCACATCGGCGATTTCGTTGACCTGGTAGGAATCCAGTGTGTCGCTGCTGATGGACGAGATATTGACCGGGGTTTCTTGGAGCGATTCAGCCCGGCTGCGAGCGGTAACGATGATGACGTTTGCTTCCGAGGCGCCATCATCCTCAGCTGATCCGCTGTCCTGAGCGTAAGCCGGCGCGCTGATCGCGCCCAGCGCCAGTACGGCAGCCGAAGCCATCAACCTTGGCCGCGAAAACCATTGGCCATTGCCTGTGCGCTGATGATCGATAAGCTTGGTCATCTAACTCTCCCTGTTGACTTGTTTTTTGTCTGGACCGACCCCGCGCGGTTGAGCGCAATGGGCAACTCCGCCGTTTCTTGCATCGCGATTGCTAATTCGAGTGTGGTTTCGAGCAACTCACTAAAAAGACAAACTCGGCCGAAAAATCCGCAACTGTGGCTTCGTTGTCCTAGCAATTTTGTTGGGTTGCAGGTCTGCGGTGAGCTTCGTCGCGGTCCGGCTCAACTTGGCCAATCCCGCGCTTGGGTAATCAAACTGCCTATGCTTGGACCCACGCCTTCGCCCAGCGAATGGTCAGACGCTCTGCAGACCAAGCCAGGCAGTTCGAGAAGCAGAAGCCGTGCTGGACAAGGGGAGGGGGGTGGTGGACGCACTAGGGCTCGAACCTAGGACCCGCTGATTAAGAGTCAGCTGCTCTACCAACTGAGCTATGCGTCCGTTTTCCGTACTTGCCGGAACCGTCGATTCGACGGAGAGCGCCCCCTATAGCGGCAGTTTTCGCATAGGGAAGGGGAATTCTCAGCCCGACAGGGACCCGCTGCGGCGGCTCCAGCGTTCGACCGCCATGATCGTACCGACGCAGCCCATGATCGTCATCAGCGACGAGCCGCCGTGGCTGATCCACGGCAGCGGAATGCCGACCACGGGAGCAAGCCCCATCACCATCATCAGGTTGATCGCCATGTAGAAAAAGATTGTGAAGGTCATCCCCGCGGCCAGCAGGCTGGCGAAGCGGTCGGGCGCCGCGCGGGCCACTCGCAGTCCCCAGCGGAAGGTCCATAGGAACACCGCCAGCACGAACAACCCGCCAAGTACGCCCCATTCCTCGGCCATGGTGGCGAAGGCGAAGTCGGTGTGGGCCTCGGGCAGGTATTCAAGATGGCTCTGGCTACCTTGGCCAAATCCCTTGCCGCTGAACCCGCCCGAACCGATCGCGATCTTCGACTGGGTGATGTGATATCCGGTACCCAGAAGATCGCTTTCCGGATCGAGGAAGACCAGCACGCGGTTCTGCTGGTACTCGCGCAGCAGCGTGAAGAAGGCGATCGGCGCGGTGACCGCAGCGAGGGTTCCCCCGGCGACGAACCACCACATTGGCAGTCCAGCGAGGAAGATCACCACTGCGGCTCCGGCGCAGATTGCCAATCCGGTGCCGAGATCGGGCTGCAGCATGACCAGCCCGGCCGGCACCCCCACCAGCGCTCCAGCCGGGATCAGCGCGCGCCACGAGCGGGTCATGGCCGGCGGCAGGGTGTCGAAAAACCGGGCCAATACCAGGATGATCGCCGGTTTCATCAGTTCTGAGGGCTGAAGCGTGATGACGCCCAGATCGATCCACCGCTGGCTGCCGCCGCCAATCCCGCCAATCAGTTCGACCAGAACCAGCAGGATCAGCACCACGGCGTAAATCGGATAGGCGGCCAACATGAACAGCTCGCGCGGGAACCGGGAAACAATGAATGCCATGGCCAGGAACGCGGCAAAGTGCACCATGTGCAGCCCCGCCCAGGGCCCCATGTGCCCGCCCGCTGCGGAATAGAGCACCGCCGAACCGAACGCGTTGAGCGCGAGCAGCGGCAGCAAAACATGCCACGGCTCGCGGGCGATCGCTTCGGGTACAATGGCGCGGCTCACGGCGCGGTGTCCGGCAGCGACACTGGCGATGGAGCTGGCGGCACGGGCGGTGGCGGGCTGGCGCTGGCATCGGGTTCGGGCGGCGGCGGGGCAGCCTCGGTCGCCGCAGTTCGCGGTGCGGTCGCTGCCGCATCGGTGGCCTCACCCAGACGTTCAACCTCTTCTTCGGCATCGGCGGCTGGCTTGGGGGCATTGCCGCCATATTGCGCGGCGAAGGCGCCGTAGCGGGCTTCCATCCGCTGCTGCGGGGTGCCGCCCCAGGCGGTTTCCATCCCGCTGAGAACTTCCATCGCCTTGGCCGGATCGTAGAGGAAGGTCATGATATCGCGCGCGATCGGATAGGCCGCGCCCGAGCCGCCACCGTGCTCGACCACCACCGCGCAGGCATACTTGGGCTTGTCGAACGGGGCGAAGGCGATGAAGTGACCGTGGTCGCGGTACTTCCACGGGCCGCCTTTGCCTTTGGAGATGTTGAGCCCGACGACCTGGGCGGTGCCGGTCTTGCCGGCCATCAGCACGTCGTCGATCGGAAGCCGGGCGCGGCCCGCAGTGCCGGGGCCGTTGACCACGTCGCTCATCGCCTGATGGACGAAAGCGAGGTGCTCCTGGCTGAGCCCCAACGACGCCGCCTGCTGTGGGCGCGGGTCATAGAGCAAGCGCGGATTGAGCGCCCGGCCCGAGGCGATCCGCG
>JANOGS010000172.1:0-2903 GCA_031414115.1 Novosphingobium sp. | reverse complement strand
GTTACGTGACCAAGACCCGTGACAAGGACGCCGCGCTGACCTTCATGAAGAAGGCGCTGAAGCGCCACGGATCACCAGCACCGATCGTCACCGACGGCTTGAAATCCTACCGTGCCGCGATGACCGAGCTCGGCAACGAGGCCAAGCAGGAGATCGGCCGCTGGGCCAACAACCGGGTCGAGAACAGCCACCTGCCGTTCCGACGACGAGAGCGTGCAATGCTGCGATTTCGACAAATGAAGTCGCTACAAAAGTTCGCCAGCGTCCATGCTAATTTCCACAATCACTTCAACCAGGAACGCCATCTCGTCAGTCGTCAGGAACACAAGCTTCGCCGCTCAGCCGCCCTGGCCGAGTGGCAATCCCTCATGGCATAGCACTCGCCGCTTTCAGCATCAGTGCGTCAACCAGAGACAAGTTCGCATCCGAATGACAGCACCCTTTGACAGTACTATCGTGCACATTTACCCGTCGAATAAAGCGCGGTTAGCTTCGGCGATTTCAACCAGCCAATCGAGGAAGCGCCTTACGCGCGGTTGGGTACTTACGTCTTGGTGGACAGCCAGCCAGAATGTTCGCTGAAACGCCATCTCGTGGCGTATTCGCTGCAAGCGCCCATCTTGGTCGCCCATGAAGCACGGTAGCACGCCAAAGCCCGCGCCGGCTGCGATCATCTGTGCCTGTGCGCTGATGCTTGAACTGCGGAGCGTTGGCGCACGGGTCGATCCGATTTCGTCGAGATAGTTTAGTTCGGGTGCATATATGAAATCCGGAATATAACTCACCAGCGGCAACGAGGATTCCGGATCGGCAACGCCTTTTGCTGCATATAGACCTAGCGCATAATCCGCCAATTTGCGGGTTTTCAAAGGCCCTTTTCGCGGGCGGGCCAGAAGGATCGCGATGTCGGCTTCCTTGCGTGACGGATTGAGAAACCCGTTATTGGCGACCAAGTCGACCGTAATATTCGGAAAGGCATGCGCAAATTGTGCGATACGCGGTGCCACAAACCAAGTGCCAAATCCTTCGGCCACGCTCACGCGAACAAGACCGCTGCCCGCGCCCTCTCCTGCCGACTCGTCTTGGAATGACGCAGCCGCGCGTTCCATCGTCTCGGCAGAGACGAGCAGACGACGACCCGCAGATGTCAGAATCTGACCGTCGCGCGTGAGCTCGAACAAGGTGCAGCCCAGCGCGTCCTCCAATGCTCGGATATTCCGACTCACCGTTGTCGGGTCGATGCCAAGCAAGCGGCCGGCGCGAACAAGGCTGCCGGCACGCGCAAGTGCTATAAAGATGTGCAGCCCACGCCAGTCCATAGCTGCAATTATGCAGGTCACTACTGCATGTCCATCGCTTGTCTTGGTTGCCATCCAATAGTTATCGGGCTGCATAATTATGTTGGGATCAGACACAATGCGACAGATCGACCATTTTGTTTCGGGCGGTGCGGGGCCATCGCCACGTCTCGGCGATGTATTCGACCCGAACAGCGGGTCCATCCAGGCGCAGGTGGCGCTGGGCGATGCAGCGGTTTTGCAGCGCGCCGTCGATGCCGCATTGAGAGTACAGCCTGCATGGGCGGCAACCAATCCGCAGCGGCGAGCGCGGGTGATGTTCGAGTTCAAGCGGCTGGTCGAGCGCGAGATCGATGCGCTCGCGCACATCCTCTCATCCGAACATGGCAAGGTCATTGCCGACAGCAAAGGCGATATTCAGCGCGGGCTCGAAGTCATCGAGTTTTGCTGCGGCATCCCACACGTCCTGAAGGGCGACTATACGCATGGCGCGGGTCCGGGCATCGATGTTTATTCGATGCGCTTGCCCGTCGGGATTGGCGCCGGGATTACGCCGTTCAACTTCCCCGGCATGATCCCGCTGTGGATGTGCGGCCCGGCGATTGCGACCGGCAATGCGTTCATCATCAAGCCGAGCGAGCGCGATCCATCGTTGCCCGTTCGCCTTGCCGAATTGTTCATCGAAGCAGGCTTGCCCGACGGCATCTGCCAGGTCGTTCACGGCGACAAGGAAATGGTCGATGCGATCCTCGACCACCCCGACATTGCGGCGATCAGCTTTGTCGGTTCATCCGACATCGCGCATTATGTTTATCAGCGTGGTGTTGCTGCCGGCAAGCGCGTCCAGGCAATGGGCGGGGCCAAGAACCACGGGATTGTCATGCCCGATGCTGATCTCGATCAGGTGGTGCACGATCTTGCCGGCGCGGCATTCGGTTCGGCAGGCGAACGCTGCATGGCATTGCCCGTGGTGGTCCCGGTCGGTGAAAAGACAGCGATTGCCCTGCGTGAAAAGATGATCCCAGCAATGGCGGCGCTCCGGAGTGGCGTCTCGACCGACAGCGATGCGCATTACGGCCCCGTGGTGACAGCGGCCCACAAAACAAAGATCGAAGGCTGGATCCAGAAAGGTGTCGATGAAGGTGCCGAGCTCGTCGTCGACGGGCGCGGATTCAGCTTGCAGGGTCATGAAGATGGGTTCTTCATCGGGCCCAGCCTGTTCGACCATGTCACGCCTGCCATGCAAAGCTACCAGGAAGAGATTTTCGGGCCGGTCCTGCAAATGGTCCGCGCGCCCGATTTCGAAACGGCAGTGCGGTTGCCGAGCGAGCACCAATACGGCAACGGCGTCGCGATCTTCACGCGCAATGGTCATGCCGCGCGCGAATTTGCAGCGCGGGTGAACGTCGGCATGGTGGGCATCAATGTGCCGATTCCGGTGCCTGTGGCCTATCACACATTCGGTGGCTGGAAGCGCAGCATGTTCGGCGACACCAACCAGCACGGCATGGAAGGCGTCAAGTTCTGGACAAAGGTCAAGACAATTACGCAACGCTGGCCCGACGGCGGCGTCGGTGACGGCGCCAACGCCTTCGTCATTCCGAC
>JANOGS010000171.1:0-14175 GCA_031414115.1 Novosphingobium sp. | reverse complement strand
CCTTGGCGATCAGCAGGCGGCGCTTCATGCCCCCTGACAGGGTGCGCGAATAGGCATCGTGCTTGTCGGCAAGATGGACCTGGCCGAGCAGTTCCATCGAACGCCGTGCCGCCTTGGGCACGCCGTAAAGCCCGGCCTGGTTCTCCAGCACCTCGAAGGGGGTAAAGAACGGATCGAACACCACTTCCTGCGGGACGATCCCGATCGCGCGCTTGGCGTTGCGGCTGTCGGCATCGATGTCAAAGCCCCAGATCTCGGCCGATCCGGCGGTCTTCATCACCAGCCCCGCCAGGATGTTGATCAGCGTCGATTTGCCCGCGCCGTTGGGACCGAGCAGCCCGAAGATCTGCCCCTGGGGCACATCGAAGCTGACCCCGTCGAGCGCCTGCTTGGCCGGGGCATTGCCGGCGGGCGCATAGCGCTTGCTGAGATCCTTGATGCGAATAGCTGCGGGTGTGTCCATCGCTGCGCGCTTTGCGGCAGGCGAGGCGCTTCGTAAAGGCTGGAAATCGCGGCGCGGCGTTGCTAACGCAGCCGCCATGAGCAGCCAGCCCGAAACCGTCACCGTCACCGCAACCCGCGTCTCCTGCGACGGCTCCAGCGATATCCCCG
This sequence comes from Novosphingobium sp., assembly GCA_031414115.1. Taxonomy (GTDB): domain Bacteria; phylum Pseudomonadota; class Alphaproteobacteria; order Sphingomonadales; family Sphingomonadaceae; genus Novosphingobium. The sequence goes on along the minus strand of JANOGS010000171.1, from coordinate 13,563 downwards.
GCGGCGCCGCATTGGGACACCCGCGGGTCTGGCTGGAAATCGACGAGAAGGGCTACGTCGATTGCGGCTATTGCGACAAGCGCTTTGTGCTTGAGCGTGGTCACTGAGGGAAAAATGTGAGCAGGGCATCTGACCGCTGGTATCAGAGTGCGCTGAGCGAGAAGTCCCAGGGTGATTTCTGTGCCAATCGTTCGGATTGGCGCGGCGCCTACGCCCGGTATGGCACAGCGATAGAGTATCTTATCAAGGCGATCTATTTGCGCAATCACCAGCGCAGCGATTTTCCCGGAGACATGAAGTCGGCTGCCTCTCACGACCTGGCTTGGATAGCCGACAAGGCCGGATTGGGCGGGAAGATCGGGTTGTTTACCGGATCGCAGCGCAGCTTCTGGCTTGTGGTGCGCGACTGGGATCAGACAAGGCGCTATCCTACAGAGCCCTTCCCGGCTAAAGAAGGCAGGGACTTCAAAACTGCGTTACTCCATCCAACTTATGGGATCTGGCAATGGCTGTTGAGCATCTACCAGACGAATTGAAGCGAAAAGGGCAGAATGTCCTCTCTATGCTGGACGAGCTGGGGCTTGAGCCTCAGGGCATGCTTTGGCTGCATTTCCCACATTTGAGAGATTGGCGCCTGACTGTCATTACAGATTTGGTGGAGACAATTGGTCGCAAGCGCGCCTATGATCTCATCGGCTCTGCCTTGGACCATGTTGGCGCGGTGGAAGGCATGACTGTATTCGACCTTCATTTAGCCGCGCCAAGCGAAGTCATCCCAAGAGTGCTAGGCGGCACTATCATTCTTGAGAATGGTATGGCCGAACTGCGCGATAGCCAGATCAATGATATTCCGATCAATGCGGTCCTCTACCGTCTGCGCAAGGCAAGGCCGCAGATCGCTGCCAAGAAAGCTGCGTCGAGATTCGAAAAGAGCGTCGCGCAATTGGTTCATTGACCGGTTGAGTGAGGTGCGACGAACGAAACGATTCACCTGACTGGTCAACCTTCGAGACCACCACTATATCGGTGCCATGACCGCACCCGATCCCCGTTCGCTCCTCTACCGCCAGCTCGATCCCAAGGAGGCGCAGGCGATCACCGCCACCGCCTTGGCGAAGTGCGACGACGGCGAACTCTATATGCAGTTCACCGCTGCCGAGACCTTTGCCTTCGACGATGGCCGGCTCAAGACCGCTGACTATTCGCGCGATTCCGGATTCGGCCTACGCGGCGTGTCGGGCGAGATGACCGGGTTTGCCCATGCCAACGAGATCAGTGCCGGGGCGATCCGCCGCGCCGGCGAGACGCTGCAACTGCTCGATCCCGCAAAAGCCCAGCCATCGCCGCCGCCGCGCGCCAGCAACCGGCATTTGTACACCGAGGCCTCGCCGCTCGATGCGATCCCGTTTGCCGAGAAGGTCAAGCTGCTCGAAACGATCGACGCCGCCGCCCGGGCGCGCGATCCGCGGGTGGCGCAGGTTACTGCCAGCCTGGCCGCCTCGTGGTCGGTGATCGAGATCGTCCGTGCCGATGGCTTCGTCGCCCACGATGTCCGGCCGATGGTCCGGCTCAACGTCTCGATCGTCGCTGAGCGCGATGGCCGGCGCGAGGTTGGCAGCTTCGGGATCGGCGGGCGGCGGCTTTATGACGACCTGTTCCTGCCCGAAACCTGGAACCGCGCGATCGACAGCGCGCTGGCGCAGGCGCTGGTCAACCTCGACAGCGTTGCCGCGCCTGCGGGCGAGTTCACCGTGCTGCTCGGCCCCGGCTGGCCCGGGGTGCTGCTGCACGAGGCGGTTGGCCACGGGCTCGAAGGCGATTTCAACCGCAAGGGCACCAGCGCCTTTTCGGGGCGGATCGGCCAGCGGGTCGGCGCGCCGGGCGTCACCGTGGTCGATGACGGCACCCTGCTGGGCGTCAATGGCGAGGGCCGGCGCGGTTCACTCTCGATCGACGATGAGGGCACCCCGACGCAGGAAAACGTGCTGATCGAGGACGGGATCCTCAAGGGCTACATGCAGGACCGGCTCAACGCCCGGCTGATGGGGGTGCCCGCCACCGGCAACGGCCGCCGCGAGTCCTATGCCCACGCGCCGATGCCGCGGATGACCAACACCTTCATGCGCGCCGGCAACGACAATCCGGCCGAGCTGCTTTCGCGGATCAAGAACGGGATCTTCGCCAAAAGCTTTGGCGGCGGCCAGGTCGATATCGTCTCGGGCAAGTTCGTGTTCTCCTGCACCGAGGCCTACCGGGTTGAGAACGGCAAGCTGGGCGCACCAATCAAGGGCGCGACCCTGATCGGCGATGGGCCGACCGTGCTGACCAAGGTCTCGGGCATTGGTGATGACATGGCGCTGGATGAGGGCATCGGGGTCTGCGGCAAGGGCGGGCAATCGGTTCCGGCCGGGGTCGGCCAGCCCAGCCTGCTGGTCGAGGGACTGACGGTGGGCGGCACCGGATAGCGTTCACACCCGGACTTCTTTCATGCAGGGTTCAGATTGACATGATACGGTTTGGCAACACAGGCTCAGGAGTTCGAACCATGCGCAACCTTGCAATCGCCCTGGCCGCCGCCTCCGCGGTGCTCGCGGTGCCCACGGTGGCCGCCGCCAAACCCAAGCTCAGCGGTGAGGAACAGCTTGCCAAGATCATCGGCGATCGGGTTCCCGGTGAGCCGGTCAGCTGCATTTCCTATCATCAAACCCGCAACCTCGAAGTGATCGACAAGACCGCGCTGGTCTATCGCAACGGCGGCACGATCTATGTCAACCGCCCGAAGAACGCCGATGATCTTGACGATGACGATGTCCTGGTCACCCGGCTTCACGGCAGCCAGTTCTGCGATCTCGACATCGTCCAGACCTTTGACCGCAACGGGCACTTCTTCAACGGCTTCGTCAGCCTTGGCGATTTCGTCCCCTATCGCCGCGTCAAGACGGTCGCCCAGGCCGACTGACCACCCTCTCTTCGCTGAACAGCGAGAGCGCCGCCCGGGTTCCGATCCGGGCGGCGTTGATTTTTGTGCGGATTCCTGTTGTGTGCGGAGAGGCCATCCGGCCTGTCCTTGCAACACCGGCCCGCTCCCGTGCCGAAAGTCGCGACAAATGTCCGGGGGACATTTTCGCTGAGGCGCCCCGACCACCCAAAGGGTACCATGAACGGGTGGTCGGGCCGGGGGAGCGGGCCGGTGTTGCTTCCAAGTCAAGGGATTCTAGACCGCGATCTGGCGGATCGGCGGGACCACCCAGCGCCACCATACCGCGCCTGCTCCTGCAAACAACGCGGCGATCGCGAAAGCCCAGCCGTAGGAACCAAACCCATCGACGATCAGCCCGGTCGCAATCGGCCCGATGATCCCGGCGGCATTGCCCAGCGCATTCTGCATGCCGACCCAACCACCGGCGGCGCGCGGGCCCGCAAACATCTGGGCCACGGCAAAGAGATTGACCGAGATGAAGCCCGAGCCGATCCCGGCCAGCATCAGGCAGACCCCCATTTGCCAGGGTCCGGGCGCGAACCACACCCCCGCGATGGCCACTGCGACCAGCGCTTGCGAGGCGGCCATGGTCGTGCGGCGCAGTGCGGCCTCATCGCGTCCGCGCGTCACAGCCCGGTCTGACAAGCGTCCGGCGGCGAGCGCGGCCACGCCCTGGGCGGTGAAGCTGAGCGTGGTCAGCACGGTCATCTCGGCGATCGAATAGCCCAGCGTCTTGGTCAGGTAGAGCGGCAGCCAGGCGAGCAGGAAGTAGAACCCGTAGTTCGACATGAAGTGCGCCGCGCCCATCAGCCACAAGGCCGGCAACCGCATCAACTTGCCGAGCGGCACGGGATCGACCACCGGGGTGGTCATGCTTTTCGAGCGTAAGGGAGCCGAGGCGAAGTGCCAGGGCACCAGCCACAGCAGGGTAACCAGCCCGAAAATCCAGAAAATCGGCCGCCAGCCGAGTTCCTGAAGGATCAGCCCTCCGGCCAGCGCCCCTACCGCCGGGCCGAACGCCAGCGCCGCGCCGATCAGGGCATTGGCGCTGCCGCGGCGCTCAGGGGGAACCTCGGCGGCGAAGATCTTCGAGCTGCCGGGAAAGGCAATGGTTTCGCCCAGCCCCAGCAACAGGCGCAGCACGATCAGCAGCGCGATGCCCTGAACAAAGCCCATCAGCACCGTCGCCAGCGCCCACAGCGCGATCCCGGCGGCAAACAGGCGGTAGACGCAGAACCGGTCGCAGAGCCAGCCGACCACCAGGCAGAGCGGCGCATAGACCCAGAAGAACGCCGAAACCGCGATCCCGAACCCGGTCGCGCTGAGCCCGAGCTCAGCCGTCATCAGCGGCGCCGCCACCCCGATCGCACCGCGATCGACATAGTTGAGCAGCACCGACAGCGCCAGCAGCGCCACAACCCACGCGATTCGCGTACCCGAGGCACGCGCCGTTCCTGCTGCTGTTGCCATAGCTCTTCCCCCAGCCTGTTGCCTGTCCGAAACCTAACATGTCGCGCAGACATTGCCAGCGGCGCTGCCGGGGCGCCTTGCTATTGCTTTGGGCGGGGCTAACCTTGGCGCTCCTGTCTTGAGGATATTGCCGCTTGATCACACCGCAAAACCCGAACGCTGCGGACAGCACCCCGCGCCGCGTTCTGCGCTTGCTGCTGGCCCCGTTCTACTTTCTGGCAGGGGTAGCGCATCTGGTCTCGCCCGCGCCGTTCCTGGCGATCATGCCGCCGTGGGTGCCGTGGCCCGAACCGGTTGTGGCGCTGACCGGCATCGCCGAACTGGCCGGCGCGGTGGGACTGGTGCAGCCTTGGTGGCCACGGCTGCGGCAAGCGGCAGGCTGGGGACTGGCCTGTTATGCGCTGGCGGTCTGGCCAGCCAATTTTCAGCACTTCCTGCTCGATCAGGCGCGCGGCGATGGCGGCACCGGGCTGCGCTATCATCTGCCGCGGCTGGCGTTCCAGCCGGTGCTAATCTGGGCGGCGCTGTGGTCCGCCACCGCGATCGCCTGGCCGTTCGCCAAACGCCGCAGCGGCGGGCTGAACCGCTGACCCGCCTTGCCAAGCGCGCTGGCAGGCTTATCGCTTAGCCACACCCCAACAGGAATCGCTCACCATGACCACCGCCCAGACCCCCATCGGCTCGCCCTTCGGCTATCGTTCCACTGCGCTGGAAGTGATCGCGGGGATCGACCTGTCCGGCAAGATCGCGCTGGTCACCGGCGGCTATTCGGGGCTGGGGACCGAGACGGTGCGGGCGCTGGCGGCGGCGGGAGCCCGGGTTCTCGTCGCGGCGCGGCGGCCCGACAAGGCGGCGGAGGATCTCGCTGATGTTGCCGGTGCGGTCGAAATCGTGCCGCTCGATCTCTCCGATCCGGCCTCGATCGACGCCTGCGCCGCTGAGCTTGCGGCGCGAACCGGCCAGCTTGATATCGTCATCAACAATGCGGCGATCATGGCCAATCCGCTGACCCGCGATGCGCGCGGCTATGAAAGCCAGTTTGCCACCAACCACCTCGGCCATTTCCAGCTGATCGCGCGGCTGTGGCCTTTGCTCAAGGCGGCGGGCGGCGCCCGGGTGGTTGCAGTGTCCTCGATCGGGCACCGCCTGGGCGGGCTGGAAATCGAAGATCCGAATTTCGAGCGCCGCGACTATGACAAGTGGACTGCCTATGGCCAGGCCAAGTCGGCCAATGCGCTGTTTGCGCTGCGCCTCGACCAGCTTGGCGCGGCCCACGGGGTGCGTGCCTTCGCGGTCCATCCCGGCGGCATCGCCACCCCGCTGCAGCGCCACCTGACCATGGACGAGCAGCGGGCGATGGGCTGGTACGACGAGAACGGCAAGGTCCATGAGGCGTTCAAATCGACCGCCGAGGGTGCATCGACCTCGGTCTGGTGCGCTACCTCACCGTCGCTCGAGGGTCTGGGCGGGGTCTATTGCGAGAACTGCGACGTCGGTGCCATGGCCGATGAGAACACCCCGCGCGGCGCCGGCGTTTTCCCGCACATCCGCGATGCAGCGCTGGCCGAAGCCCTGTGGGCCAAGTCCGAGGCGCTGACCGGGGTTGCGTTCCGACCGTGACCCAGCAGCCGATCCTGATCCTCACCACCGGCGGGACCATCGACAAGGCCTATTTCGACGCCCTGTCCGAATACCAGATCGTCGATAGCGGGATCCCGGCCTTGCTCAAGCAAGCGCGGGTGGCGCTGGCGTTCCGGGTGGTCGAACTGATGCGCAAGGACAGCCTTGAACTGACCGCCGAGGACCGGGCGCTGATTGCCAGCGCCGCGCGCGAGGCACCGGAGAGCCGCATCGTCGTCACCCACGGCACCGACACCATGACCGAGACCGCCAAAGTGCTGGCGTCTGAAGTCCCCGGCAAGACGATCGTCCTGACCGGCGCGCTCAGCCCTGCGCGCTTCGCCGAAACCGACGCCCCGTTCAATCTCGGCATGGCCTTTGCCGCTGCCCAGACCTGCCCGCCGGGTGTGTGGATCGCGATGAGCGGGCAGGTGTTCGACGGGCTGAAAGTGCAGAAGGACCGGGCGGCGGGGCGCTTTGTCATCACGCCAACAGCCGGGTGAAAGCGCGGGCTGAGCTGGCCCGCGCTTCATACGGCTCGGTTCAGTTGCGCATGAACTGCCCGCGGATCGCGCCGCTGGGATATTCGCTCGTGGCAACCTGGATGTAGTAGATTCCCGGGGTCTTCTCAAAGCGGTCCTCGACCCATTCGGCCCGGCCCACGCAGTTCTTGTAGCCACCCTCGTTGGCCTCCTTGAGCCGCAAGACCACCGGGCCGGTCGATCCCCGCTCACCGCGATTGATCGTGACCGAGGTGATCGCAGCCAGGTTGCGGGTGTTGCTGAGGTCGTAGCAGATCTGGTTGAGCTCATCGGTTACTGTCAGCTCCGCGGTGGCGGAGCCATCCGGATCGCCGCTTCCCGGCACGACCTCGGCGCTGCTGAGCGTGGCGCGGTGGGTTTCGGCGACCGCCTCGGCGACGGCTTCTTCAACCGTGGCGCAGGCACTGGTCAGGCCCGCTCCGGCGACCGTTATGGCGAGCAGCATCATCTTTCGCATAGTGAACTCCTTGGTTTCACCGCGAGTTCGCGGCAGACCAATCAGGAACGCGAAAGTCCGGGAATGGTTCCCTCAGGGAAGCTGGTAGCCCGCCGGGTTCTGTTCATGCCTGGAACTGAGCTGGGCCAATCCGGCGCCCTCGGTTCAGGCCATCGCGAGCGCCCGACGTTCGCGCTTCACCCCGCCGCGACCGTGCAGATGAAGCTCAGCTTGTTGCCGTCAAGATCGCGAACGTAGGCGCCGTAGAAGTCCGGCCCATACATCGGCCGCGGCCCGGGATCGCCTTCGTTGCTGCCACCGTTGGCGAGCGCCGCGGCGTGAGCGGCATTGACTTCAGCGGGATCGGCGCAGCGGAACCCCGGCATCGAGCCGTTGGCAGGCACCGCCGGCTGTTGGTTGTGCGGCCCCGCCACCCAGGCGCGGGTATCGTTGCGAAAGCGGTAGCAGAAGGTGATTGGCGGATAATCGACATCCAGCGTGCCGCCAAAGGTGGGAAACACCGCATCGTAGAACCCGCGCGCACCGGCCAGATCGTTGGTTCCGATCATGATGTAGTCGACGGACATGGGTGGCTCCTTTGGCTTCGGTTACTTTGGGAACATAAAACGAACATAGCTGCTCGTCAATCTGCTCACTCCCACTCGATCGTCCCCGGCGGCTTGCTCGTATAATCATACACCACCCGGTTGATCCCCTTGACCTCGTTGATGATCCGCGTCGCCACCCGGCTGAGGAAGGCGGCGTCGAAGGGGTAGATGTCGGCGGTCATGCCGTCGGTGCTGGTCACCGCGCGCAGCGCGCAGACGTTGTCGTAGGTGCGGCCGTCGCCCATCACGCCCACCGTTTTCACCGGCAGCAGCACCGCGAAGGCCTGCCAGATCGCATCGTAGAGCCCGGCGTTGCGGATTTCCTCGAGGTAGACCGCGTCGGCCTTGCGCAGCACATCGCAGCGCTCGCGGGTGACCTCGCCGGGGATGCGGATCGCCAGGCCGGGGCCGGGGAAGGGGTGCCTGCCGACGAACACTTCGGGCAGGCCAAGCTCGCGGCCGAGTTCGCGGACCTCGTCCTTGAACAGCTCGCGCAAGGGCTCGACCAGCTGCATGTTCATCCGCTCGGGCAGCCCGCCGACGTTGTGGTGGCTCTTGATCGTAACGCTCGGCCCACCGGTGAACGACACACTCTCGATCACGTCGGGATAGAGCGTGCCCTGGGCGAGGAACTCCGCCCCGCCGATCTGCTTGGCCTCGGCCTCGAACACGTCGATGAAGGTCTTGCCGATGAACTTGCGCTTGGCCTCGGGATCGGTGACGCCCGCGAGGCCATTGAGGAACAGCGCCGAGACGTCCTTGTGGATCAGCGGGATGTTGTAATGGCCGCGGAACAGGCTGACGACCTGTTCGCTCTCGCCCATCCGCATCAACCCGTGATCGACATAGACGCAGGTCAGCTGCTCGCCCACCGCCTCGTGGATCAGCACGGCGGCAACCGCGCTGTCGACCCCGCCCGAAAGCCCGCAGATTACCTTGCTCGTGCCGACCTGGGCGCGGATTTCGGCGATCTTGGTCTTGCGAAATTCGGCCATGGTCCAGTCGCCGGCGAGGCCGCAAACATGGCGGACGAAGTTCTTGAGCAGCCTGGCGCCATCGGGGGTGTGGACCACCTCGGGGTGGAACTGCATCGCGTAGATCCGCGCCTCGTCGTTGGCGATCACCGCGAACGGCGCGCCGGAACTCGCAGCGACGGGGCGGAAGCCGGGGGCGAGCGCGGTGACCTTGTCGCCGTGGCTCATCCACACCTGGTGGGTCTCGCCCTCGGCCCATAGTCCGTCGAACAGCGCGCAGCTATCCGATATCTCGATAAAGGCACGGCCGAATTCGCCTGAATCTCCCAGCAGCACCTCGCCGCCGAGCTGGTGCATCAGCGCCTGCTGGCCGTAGCAGATGCCAAGGATCGGCAGGCCGCTGTCTAGGATCTCCTGCGGGATCCGCGGTCCATCGCCATCAAGTACCGAAGCGGGCGAGCCCGAGAGGATGATCCCCTTGGGCGCCATCCGCGCGAAGGCGGCGGCGGCATGGCTGAACGGCGCGATCTCCGAATAGACCCCCGCCTCGCGCACCCGCCGCGCGATCAGCTGGGTTACCTGGCTGCCGAAATCGACGATGAGGATCGAGTCTGAAGGCTGGATGGTCATGCAGGGCCGATAAGGTGGGCGGGGCTTAGAGGCAAGGTTGCGCTCGGAGGTTTCACACGAAGGCACGAAGACACGATGATGCCTTATCCGGCCGCAGGCCGCTTCTGAATTCGCCATCATGCAATTGTACGACTGTCGGATTGAAGGCGCGGCTTCGCCGCAAGCGCGGCTCCTTTGTGTCTTCGTGGCTTCGTGTGAACCAAATCAGCCTCGCACCACCAGCTCCCTCAGCTCGGTCTTGAGCAGTTTGCCGATGTGGCTGCGCGGCATATCCGCTATGGCATGCAGCGCCGAGACTCGCTGGGTCTTGCCGAGCCGGGCATTGGCCGTGGCGCGGATATCCTCGAGGGAATCCTCGCCGGTGCCGGGTTTCAGCACCACGAAGCCCACAGGAGTTTCGCCCCATTGCTCGCTGGGTACGCCGACCACTGCGGCCTCGACCACTCGCGCGTCCCTGGCCAGTTCGGTTTCCAGATCGATCGGGAAGATATTGAACCCGCCCGAGATGATCACGTCTTTTGTCCGCCCGACCAGTTCGACGAAACCGTCGGCATCGACCCGGCCGATGTCGCCCATGCGCTGCCAGATCGAGCCGTCGGCCGGGTCGGTCCAATAACCTTCGCGGGTCTTGTCGGGCTGGTTCTTGTAGCCGAGCATCATCGTCGGTGATTTGCCGATCAGCTCGCCGGCGGTACCCGGCGGCACCTCGTTGCCGTCCTCGTCCAGCACTTTGAGCAGGCTGCCGGGGGCGGGCTGGCCGACGGTATGGAGCTTGTCCGGATGCTCGTGCGCGACCAGCAGGCAGACCACCCCGCCCTCGGTCATCGAATAGATCTCGATCAAGCCTCCGGGCATGCGGCGCAGCACTTCGGCCTTGAGTTCGGCGGGGAAAGGGGCGGAGGTGCAGTATTTGAGCCGCATCGCCGAAAGGTCGTAATCGTCGAACCGCTCGAACTGCATCAGCCGGCGGTACTGGACCGGGACCAGCATGGTGTGGGTGATCCGCTCGGCAGCGGCGCGTTCCAGCCATTTTTCGACATCGAATTTGCCCATCAGCGAGACGCAGCCGCCCGAATACATGCTGGGCAGGAACACCGCCATGGTGGTGTTCGAATAGAGCGGGGTCGAGGTCAGGGTGCGGCTGCCCGCGCCATAATTGTTGGCGGCGCGGAAGGTCATCTGGCGCCAGCGCATGCCGTGCGAATGGACGATGCCCTTGGGGATCCCGGTGGTTCCCGAGGAGTAGATGATGTTGAACGGGTCCTTGTCGTCGGGATCGAACGGCGCGGCGATGGTGCCGGGCGCGGCCATGAACTGGTCCAGTTCCTCGTCGAGCACGATCTGGCGCTCGACCGGCAGCGCGAAATTGCCCAGCTCGGTCAGCTTGGCGCGATCGACGAACAAGTGGATCGCGCCCGAATCCTTGGCCATCCCGGCTAGCTGCTCGGGGCTGGCGCTGGTGGTCAGCGGCGCGGCGCAGCCCCCGGCGCGGATCGCGGCGAGGTAGACCAGCGCATAGTTCACGGTAGTCGTGCCGAGGATCGCCACCGCCTGCCCGCGTTCAAGCCCATCCGCCTGGAGCCGCGCGGCGATCCGCTCGACCAGCGCAGCAGTCTCGCGCCAGGACAGCGCGGTCACGCCATCATCGAGCGCCGGGGCGTCGCCGCGATAGGCGCCCCAATCGGCGATCAGGCCGGGGAAGGAACCAAATGCTTCGTCAAGCTGCGCGGCGGGATCGCTGATGGTCACGAGGCAGTGGTCTCCAGATTCGTAGCCACGCCACATTGCTGAGCCACGGGCAAGGGGCAAGTCTTACCGAAAGGCTAACTGCTTAGTTGCAAATTACGCAACGGCCATGCCGGCCATTGCACTTGTAAACTCTACCGGGACAGTTATGTTGCAAATGCGAACTGAATTCGCACACGCAACAGGGAACAGACCATGCGCAACTTACTGCTGATGGTGCTACCGATCTTCGCCGCTGCCTCGCTCAGCGGTCTGATGTTCACCGCCACGCTCGCCTGAGCGCAGCGGATCGGCACACCTCCCAAAGCAAAGGGCCGTCACGCCAAGCCGGCGTGACGGCCCTTTCGCGTTCCTACCTACTACTCAACATCTTGATCAGCTCGTGCATATAGTCACGCCCGCGATACAGCGCGTCGACCGCGATCCGCTCGTCCAGGCCGTGAACCCCGTTATTGTCGGGATCGCGCCACAGGCCCGGGACGCCGTAGACAGGAATTCCCGCTGCGGCGAGGTACAGCCCGTCAGTCGCGCCGGTGGAGATCGCCGGAACCAGCGGAATCCCCGGGAAATGCTTGGCGTTCAATTGCTCCATCGGGCCGATGATCTTGGGATCGAGCGGCGGCGGCTGGGCGATCGGCTTGCCGTGGACTATCGGCTCGATCCGGATCGCGGGATTGCCGATCGCCGCTGCAAGAGCGGTTTGGGTGTCCTCGGCGGTGCGGCCCGGGAACATCCGGCAATTGACATTGGCCCGGACCGTCTGCGGCAGGGCGTTGAGGGCATGGCCGCCCTCGATCAGCGTCGCGACGCAGGTCGTGCGCAGCAGCGCGTTGAAAATGCGGTCCGCACTGACTGTGGCCTCGGCCGCGACATCGCCAGGATTGGCCGCCAGCGCGACCATCGCCTGGCCCATGGCGTCATCGCGGATCGCCCCCGACTTGGTGAAATACCCGCGGGTGGTGGCATTGAATTCGAGCGGGAAGCGGTGATCGCGAACCCGCGCCAGCGCCTCGCCCATGGCATAGATGGCGTTGTCGCGGATCGGCACCGAGCTGTGGCCGCCGGCGTTGGTGGCGGTCAGGGTGAAGTCCTGGTAGGCCTTTTCGCCGACCTGCACGGTCTGGATCAGCAATTTGCCGCCGCGCTTGTCGGTCTGCCCGGGGCCACCTTCGTTGAGCGCATAGGCGGCATCGATCAGCTCGCGGCGGTTCTTGGTCAGCCATTCCGCGCCGTTGAACGCGCCGGTGGTCTCCTCGCCGCAGGTCAGCGCCAGCTTGATCGTGCGCCTGGGCTTGTGGCCGGCGCGGGCGAAGCGGGCCAGCGTGTCGGTAAAGATCGCCGCCTGGGCCTTGTCGTCGGCGGTGCCGCGGGCGAAGAAATAGCCGTTCTCCTCGATCAGGGTAAAGGGATCGCGCTGCCAGTCAGACCGCTTGGCCTCGATCACGTCGATATGCGCGAGCAGCAGCATCGGCTTGAGCTTCTTCGAGGTTCCCGGATAGACCGCCACCAGCCCGCCTTCCCTGGGCTTGTCCGGCACGGTGAACTCCGTCAGCGCCGCGTCCTTCATCCCCGCCGCCTTGAGCCGTGTCACCATCTTCTGCGCGGCCAGGGTGCAATCGCCTTCGGACAGGGTGGTGTTGGTTTCGACCAGCTCTTCGAAGAGCCCCCGGAACTCGATCTGGTCAGGGCGCAAGGTCTGCGCGGTCGCAGGGGCCGCCGCCAGCAGCGCAGCCGCAACAGCAAAATCAACGATACGCATTGTCAAACGTCCCCCAGTCAAAACGATCAATCGAAGATCTCTTCCAACCAGTGCTTGCGGCGCTTGTGGGGCTTTGATCCGTGGCCATAGCCTTGCTGCTGCGAATAGCCTTGCTGCGGCATCTGCGGCGGCGGCGACGGTGCTTGATGTTGAACCGGGGCCGGTGCGTCGCCGGCGCTGCGCTGGATGATCTTGTCGAGCTCGCCGCGATCGAGCCAGATGCCGCGGCATTCGGGGCAATAGTCGATTTCGATTCCCTGGCGTTCGCTCATCACCAGGGCCACGTTGCAGGCGGGACATTTCATGACGGATCATACTCCAGCGGTGCGGGGCAGCACTTTTGCTCGGTGGATTATGCCGTAAACGTCTTGATCGGGCAAACGCCCATCGCTTGTGGAAAAGCGCTGATCCGGCCCCGCTTGCGCTTGGGTAAGAGCTGGGGAGTGCCTATATGCTGTACATGTCCGAAACACCTGAAAACACGCCGAACGCCAACGCCTATGGCGCCGATCAGATCAAGGTCCTCAAGGGCCTCGACGCGGTGCGCAAGCGCCCCGGCATGTACATCGGCGATACCGACGACGGCTCGGGGCTGCACCACATGGTGTTCGAGGTTTCCGACAACGCGATCGACGAGGCGCTGGCGGGGCACTGCGATCTGGTGCTGATCGAGCTCAACCCCGACGGTTCGGTCTCGGTCGAGGACAACGGCCGCGGCATTCCGACCGGGATCCACGCTGAGGAAGGGCGCGCGAGCGCGTCGCGCCGGCCGAGGAGGCCGGTTGGACGACGATCTTC
>JANOGS010000170.1:0-16538 GCA_031414115.1 Novosphingobium sp. | reverse complement strand
CACCAAGGGGTGGGCGGCCTCGTCGCCGGAGGCCGAGGGGCTCGACGCGGCTACGCTCGACTCCCTCGACGCCGACTTCACCGCCGGCACCTTCGGACAGGTCACGGGCATGCTCGTCGTGCGGCACGGCAAAGTGGTCTTCGAGAAATCGTACCGCCACGACTTCGATCGACTGTTCGAGGGCCGCGATCCGGCGCGGGGGCCGTACAACTACTACGACCCGGACTGGCACCCGTGGTATCGCCACGGGCCCCTTCATACGATGCAGTCGGTCAGCAAGAGCGTGACCTCCGCGCTCATCGGCATCGCGATTGAACGCGGCGAACTTCCCGGTGTGGACGCCGCGCTCAGGCCCTATGTCGAAGGCTTCCGCCTGCCCGACGCCGACCCGCGCCGGGCGGAACTGACGATCAAGCACCTGCTCACCATGACGGCCGGCATCAAGTGGGACGAGAGCACCGTGGCGTACACCGATCCCGCCAACAGTTGCGCGGGGATGGAAAAGAGTGACGACTGGATCCAGTTCGTGCTGGATCAACCCATGGCCGACACGCCCGGGGCGCGGTTCGTCTATAACAGCGGCGCCACCGAGCTGCTCGCGCACGTGATCAAGAAGGCCACCGGCAAGCAGGCCGATGAATATGCCGCGGAGCACCTCTTCGCGCCACTCGGTATCGCCGACACCTATTGGAAGCGCACGCCCAAGGGGCTATCCGACACCGAGGGCGGACTGTATCTCACGGCGCGTGACCTCGCGAAGATCGGCTACCTCTATCTGCACGACGGCATCTGGAACGGCAAGCGGCTGCTGCCCACGGGCTGGGTCACCTCGTCCACGAGCCCGCTGGTCGACACCCGACCCGGCCAGCCGCGCTCACGCAAGTACGGCTACAAGTGGTGGGTGCTCCCTTACGGCGACGGCTCGCAGTACGCCTACGCCGCCCTCGGCTATGGCGGACAGCGACTGATCGTCGTGCCGCAGCACCAGCTCATTGCGGTCTTCACGGGCTGGAACATCTACGAGCACGCGGAGTTTGCGCCGTACGATGCGCTCGATCGGGTGTTGGCGGCCGTCAGGAAGTAGGACGGCGCGTCAAGGCCCTTTTCGGGATCCCCCTGCGGAGTCAGCGGTCCCTCTTCATGGGATACGCCTGACTCAGGTATTCGGTCACCAGCCGAAAGTCCTCCGGGCTTCCTTGCGCACCCATCGCCACCATCTCCTCGACCACCTGCTTCCACGCGGCGGCGGTGCGGCCTACCGTGACGCTCGCGTCGAGTCCATGGCAACTCGTGCAGACGCGCTCGGTCACTGTACGTCCTTGCGCGAGCGCCTGAGGCGTCAAGACGGCCTGTCCCGAGGCCGGCGATCCCGATGACGACGCGGCGGCGCCCGCCGGTGCGGCGGCAGGGGCCTTGACACGATCCAACAGCGCGAATGCCACGAGCTTCTGCGGATACTGCTCGGTGCCGCCGCGATCGGTGTCGCCTGGGCCGCCGGCCGCGATCACCACGTACTGAGTGCCATCACGTCCCTGGAAGGTCATGGGCGTGGCGGCGCCAGCCGCTTCGAGCTGTCCGTACCAGAGCTCCTTCCCCGTCTTCGCGTCGATCGCGCGGAAGCGGGCGTCCTTGGTGGCGCCAATGAACACGAGGCCGCTCGCGGTCACAATGGGTCCGCCAAGGTTGGGCGTGCCCGTGGGCGGAATGCCCTGCGCGATGAGTTCGGGATACACGCCGAGTGGAATCTTCCACGCGATGTCGCCGGTGTTTGCATTCACGGCAACCAGTTCGCCCCAGGGCGGCTGCTGACACGGATACTTGTTGTCGTCCCAGAATCGAGTGTAGGCAAGGTCGTTGCGGTACTTTCCCGGGTTCTGCGGATCGGGTGCCATCCGTCCGAGCGTGGCGAGGTTGCTGGTGTTGACAAACACATAGCCGAGAGGCGGACTGAACGCGACGCCGCCCCAGTTGCCGCCGCCGATCGTACCGCTGAACACGACGGTCGTGCCCTTGACGCCGTACGG
Source organism: Novosphingobium sp. (assembly GCA_031414115.1). GTDB lineage: Bacteria > Pseudomonadota > Alphaproteobacteria > Sphingomonadales > Sphingomonadaceae > Novosphingobium. The sequence continues at coordinate 14,514 of JANOGS010000170.1, read as the reverse complement.
CGTGTACGGTCCGTCGTTGTACATCTGCTCTTTCTCCCACCAGGCCGTGCAGAACCGGTTCGACTCCGGCGTCACGGTCGTGAGATCGGCCTTCGTCATGCCCAGGCGTGCCCACGGCGCCGGCTTGAGCGGGAAGGGCTGTGTGGCGGCGGACCTCTCGCCGGGCACGTTGCTTGGCGGCACCTTCCTGTCTTCCACCCCGTGGATCGGCTTGCCCGTCAGCCGGTCGAGAATAAACAGCATCCCGCCCATTTTGGTGATTTGTGCCACGGCCGGTATGCGCTTGCCGTCGCGTACGACCTCGATCAGCGCAGGCGCGGCGGCCAGATCCGCATCGAACAGATCGTGACGGGTCGTTTGGTAGTGCCACTTGTAGGCGCCAGTCGTGGCGTCGAGCGCAAGAACAGAGACCGCGTACAGGTTGTCGCCGGGTCGATCACCTCCGTAGAAACTGCCGCCTGGATTGCCCGTCGCCAGGAACACCACGCCAGGCTCGGCGTCGAGTGTCAACAAACCCCAGATGGCCGGGCCGCCGCGATCCTTCCAGCCGTCGCCCCACGTGCCGAAGTTCGGATCGCCGGGCTGGGGCACGACGCGGTAGCGCCACACGAGCTTGCCGGTTTTCACGTCGAACGCCTGCGGGTCGCCGGGCGGGCCGACGAAGGCGTTCTCGCCTTCCGAGCCGCCGAGAATCGCGAGGTTCTTGAAGATCACGGGCGGCGACGACAAGGAGAACCCACTGCCGCCGAATCCTCCCCCGCCCCCGCGAGGACCCCCTGGTCACCGAACCCGAGGCCACCGCGACGATTACCACGCCGGGATGATGGTGCCAGCCGGAGTAGGCACCAGCGGCAAAGGTCAGCCGCTGTACCCGCACGTCGGTCCGGTCCTTGGTTTGCATCTTGACCCGATCGTTGTTGATCAGTGCCGTATCCTCGAAATCCGCGGTGACGAAATTTTCCGTCGTGATACCGGCACCTGGCGAGGCCAGCGCGGTTGGAGCGATCGACCCGGCCATCGCCGATACAAGAATCGCCGCAGCGCACTTTAATTTTCTTGAATATACCATTATGCATACTCCTTTTGATAGTAACTATCTGGATAGTGACCTGTTTTCCGTCACATACGAATAAGTCAATTGGTGGAGTTACGTGGGATTTATATATAACTTATCCGCGTCCTGATAGTCAGACTATTATATGGTATTTTTCTGTCAAGGACGGAATAGAATCGTCGATATGTCGTCAGGAAAAATGAACTATTGCGCTTCGCGGTTTACGCTATTCCTTCCCTGAAAATTTCGCAAAGGTGGCGGCGGTCAAGCTGGTCATAACCGGCCAGGTCGATGCGCTGAAAATCGTCATCGGGCTGGATACGCCAACCCGGCCGGGATCGGTCAGGATCTGCCCACCCGACTGGTCGAGGCAGCCCACCGCGCCATCGAGGGGCAATTGACCAGCACCACCTCACCCAGCGCCCGCGCCTCACCCTCATGCAGCAGTACCGGATCCGCGGCCTCGACATCCTCGCGCGGCGTCTCGTGGAAAAGCGCCCGGCCGGCGTTGACCGAGACCGTCAACGGCAACCCGGCGGTGTCGTTGGCGGGGCTGGCCTGGGCGAAATAGGCTTGGGCCTTGATATTCCCACCGATTCGATAACCAGCAGATGAACAAACAGGAATTATGTCAGGAAAAGAGCCGTTCCTGAGTCGAGGGCTTCCTCACCAAAGTCCGGGTCTGCCCATTGGCAGTCTCTTTGGCAGCGCAAGGGATGACAAGCCCCCGGCGCCCGGCCATAATGCCAACAACCGGGACGAGGGGAATCAAACGATGATCTGGCACTTCGCCGACGTGTTCGAGACAATCGCCGCGCGGGTCCCCGATCAACTCGCCCTGATCGACGGCGACACCCGCCGCACGTGGCGTGACTACGAGGACCGCGCCGCGCGGCTGGCCAGCGCGCTGGTCGCGGGCGGGATCGCGCCGGACAGCAAGATCGCGATTTACGGCTTCAACTCGGCCGAATTCCTTGAAGCGCAGTTCGCCGTGTTCAAGGCGCGCGCGGTGCCGATCAACGTCAACTACCGCTATGTCGAGGAGGAGCTGGCCTACCTGTTCGACAATGCCGATGTCGAAGCGGTGTTCTTCGATGCCCGGTTTGCCCCGCAGCTCGCGGCGATCCGAGGGCGGCTGCCCAAGCTCAAACTGTGCGTCCAGATCGCCGACGGATCGGGCGAAACACTTCCCGGCGCTGCAAACTACGAAGCGCTGATCGCCGCGCATCTGCCCCTGCCCCGGCTCGCCTACAGCGAAGACGATATCTACATGGTCTACACCGGCGGCACCACCGGGATGCCCAAAGGGGTGATGTACCGCCACGGCGATTTCATTCCCGGCATGCTCGCCGCAAGGCTGGGGCCGGAGGTTGAGCCTACGCCGGAAATCCTGCTCGAGCTGGTGGATGCTGCAAAGCAGGCCGGCACCGCCCCGGTGGTCCTGCCAGCCTGCCCGCTGATGCACGGCACCGGGATGTGGATCGGCGCCTTCGCGTCGCACTATTTTGGCGGCACGGTGGCGCTGCTGCGTGATGAGAAGTTCGATCCCCACGCGGTTTGGGCCATTGTCGCGGCCGAGCGGATCACCGCGGTAGTGATCGTCGGCGATACCTTCGCCAAGCCGATGCTGGCGGCATTGGACGAGGCAGCGGCGCGGGGCGCACCCTATGACCTCTCCTCGCTGAGCATGATCGGCTCGTCGGGCGTGATGTTCTCGACCGAGGTCAAGCTCGGCCTGCTCGAGCACCTCGATATCGAGATCGTCGACTATATGGGCTCGACCGAAGGCTCGATGGGCAAATCCGCGGTCTCGCGAACCGCGCCGCCCGGCGAAACCGCCCGCTTCCTGGCCAATCCGACCACCTTGGTGTTCAATGAGCGCGACGAACTGGTCCAGCCCGGATCGGATGAAAGCGGGATGATCGCCAATGGCGGGATGACGCCGGTGGGCTATTACAAGGACCCCGAAAAGAGCGCCAAGACCTTCCGCACAATCCGCGGGGCGCGTTATTCGTTCCCCGGCGATTTCGCCAAGATTGCGGCGGATGGCACGCTGATCCTGCTCGGGCGCGGCTCGGTGTGCATCAACACCGGCGGCGAGAAGGTGTTTCCCGAAGAGGTTGAGGAAGCGCTCAAGGCCCACGAAACGGTGTGGGACGCGCTGGTGGTGGGGGTGCCGGACGAGCGCTTTGGCGAGCGGATCGTCGGGGTGATTTCGGCCGGCGCCGGACAGACAATCGACCCGGCCGCGCTGATCGATTTCGCGAGGACCAGACTGGCCGGCTACAAGATGCCGCGCCAGCTGGTGGTGGTGGAGACCGTCCAGCGCGCGGCCAACGGCAAGGCGGATTACAAATGGGCCAAGGCGGCGGCGCTGGCGGCCGCCAGCTCGGCCTGAGTGACAAAGGAGAACCACCAATGCGCACCCTGACCCTTGCTCTCGCCCTGACCGCGCTCACCGCCCCGGCGCTGGCCGAGGACGCGCCCTGGTACCCCTCGAAGTACGGCGCCGAGGACACCAACGGGGCGATGAACAACCTCTCCCCCGAAGCCACCATTGCTGCGGCAAAACTGGTCAGGACCGGCCAGGTCTATGCGTTGGGGATCGTCACCGGCCCCGACACCCCGGTCTGGCCGGGACGCTCATTCGCCGCCGCAGTGCTGCCGATCGACGATGGCGGCGGCAGCCCGATCGGCAAGACCAAAGCGACCGGGCACGACGATATCCTGATGACCTCGGTCGGGATCGGTACCCAGCTTGATGGGTTCGGCCACATGGGGATCGATCGCCGCCATTATAATGGCGTCCACGCCCGCGATTTCTACAAGCCGGGCGGGGTCACCAAATTCGGCACCGAGGCGATCCTGCCGACCGCGACGCGTGGCGTGCTGCTCGACATGACCCGGCTCTACAAGTCCGCCCAGGTCAAACCCGGAACCGCCTTCAACCGCGCCGAAATCGACGCTGCGGCCACGGCGGCGGGGCTCAAGCTGCGCAAGGGCGATGTGGTGCTGTTCCACACCGGCTGGATGGCGATGGCCAAGACCGACCCCAAGCGCTTCATCGCCGAACAACCCGGGCTGGGCAAGGAAGGCGCGGAATACCTCGCCTCACTCGGCGTGGTGATGATCGGTGCGGACACCTCCGCGCTCGAGGCGATCCCGTTCGAGGATCCGGAAATGCCGTTCGTGGTCCACCTCACCCTGCTGGCGAAGCACGGGGTGCACGTGCTGGAGAACATCAACACCGCAGAACTGGCCAAGGACGGCGCCACCGAGTTCCTGTTCGTACTCGGCCAGCCCAGGTTTCAGGGGACGGTGCAGGCGGTGGTTAATCCGGTGGCGATCAGGTGATCGCGAGCTGCGTCTCCGGAGCTTTTGGGGCCGGTGTTGTTTCCACGTAAGTGGAACAAACTCTAGATGCGCCGCCGCCCAATCAAGGTGCCCTTGGCGCCCGACGAGTCGTAGCGGAATTCGAACTGCGGCCAGGCCGCACGCCAGCGGCTGGCGACCAGCCGTTCGCCCGGTCTGGCGGCGTCATCGAGCAGGATCATGCCCCCCGGCGCAATCCGCGCGAACAGCTCTTCGGCGCGGCCGCGGCCAAACGGACTGAGTGCCCAGGGCGGACCGTCAACTACAAGCAGATCAATTGTCAACGGCAAGTGGGACAGGTCGTACCAGATCTCGGACCACCGCGAATGATCGACGATCAGCGGCGCGTGGTGCAAGTTCGCGGCGAGCCCATGGTCGTCCAGCCAGGCCGCCGTTGCCGAGACGAAATCGGCGTGTTGATCGAAGCTGCTCAGCCGCCCGCCGCCGTGCAGTTGCAGCGCCTTGGCGATGACCAGCGTCGAAGCGCCGCAGCCCAGCTCGACCACCTCGCGCGGGCGCAATTCCTCGATTGCATCGACGATATGGCGCAGCAGCACGGTATCGGCTTTCCAGCTGCCAAGGTTGGGCAAGGCATCGTAAGGCAACCCGATCCGGTCGAGCAGCGCGTGCTTGTCTTTCAGTCTGCCGCCATGGAGGCTGCGCAGCAGCCACGGCCACTGGATAACCGCCCAGGCAATCACCAGCGCGCGCTGACCCAGGCTGCGGGTGAGGTGGTCCGACTGCGCCAACAGACCGGTGGTTTCGCGCGTGGTCACTCAAGGCCTCTGGTCATGAGTCTGCCCTTCTGCGCCAATTACGACAATCAGGTTTCAGCAAAAGGTGCAAGCGGCAGTCAACCTCCTGTTGCGGTGAAATGAAGCGCTCCCCCCCAATCACGAACTAAGCGTTACGCGAATTGAGGTGACACGTCCGTGAGCAATTCAGGGACAGTATACTAAATTGACCCCGCCGGACCCGCTTGCTAACCCCCTGCAATGACCCGTCTCGCTCGTATCGTCCTCCCCGGCATCGCCCATCATGTCACCCAGCGCGGTAACCGAAAACTGCCGGTGTTCTTCTCCGACGCGGATCGGCAGCTCTACCTGAGCCTGCTGCAGGGCGGTTGCGCCCGGGCGGGGACGCGCTGCCTGGCCTGGTGCCTGATGGACAACCACGTCCACCTGGTGCTGGTGCCGCAGGAGCCCGACGGGCTGCGCGCCGCGCTGGCCGAGACGCACCGGCGCTATACCCGCGCGATCAACCGGCGCGAGGACTGGCGCGGGCATCTGTTCCAGGAGCGCTTCGCCTCCTACCCGATGGACGACGCCCACCTGATGGCGGCGGTGCGCTACGTTGAGAACAACCCGGTGGCGGCGGGGCTGGTCCGTGAGGCCGGCGACTGGCGCTGGTCGAGCGCGCGCAGTCACATTGCCGGCGCCCGGGCAGCGGACGATCCGCTGACCGACGTCACGGCGCTGGGCGAACACGTTCCAAACTGGCGGGCGATGCTGCGTCACGGCCTCGAAGCCGGCGAGCTGGAAGCAGATGGCGAGCAGGTGGCTGAGACCATCGAAGCACGGCTCGCCACCGGCCGACCCCTGGGCACCAGCGAGTGGATCACCGCGCAGGAGACGGCCAGTGGGCGCTCGCTCCGCCTGGGTAAACGCGGACCGAAACGCCGCGCCTAGCCAATTCGGGGACAGTATACTAATTAGCTGTAAGTTCGATTTGCCAGGGCAAGCACGCCCTCGGCTAATTAGTATACTGTCCCCGAATTAATCGACGAACGGATCGCGCACCAGGATCGTGTCTTCGCGCTCGGGGCTGGTCGAAACCAGCGCCACCGGGGTCTCGATCAATTCCTGGACCCGCTGGATGTATTTGATCGCTTGGGCGGGGAGCTGGGCCCAGCTGCGGGCGCCGGCGGTGGTGCCGGTCCAACCCTCCATCTCCTCGTAGACCGGCTCGACCGCAGCCTGATCGGCGGCGTGGCTGGGGAAATAGTCGAGGTCCTTTCCGTGGAGCTTGTAGCCGGTGCAGATCTTCACGGACTCGAATCCGTCGAGCACGTCGAGCTTGGTCAGCGCGATGCCGGTGACGCCGCTGATTGCGCAAGACTGCCGGGTGAGCACCGCATCGAACCAGCCGCAGCGCCGCTTGCGCCCGGTGACAGTGCCGAATTCGTGGCCGCGTTCGCCCAGCCGCTGGCCGATCTCATCTTCAAGCTCGGTCGGGAACGGGCCCGAGCCGACCCGGGTGGTATAGGCCTTGACGATCCCGAGCACGAAGCCGACCGCGCCGGGGCCGAGGCCCGAGCCCGAGGCTGCGGTACCGCTGACCGTGTTCGAGCTGGTAACAAACGGATAGGTGCCGTGATCGACATCGAGCAGCACGCCCTGCGCGCCTTCGAACAGGATCCGCTTGCCGGCCTTGCGCGCCTCGCCCAGCGTCCGCCAGACCGGCTTGGCGAAGGGCAGGACGAAGGCGGCGATGTCCCACAGGTCCTTGAGGAGCCGCTCGCGGTCGATCGGGGGCTGGCCGAACCCGGCGCGCAAGGCATCGTGGTGAGCGCAGATCCGGTCGAGCTGGGGGCCGAGGTGATCGAGGTGGGCGAGATCGCAGACCCGGATCGCGCGCCGGCCAACCTTGTCTTCATAGGCTGGGCCGATCCCGCGGCGGGTGGTGCCGATCTTGCCGGCGCCGCTGGCATCCTCACGCAGGGCATCGAGATCGCGGTGAAAGGGCAGGATCAGCGGGGCATTTTCCGCCACTTGCAGGTTCTGCGGATTGATCTCCACCCCCTGGCCCTTGAGCTTGGCGACCTCGTCGCGGAAGTGCCAGGGATCGAGCACGACGCCGTTGCCGATCAGCGAAAGCGTGCCGGTGACGATGCCGCTGGGGAGCAGCGAGAGCTTGTAGGTCTGGTCGCCGACCACCAGGGTGTGCCCGGCATTGTGCCCGCCCTGAAAGCGGACCACGGCATCGGCGCGGCTGGCCAGCCAGTCGACGATCTTGCCCTTGCCCTCATCGCCCCACTGGGCGCCGATCACGGTTACGTTGGCCAATGTTGCGGCTTTCCTGATGTCTGCAAACCGTGGCGCGGCCTAGGGGAAGCGGCAGGCAAGGGCAAGGCGGCGCTGCCCGAAATGCGGGACAAATCGCGACAATTCGCGGCTGGTTAAGGCTTTGGCGAATACTAGGATCGGGCGCGAAAGGAACTTTGCGATGAAAACCACGATTCTCCTTCCCCTTGCAGCACTGGGACTGGCGCTGGCCGGGATTGCGGATGCGCGTGAGGGCCGCTCTCAGGTGCAGGCGGCGACTGGCAAGCAGACGCTCTCTTATGGCGCCGATCCGCTCCAGTCGCTCGACTTCTACCCGGCGCAGCGGGCAAAGGGCCCCGCCCCTCTGGTGCTTTATGTCCACGGCGGCGGGTGGAAGCGCGGAAGCAAGGACGCGACGGCCCGCAGTCCTGCCCCAGGGCATTTCACGGGCCTGGGCTATGCCTATGCCTCGATCGACTACCGGCTGGTTCCGGCCGCCACCGTGGAGCAGCAGGCTGCGGACGTCGCGCAAGCACTCAAGGCGCTGCTCGACCGCGCCGGGCAACTCGGGATTGACCGCCGCCGGGTGGTCATTACCGGCCACAGCGCCGGTGCGCATCTGGTCGCGCTGGTCGGCACTGACGAGCAGTATCTGCGCAAGGCCGGCCTCAGCTTCGCCGATCTCGACGGGGTGCTGCCCAACGATGGCGCCGCCTATGACGTGCCGCGCCAGCTTGCCGATGGCGGCAAGTTCATGAACGGCACCTATGTCCAGGCCTTCGGCACCGACCCGGCACGGCAGAAAGCGCTCTCGCCGACGCTTCAAGCCCCGGCGCCTAATGCTCCTGCCTTCCTGCTGATCCACGTCCAGCGCCAAGACGGTGCCGCCCAGAACAAGCAACTGGAAGCTGCACTGCGCCAGGCCGGGACGCAGGTCGAGCGGCGCGAATTCGAGGGGCGCGGCCTGAAAGGCCACATGGAGATCAACCGCAACCTCGGCGATCCCGCATATCCCGCAACCCCGGTGGTCGATGCTTGGTTGAAGCAGGTGTTCGGAAGTTAGAGCTTAACCGCTTCCCCACCTTCAAGCCGGTGCGTGCAGCCCAGCGCTTTGGCATCGCAGTCACCACACAGCGCCGCCACCGTCCGCCAGCCGATCGCGCGAAGGCGGGCGGCGTGGGCGGGATCGTGGCCGAGCGGGAGGAACAGCATGTCGCGCGCTGGTTCGGCCTGGGCGAGACCGTCGATCAACTGGTCGGGGTAGAGCGAGAAGCCGATTGCCGGCTCATCCTTGCCGAGGATCCGGTAGGACCCGCCCCGCCCCAGCGCGCCGGACACGCCCTCGGCGTAGATGGTGAAGCCGAACCATGACTGGTACTCGAAGCCATGGCGCTCGGACGGGTCGAGGGTGAGGCGAGCAGATTCGCCAACCCTTGCAGCGATTGTGCGCAGGTCCCTGATCCGGCTGGACAAGGCCCCGCCTGCATCGATCGCCGCGAGGCGCTCGATCGCAGCCTCGAACGGGCCGATCGCGGTGAGCAGCGGCAGATAGGCTTCGCCGCCAGCCGCAACCAGCCCGCCGGCGTCCTTGGCATCAAGCTCGCGGCGCACTGCTTCGATGGCTTTGGAGGCCAGCGGCAAGGCCTTGGAAGCGAGGGTATCGACCAGATCGGGCAGGGTGAAATCGACCGAGATGCCTTTTGCCCCGGCAGCGGCAAGCGCCGCAATCGCGATCACGACGATCTCGCCTGCCGCGGCAACAGAGTCGCTGCCGATCAGCTCGGCGCCAAGCTGGAGTCGCTCGCGGGTCGGGTCGAGCCCGTCGCCCTTGATCGTCACGACCTGGCCGGCGTAGCACAGCCGCAGCGGCCGAGCTGCGGCGCCCAGCGCGGTCGCAGCGATCCGGCCGACTTGCACCGTGATGTCGCTGCGCAGCGCCAGAGTGCGCAGGCTCGCCGGATCGACAAAGCGGAACATTCGCTGCGGCTGAACCCCGGCCATCCGGCTGGCCATCGACTTCTCAAACTCGATGCTGGGCGGCTGGACCCGGTCATAGCCATGGCCATCGAGCACATCGAGCACCGTGCGAACCACCCGCGCCGCAGCGGCCGCATCCTGCGGCAGCCGGTCTTCAAGCCCCTCGGGCAACAGATCGCGGTCGGTGTCTTGCATGTTCCGGCTCCGATGCCGCAATTGGCGTCAGAACGCCAGCGCCATCACCCGCTTGACTCCGGGCAGCTTGCCGGCGGTATCAATCACCGCCTGCGGCACCGGGGTATCGACGCTGAGCAACAGCACAGCCTCGCCCCCGGCCTCGCGGCGGCCAAGGTGGAAGGTGCCGATATTGACCCCGGCCTCGCCCAGCAAGGTGCCGATCCGGCCGATGAAGCCGGGCGCGTCCTCGTTGACGATGTAGAGCATATTGCCGGCCAGTTCGGCCTCGATACCCACGCCGAAGATCTCGACCAGGCGCGGCTGATCGGTCCCGAACAGGGTGCCAGCAACCGAGCGTGGCCCCTGGCTGGTGGCGACAGTGACGCGCAGCAGAGTGTGGTAGACCCCCTCGCGCTCGTGCCGGACCGAACGCACATCAAGCCCGCGCTCCTTGGCCAGGTACGGGGCGTTGACCATATTCACCGCGTCCGAATAGCGCTTCATCAGCCCGGCCAGCACCGCCGCCTCGATCGGCTTGCCGTTGAGCGCCGCAGCGGAGCCTTCGCGCTCGATCGCGATTTCGGTCAGGCTGCCGTGGGCGAGTTGGCCGACCAGGCTGCCGAGCCGCTCGGCCAGCGTCATGTAGGGGCGCAGCTTGGGGGCTTCCTCGGCGCTCAGCGAAGGCACGTTGAGCGCGTTGGTGACCCCGCCATTGACCAGGAAATCGGCCATCTGCTCGGCCACCTGCAGCGCGACGTTGACCTGGGCCTCGGTGGTCGAGGCGCCGAGGTGCGGGGTGCAGATGAAGTTCGGCGCGCCAAACAACGGCGAATCCTTGGCCGGTTCGGTCGCGAAGACGTCAAGCGCGGCGCCGGCGACGTGGCCCGAATCGAGCGCATCCTTCAAGGCCGCCTCGTCGATCAGGCCCCCTCTGGCACAGTTGACGATCCGCACGCCCTTTTTGGTCTTGGCGAGGTTTTCCGCCGAGAGGATGTTGCGGGTCTGCTCGGTCAGCGGCGTGTGCAGCGTGATGAAGTCCGCCCTGGCCAGCAAAGTATCAAGATCGGCCTTCTCGACCCCCATTTCCACCGCGCGTTCCGGGGTCAGGAAGGGATCAAACGCAACCACCTTCATCTTGAGGCCGAGTGCGCGGCTGGCAACGATCGAGCCGATATTGCCCGCGCCGATCAGCCCGAGCGTCTTGCCGGTGACTTCGACCCCCATGAAGTCGTTCTTGGGCCACTTGCCTGCCTGGGTCTGGGCATTGGCTTCGGGGATCTGACGGGCCAGCGCGAAGATCAACGCGATGGCGTGTTCGGCGGTGGTGATGGAATTGCCGAACGGGGTGTTCATCACCACCACGCCCTGGGCCGAAGCGGCGGGAATATCGACATTGTCGACCCCGATCCCGGCGCGACCGACGACCTTGAGGTTCGGCGCGGCATCGAGCACTGCCTTGGTCACCTTGGTCGAAGAGCGGATCGCCAGGCCATCGTAATCACCAATCCGGGCGATCAAGGCTTCGGGGCTCTCGCCGGTGATGACATCGACCTGGCAGCCGCGTTCCTCGAAAATCTTGGCGGCGTTGGGGTCCATCTTGTCGGAAATGAGTACGCGGGGTTTGGTCATAAATGCCTCCCGTGGTCAATTAAAAGGGGACAGTCCCCATTTAAATTCAGGCCACTTCGATGATTGACAATATGCGATAATTTAAATGGGGACTGTCCCCTTTTAATTGACCTTAGTGCTGGCCCAGGCCCAGTCGAGCCAGGGTCCGAGGGCTTCGATATCGGCGGTATCGACCGTGGCGCCGCACCAGATCCTGAGACCCGGCGGGGCATCGCGGTAGCCGGCGATGTCATAGGCAGCGTCAGCCTTCTCCAGCAGGCCGGCGAAGGCCTTGATGAAATCGGCGTCGGCACCCTCGACCGAGAGGCAGACCGAGGTCTTCGAGCGCGTCGCAGGATCGGCGGCGAGGTGCGAAAGCCACGGCCGTTCGGCAACGATCGCATCGAGCGCAGCGGCATTGGCGGTGCAGCGTGCCTGAAGGCCCTCGAGTCCGCCCAGTCCCTTGGCCCATTCGAGCGCAAAGATCGCGTCCTCGACAGCGAGCATCGAGGGGGTGTTGATTGTCTCGCCCTTGAACACGCCTTCGGCAAGCTTGCCCTTGGAGGTGAGGCGGAAAACCTTGGGCAGCGGCCAGGCGGGCGTATAGCTTTCCAGCCGCTCGACCGCGCGCGGGCCGAGGATCAGCACGCCGTGGCCGCCCTCGCCGCCCAGCACCTTCTGCCAGCTGAACGTGGCGACATCGATCTTGTCCCAATCGATATCGTAAGCGAACACCGCACTGGTCGCGTCGGCAAACGAGAGTCCCTGGCGGTCGGCCGGGATCCAGTCACCGTTGGGCACCCGCACGCCGCTGGTGGTGCCGTTCCAGGTGAACAGCACGTCGCCCGACCAGTCGACCTGGCTGAGATCGGGGAGCTGGCCGTAGTCGGCGCGCAGCACCGTGGGATCGAGCTTGAGCTGCTTGACCGCGTCGGTCACCCAGCCCTCGCCAAAGCTCTCCCAGGCCAGCGTGGTCACGCCCCGCGCGCCCAGCATGGTCCACATCGCCATCTCGAAGGCCCCGGTGTCGGAACCCGGGACGATGCCGATCCGGTGTGTATCGGGCAGGCCCAGCACTTCGCGCATCAGATCGATGCAGTACTGCAACCGCACTTTGCCGATCTTCGCGCGGTGCGAGCGACCGAGTACTTCGGTGGCGAGTTTGCTGGGGGAATATCCGGGCGGCTTGGCGCAGGGACCGGAAGAGAAGAACGGGCGCGCAGGCTTGCGCGCCGGCATTGGTAGATCAGTCATTCAAGTCTCTCCTTGCAGAGAGCACGCGCGGCGTTGGGACCGCGTGGCCCGGAGGCGCTCCTAGGGGCCTGCGGCGTCATGTCAAGGAAATGCGGCAAAGCGCATCGGTTCACCGCAGCGGTTACCGCTTGTTAACCATGCAATCGGCAAACTCGTCCGGCCATGAACCTGCGCCACGCCCTGCTGCCCGTTCTTGCCCTGCTCGGCGCTTGTTCGGTGCTGCCTGAGTCACAACAGGCACAGCGTGCCCCGGTCAAGCGTTCGACCCTGTTCTACACCCCCAATCCCGAAACCCGCCAATGCCTGACCCAGCTTGGCACGGCCAAGGCCAGTTTCACGCCCCTGCCCGACCAGTATTATGGCGCTGGCTGCTCAACCGTCGGCACGGTCAGACTGGCCAGCCTCAAAAGCGATCGCCGCGAACTGGCCTTGAGCAACCTCGGCCCCGTAACCTGCCCGCTGGCTGAGAGCTTCGCCGGCTGGGCCCGCTTCGGGGTTGACCGCGCGGCGCAGCAGATCCTCGGCTCGGCGCTGGTCCGGATCGAGACCATGGGCTCTTATTCGTGCCGCAATGTCGTGGGCACTGCCCGCCGTTCGGGCCATGCCACCGCCAGCGCGATCGACGTCTCGGGCTTTGTCCTGGCCGATGGGCGGCGGATCAGCATCGCTGGAGACTGGTCGCGCGGTTCGGCGGCCGAGCGCGAATTCCTCCGAACGATCCACAGCAGCGCCTGCAAGCGCTTCGGCATGGTCCTGGGTCCAGCCTACAACGCCGCGCACAGGGATCACCTGCATCTGGAGCTTTCAGGAAAGGGCATGTGCCGGTAGAGTACTATTTGTCCTGGTAGAAGCTATAGTCCGGGAGCGAATGAAACGCGTTCTTGAGCGCCTCGCTCCACCCGTCCGAGACCGAGCGGAAATAGGGATCTTCGGGGGTGACCCGGCGTTGGTGGGTGGGGTCGAACTGGTCGCGCTCGATCACCAGCAGATCTAGCGGCAGCCCGACCGAAAGGTTGGCCTTGATCGTCGAATCGAAGCTGACCATCAGCAGCTTGACCGCATCCTCAAAGCTCATGTCGCGGTCATAGCCGCGCAGGATTATCGGGCGGCCATACTTGGTCTCGCCGATCTGAAAGAACGGGGTGTCGAAGCTCGCCTCGATGAAGTTGCCTTCGGGATAGACCAAGAACAGCCGCGGTTCGCCGCCCTTGATCTGGCCAGCAACGATCATCGAGGCGACGAAGGTGCCGCCGGCCTGTTCCTCGTTCTGAACGTCGATCGAGGCGATGGTTTCGCGCAGCAGCTTGCCCACCAGGGTTGCCGCCTGGAACATGGTCTCCGCCTCAAGCAGCGAATTGTGGCGTTCGGCCGGGGTCTTGTTGCGTTCCTCGATCTGGCTGATCACGCCTTGGGTGGTGGCGAGATTGCCTGCGGTCATAATCGCGATGATCCGTTCACCGGGGACCGACCACTGGTACATCTTGCGGAACACCGAGATATTGTCGACGCCCGAATTGGTGCGGGTGTCGCTCATCAGCACCAGCCCGGCATCGAGCAGCATTCCAACGCAATATGTCAAGCTCTGGTCCCCTTCGGCTGCCGGACTACTGTTCGTGCAGCTGTTGTTCAACCGCCAGCTTGACCGCGAGCACAGTTTCCCCCGCGCCGTATGACATTCCGGTCACGGGTGCCGCCTCGCCATAGTCGCGCCCGGTGGCAACCCGGACATAGCGCTCGTCGGGGCTGATCCCGTTCGAAATATCGAACCCGACCCAGCCGATCCCCTCAACATGGGCTTCGGCCCAGGCGTGCCCGGCTTCCTGATCGATCCGGTCGTCCATCATCAGATAGCCCGCAACATAGCGCGCCGGGATCCCCAGCGCCCGCGCCGCGCCGATGAAGATGTGGGCGTGATCCTGGCAGACCCCGGCGCCAATCACGGCCGCTTCCTCGCCGGTGGTGTGGACCCCGGTTTGGCCGGGGACATAGGCCACCGCCTCAAGCACCAGCGCCGAGAGCCGGTGCAAT
>JANOGS010000169.1:0-2882 GCA_031414115.1 Novosphingobium sp. | reverse complement strand
CGCCGCATGGCGAGAAAAATAAAAATTTAATGGATTACAAAATGACTTACTGGTCATGCCCGAATCGATGTCGATCGAGCGGCGGCGGCTGATGCTGGCCTATGGCGCCAGTTTTGACCTGTCTCCGCGCGAAAAGGGCATGAAAGGCGCGATCGAGCGCGCGCACGAAATCGTCGCCTCGACCCCCGGCGCATGGATGCCGCAGCAGTTCGAGAACCAGGCCAATATCGATGTCCACGTCCGCACCACCGCGCAGGAGATCTTCGCCGACTTCGCCGACAGCCCGCTCGATGCGCTGATCACCGGGGTCGGTACCGGCGGGCACCTGACCGGCTGCGCCGAGGTGCTGAAAGCCAAGTGGCCGGCGATGAAGGCCTGGGCGGTCGAGCCGACGCTCTCGCCGGTGATCTCGGGCGGCCAGCCCGCGCCGCACCCGATCCAGGGAATCGGCGCCGGCTTCATTCCCGCCAACCTCCACACCCAGGCAATCGACGGGGCGATCCAGGTCGATCCCGCCGACGCCAAGGAAATGGCGCGGCGCTGTGCCACGCAGGAAGGCATGCTGGTCGGGATCAGCTCGGGCGCGACGCTAGCGGCGATCGCCCAGAAGCTGCCCGATCTGGCGGCGGGCGCGCGGGTGATGGGCTTCAACTATGATACCGGGGAACGGTATCTGTCGGTCCCGGACTTTTTGCCGGAGTGAGCCGCAAGGTCGGTGCATGGCCTTCGACAAGCTCAGGCTGAGCGGGTCTTGGGTTGCGCCGAAAGCAACAACCCCGCTCAGGCTGAGCCTGTCGAAGCCCGCGCGCAACCTCTGAGTATTGGATAAATGACCGACTTATTGGAGCGCGTAAATTACACTGATCGCGGCACCGCGCTGACCGGATGGCTGGTGCGGCCCGCGGGCCCTCCCCACGCTGCGGTGGTGGTGTTCCCGACAATCATGAACGCCGCGCCCAATGTGCTGCGGCGCATGCGGATGCTGGCCGAGGCGGGATACCTGGCCTTCATGGCCGACTTCTATGGCGAACCGGTGCCCGACCGCCCTGCAGCCCATGCCCTCGGCACTGCGCTGCGGGCCGATGTTGGCCACTTTCGCGCCCGGATCGCAGCGGCGGTCGAAACCCTCGCCGCGCACCCGGAACGTGGCGACCTGCCGATGGCGGCTATCGGCTACTGCATGGGCGGACAGGCGGTGCTCGAGGCGGCGCGGATGAACTTGCCGCTCAAGGTGGTCGCCAGCTTCCACGGCATCCTCGCCACCGACGCCCAAGCCACTGCGCCGATAGCCTCGCGCGTCCTGGTCTGCCACGGCGATGCCGACCCGTGGGTCGACCGCGACCAGGTCCGCACTTTCCAGGAGGAAATGGACGCGGTGGGCGCCAATTGGCACCTGCACGTTTACTCCGGTGTGAAGCACGGCTTCACCGACCCCGAGGCAGACAGCCGCGGCATCCCCGCGCTCGGCTACGATGCCAGCGCCGACCGGCAGAGCTGGGCGGCGCTGCTGGGGCTGTTTGGCGAGGTGTTTGATTGACCTCCGCTGAGCCACTGGGCCAACTGCGAAGCTTCTCGAAGGCCGTTGGCATCGGTTCGTTGGCGGGAGCAAGTCCCGGGCTTCTCGTCACCGTGCCGCTTGGCCTAATGATCTTGTTAGATTTCAACGATCCGATGAGCGGATGGAGTGCCGTTCCGCTCATGCTGGCGCCGGTGATCGTCGCGTTTCCGCTTGTGCTTGGTGCCAGCCTTTTCGTTGGCCTGCCGCTCACCTGGCTGTTGAGGCACCTGGGACGCGAGTCCGTTTCGGCCTACGGAATGGCCGGGTTCTTCGTCGGCGGCATGATCATGATCGGTCTGCTGTATGATGCGGAGTGGGGTATCAGCGGAGGCGCCCTGGTCGCATGCATTCTTGGCATGGTCGGCGGCAGTATTACCGGGGCGGTCTGGGGGCAGGAGCGCGAACGGTTGGTTGCGCTCGATTCTACCTCTGCAGCACCATAATCTACCCCTAACCCGCCCGTGCTGACTTGTCCAAGCACTGTCCTTCTTGGGGTTATTTGCAACCGCACGAAGAAAAGGGCAGTGCTTCGACAAGCTCAGCATGGACGGGTTTTGACGACGGAAGCGCCACTTCTCAAGCCGTTCCAAACGCCTCCACCGGCAGCGCCATCATCGCCTCGCTGCCCGCCTCGATCTTGCGCCGCAGCGCCGCCGCATCGGGGCAGAAGCGCTCGCCGAAGTAGCGCGCGGTGGTCAGTTTGGCGCGGTAGAAGGCCTTGTCATCCGTCCCCGCAGCCAGGGCCTCAAGCGCCACTTCGCCCATCCGGATCCACATCGAGCCGAGCGCGACGATCCCCATGATGTGCATGTAATGGTGCGCGCCGGCGCCGACCTGGTTGGGATTGGCCAAGCTCTGGGCCATGAACCACATCGTCGCGGACTTGAGCTCGGCATTGGCCGCCTCGACCGCTTCGCCCAGCTTGGCGAGTTCGGGCCGGGCCCTGGCATCGGCGCATTCGCCGTCGACGATGGCGAAAAACGCCTGCACCGCGCGGCCGCCATCCTTGGCGAGCTTGCGTCCGACCAGGTCCATCGCCTGGACGCCGTTGGCGCCTTCGTAGATCTGGGTGATCCGGCAATCGCGGACGAACTGTTCGACCCCCCATTCGCCGACATAGCCGTGGCCGCCGAACACCTGCTGCATGTTGACGCAGGTCTCGAAGCCCTTGTCGGTACCATAGCCCTTGATCACCGGAGTGAGCAGGCTGAGCAGATCGTCGGCCGCCTGCCGCTCTTCCTCGCTGGCTGCCTTGTGGACCAGATCGACCTGCAACGAGCCCCACAGGTACAGCGCACGCATCCCCTCGGTGAAGGCTTTGGCG
>JANOGS010000168.1:0-2823 GCA_031414115.1 Novosphingobium sp. | reverse complement strand
TGGAAGGCCGTGCTCGCGGCGTCCCGACTTGCGACTGGGCGGTCTACCGCGCCGGCGCCCCGATCGAGCAGGAGCGCTGCCCCGAGGGGACGCGGTTCGTGATCAAGCCCAACAACAGCTCGGCGAGCTGGGGGATCGGCGATGCCACCGACTGGGACGGGGTCAAGGCCGCGGTTCTGGGGATCCATGCTGAGGGCCACGACGTGATCGTCGAGCCATTCATGGCCGGCAGCGATGTTGAGGTGCCGGTGATCACGATCCAGGGCGAGCCGGTAGTAATGCCGCCGATGCTGTTCAAGCAGACTGACCCCACCCACCTCAGGACCCACGCCGAAAAGCGCGACCTGGTCGAGCGCGAACACAAGTACACGCTGGTGCCGTTCGAGGCCGATGCCGCCTGGGACAAGATCCGGGCGATGACCCAGACCCTGGCCGAGGTCTTCCGCCCGTTCGATTTCGGCCGCTTCGAATTCCGCTTCAACGAGGCCACCGGCGAGGTCAACCTGCTCGAGGTCAACCTGCAATGCAACCTGTGGTCGCAGAAGGTCTATGGCCGCTCGGCGGTGTTGATGGGCTGGAGCCAGGAGGATCTGATCGAGACGATCGTTGCCGAAAGCCTGCGCCGCCACGGCTTGATGCCCCAGTGAGCGATTCGGGCATGAGCTGTACCGTCGTGATCCTCGCCGCGCAGCGCGCGGGAGTGGTCAATCCGATCGCGGAGCGCGCCGGGGTCAGCCACAAGTGCCTGGCGCCAATCCACGGCAAGGCGCTGATCGTCCATGTGCTCGATACCGTCGCCGCAGCCTCGGCCGTCAGGCGGGTGCGGATCTCGGTCGAGCCGGAAGCGCGCGGACAGCTCGACGTGCTGCTCGCACCCTATCGCGCCAATGGACTGGCAATTGATTACGTCGATCCATCGCCCAGTATCGCCACAAGCTTGCTCGCTGCGGTCGAGGGCCAGCCGGGCCCCTACATGATCACCACTGCCGACAACGTGCTAATCAGTCTCGCGTCGTTCGAACAAACGCTCGGGGTACTCGCCGAGGCGGACATTGCCTTCAACCTATCAAGCCGCAACGCGGTCCACGGCGTCCACCCCGACGCCCAGCGACGCTTCTACGCGTTTCGCGACGACGACTACTCGAACTGCAACCTCTACGGGATCGCCAGCCAACAGGCGCTCAGCGCGGTCGAGATTTTCCGTGAGGGCGGACAGTTCATGAAGAACCCGCAGCGGCTGATCACTGCTTTCGGCCTGTTCAACATCCTGCTGTTCCGCTTCAAGCTGCTGACCGCCGAGAGCGCGGCGCGGCGGCTGGGCAAGCGTTTCGGGCTGAAAGCGCGGGCGCTGATCCTGAGCGACGGCACCCAGGCGGTCGATGTCGATAACGAACGGACCTTTGGGGTCGCCGAAATGGTCCTGAAGAAGCGCGCGGAATTGGCCTGAACATCGTCTCGACAGCGCGCGCCAGACGGCTATCATGGCCGCCATGCTGCACCCATCCCTGATCGATGATGCCCGCGCGCTCGAAGGCGAGATCACTGCTTTGCGCCGCGCCATCCACGCCGAACCCGAGCTCGGCCTCCACACCCCCAAGACCCGCGACAAGGTCCGCGCCGCGCTCGCCGGTCTGCCGCTCGAATGGGCGGAAGGCGCCTCGACCACTGGCCTGGTCGGGACGCTCAAGGGAGCTCAGCCAGGCCGCACCGTGCTGCTGCGCGGCGACATGGATGCGCTGCCGATGCCCGAGGAGACCGGGCTCGACTATGCCTCGACCATCCCTGGAGCGATGCACGCCTGCGGCCACGATGCCCACACCGCGATGCTCGCCGGGGCCGCGCGGCTGCTCTGCGCCCGGCGCGGGGAGCTGGCTGGCGAGATCCGCTTCATGTTCCAGCCCGGTGAGGAAGGCCACCACGGCGCCCGCTTCATGCTCGAGGACGGATTGCTTGGCGGTGAGGGCAGCGGGCGCGCCCTGCCCGACGCTGCCTTTGCGCTCCACGTCATGCCCAATGCCCCCTTCGGCATGGTTTCGGGCCGCGCCGGGCCGCTGCTCGCCGCCGCCGACCAGCTGGAAATCGTGGTCGAGGGCCGCGGCGGTCATGCCTCGATGCCGCACAACACCAGCGATCCGATGCCGGTAGCCTGCGAAATCGTCATGGCCCTGCAGGGCATGGTTACCCGCCAGTTCGACGCCCACGATCCGGTGGTCGTCACCATCGCCAAGATCGATGGCGGGACTACCTACAACGTCATTCCCGACACGGTGGCGATGAAGGGCACGCTGCGCACGCTGTCCGCGCGCCACCGCCAGCAGCTCCACGACGCGGTGCGCCAGCTGGCGACGGGCATCGCTGCGGCCCACGGCCTGGCCGCCAAGGTCACGATCATCAAGGGCTTCCCGGTGACGATCTGCGATCCGCGCGCGGTCGATCTGGCCGAACAGGTCACCGCCGAGTTGTTCGGCGCTGCGCAGTTCCGCCGGTTGGAGCGCCCGATCATGGGCGCCGAGGATTTCTCCTACGTGATCGAGAAAGTTCCCGGCGCGATGCTGTTTCTGGGCGTTGCGAAGGACGGGACCGACTGGCACTGCTGCGAGGGGATCCACTCGACCCGCATGGTCCTCGACGAAAGCGCAATGCCGCGCGGCGCGGCGCTGCTGGCGGGCATGGCCGAGCGGTTTCTGGAGCAGGGCTGGAGTTAGGCTACTCGTCGCTCATCGTTCCCTTCGCGCTCGCGATGGCCACGCTCGTCCACCGCGACGAGAAGGCGTGGCTGCGCCTGGCCCCGCCGTTCGTGCTGCTCTCGACCGTCATCCTGGG
>JANOGS010000167.1:0-3278 GCA_031414115.1 Novosphingobium sp. | reverse complement strand
TGAGAGCGCAACGCTCCACGCCGCCGGGCGGACCGATGCCGGGGTCCATGCGCTGGCGATGCGGGTTCATGTCGACATTGCCAAGCAGATCACCCCGTTCCGGCTGATGGCAGCGCTCAATGCCCATTTGCGGCCCTTGCCCATCGCGGTGCTGGCCTGCGAGGCGAAGCCCGAGGACTGGCACGCGCGGTTCAGCTGCGTGGGCCGTGAATATCTCTACCGGATCGTCAACCGCCGTGCGCCGCTGACGCTGGAGAAGGACCGCGCCTGGCAGCTGCCGCAGGAACTCGATGCCGCAGCGATGCACAGCGCCGCGCAGCTGCTGGTCGGCAGTCATGATTTCACCACCTTCCGCTCGGTCCACTGCCAGTCGGCCAGTCCGGTCAAGACGCTCGACCGACTCGATGTTCGCCGCGAGGGTGAGCACGTGCTGATCGCGGCGGCGGCGCGCAGCTTCCTCCACCACCAGGTCCGTTCGATGGTGGGTTGCCTTGCGCTCGTTGGCATGGGACGGTGGAGCGAAGACCAAATAGCGGAAGCCCTCGCCGCGCGGGATCGCGCGGAGCTTGGCCTCAATGCCCCCAGCGAGGGGCTCTACTTCGTGCAGGCTTTGTATCCAGGAGAAGATCAATGACGTTCAGCGGCAAGCAACTCACCACCCAGCTCGATGCCGACGGCACGCTGACCGTGCAATTGAACGACAAGACCTGGGACGCGCCCATAGGCACCCAGGTGCTGGTCAAGGTCGAGGCGAGCCCGATCAATCCCTCCGATCTCGGCTTGCTGTTCGCCTCGGCCGATATGGACAATGCCGCCTATTCGCCCGGCAAGGTCCTCGCCAGGATGCCCGAGAACGCGACCCGGGCGATGAAGGCGCGCCACGGCATGGCGATGCCGGCCGGCAACGAGGCCTCGGGAATCGTGGTTGCGGCGGGCGAGGATGCCGGGGCGCAGGCCTTGATGGGCAAGCGCGTTGCCTGCGTTCCGGGCACGGCATACGGCAGCTATGCCTTCGCCGAAGCGGGGATGTGCATGGCGGTCGAGGCGAGCGCCGAGCAGGCCGCCAGCTCGTTTGTCAACCCGATGACCGCGCTGGGCTTTGTCGAGACGATGAAACTGGAAGGCTTTACGGGCCTAATTCACGCTGCGGCTGCTTCCAACCTTGGCCAGATGCTGGTCAAGATCTGCCTTGAGGACGGGGTGCCGCTGGTCAACATCGTCCGCAGCGAGGAACAGGTGCAGCTGCTCAAGGGCCTCGGCGCCAGCCACGTGCTCAACATGAATGACGCCGATTTCATGCCTAGGCTGATCGACGCGATTGCCGAGACCAAGGCGATGCTGGGGTTCGATCCAATCGGTGGCGGGACTCTCGCCGGACAGATCCTCACCGCGATGGAGGCCGCCGCCAGCCGCGGCGCCGCGTTCAGCCGCTATGGCTCGTCGGAGCCCAAGAAGGTCTACATCTATGGCGCGCTTGATCTCGGCCCGACGGTGCTCAACCGCGCGTTTGGCCTTACCTGGGACCTCGCCGGCTGGCTGCTCACCCCGTTCATGATGAAGGCGGGGATGGAAGTGGTCGGGCGGATGCGCGTGCGGGTAGCCAAGGACCTGACCACGACGTTTGCCAGCCACTACAGCATGCGCGGTTCGCTTGAAGACATGCTGACCAAGGAAGCGATCGCGGATTACAACGCGCGGCGCACTGGCGAGAAGTACCTCGTGGTGCCGTGATCCCAGCTTCGGCGCCGCAAACCAAAAGCCTCACTCAAAGAGAGTCGCCACCCGCGCCAGCACTTCATCCAGCAAAGCCGCAGGCAGCGCATCGACCTTGCGCCCGCCGCGCTCCGCGATATCGAGAACGCGGGGTTGATCGCAGCGAATCAGGCCGGTGGTCTTGATCCCGGTGATCTCCACCGCAAAGCCGATCCGCCGGGCAAAAGCGCCGCCATTGGTGATCGGCAAGACCACGGGGAGTTTGGTCGCGGCGTTGAACGCCGTGGGCGACACGATCAGCACCGGCCGGTGGCCCTGTTGTTCGCGGCCTTGGGTGGGATTGAGCGACACCATGTAGATGTCACCGCGGTTCACAGGATTTCCTTGCCCACGGCGGGAGCATCGAACCACTCGCGATCCTCTGCCGAGGGAGCCTCAGAAAAATCCGATGCTGCGAGCAATTCGGCCAGCGAATAGCGCGGGCGCGGTGACGCTTCGACAATCAGCCGTCCGCCATCGACCGCAACCCCAACTTGCGCGCCCGCCTTCAGGTGGAGCAGTTCGAGCAAGGCAGGCGGCACCGCCAGCATCACCGAGCCACCGACTTTGCGAAGATTGGTTATGTGCATTTCACCACTTTCAGCAGGTTTTATTTTTATATAACATAGCCCGCTAGCACTAGTCAATGCGCATCGCCGCCCTACCCCTTGCCCACCACGCTCTCAGGCAAATCTGTGCCGAACACCCGCTGGTAGTATTCCGCCACCAGCATCCGCTCGGTCTCGTCGCAGCGGTTGAGGAAGCTCAGGCGGAAGGCAAAGCCGGGGTCTTTGAAGATCGCTGTATTCTGGGCCCAGGTGATCACCGTGCGCGGGCTCATCACCGTGCTGATATCGCCGTTGATGAAGCCTTGGCGGGTGAGATCGGCGACCTTGACCATCTGCGCGACCATCTCGGGCGCGGCCGCGGCGGTCTTGGCGAGGACAATCTCGGCCTCAACCTGCGCGGGCAGATAGTTGAGCGCGACGACGATGTTCCAGCGATCGAGCTGCGCCTGGTTGATCGCCTGGGTGCCATGATAGAGCCCGGAAGTATCGCCCAGCCCGACGGTGTTGGCGGTGGCGAACAGACGGAACCACGGATTGGGGCGAATCACCCGGTTCTGGTCCAGCAAAGTGAGCTTGCCCTCGGTCTCGAGCACCCGCTGGATCACGAACATCACGTCGGGGCGGCCGGCGTCGTATTCGTCGAACACCAGCGCGACCGGGTGCTGCAGCGCCCAGGGCAGCAGGCCCTCGCGGAATTCGGTGACCTGGAGCCCATCGCGCAGCACGATCGCGTCGCGCCCGACCAGGTCGATCCGGCTGATGTGGGCATCGAGGTTGATGCGGACGGTGGGCCAGTTGAGCCGCGCGGCAACCTGCTCGATGTGGGTCGACTTGCCGGTGCCGTGATAGCCCTGGACGATCACCCGGCGGTTGAAGGCAAAGCCCGCCAGGATCGCCAGGGTGGTGTCCGGATCGAAGACATAATCCGAATCGACGTCAGGCGTGCGCTCGTCGGGT
>JANOGS010000166.1:0-11585 GCA_031414115.1 Novosphingobium sp. | reverse complement strand
TCGATGTGGGTCGACTTGCCGGTGCCGTGATAGCCCTGGACGATCACCCGGCGGTTGAAGGCAAAGCCCGCCAGGATCGCCAGGGTGGTGTCCGGATCGAAGACATAATCCGAATCGACGTCAGGCGTGCGCTCGTCGGGTTCGGAGAAGGCCGGAACCTTCATGTCGATATCGATGCCGAAGTGCTCGCGCACGTCGAGCTCGCGGTCGGGAGCGTTCAGCACGGTGTCGCCCGCAGTGCCCGGCTGGATGTTGGGAATGTCACTCATCGCGCCGCTTCGCCTATACGCGCGGGCGCCCGGCTGCAATAAGCATTGCACTCTCAAAAATACGACTCACTGGAGATCCCCCATGAAAGTCTTCGGCTTCCCGCTTTCGCCGTTCGTCCGCAAGGTTCACCTGCTCGCCGCCGAGAAGGGCGTGGCGGTGGAGATGGTGCTGGGCCGCCCCGGCCAGCCCGATCCCGAATTCCTGGCCGCCAGCCCGTTCCGCAAGATCCCGGCCATGCAGGACGGCGATTTCACCCTGGCCGATTCGACCGCGATCTGCACTTATATCGACGCCAATCATCCCGCCCCGCCGATGCTGCCCGGCGATGCACGCGCCAAGGGGCTGGCGATCTGGTTCGAGGAATTTGCCGATACGATCCTGGTCGATGCAGGACGCAAGGTGCTGTTCAACCGTTTCGTTGGACCTACGTTCCTTGGAGTTCCGGGTGACGAGGCCATGGCCGAGCTGGGCCTGAAAGAGCTGGGCCCGATCATGGACTATCTCGAAAGCCAGGCGCCCGAGAGCGGCTGGCTGGCCGGCGAGGCCTTCAGCATCGGCGACATCGCGGTGGCATCGGCGCTGCGTTCGCTGGGCTATGTCGGGCTTGAGCCCGATGCGGCCAAGCACCCGCGCACCGCAGCTTGGTACGCGCGGGTCAAGGCGCGGCCAAGCTGGCAACCGGTGGCCGAGCGTGAGGACGCGGTGATGAGCCGGGCGACGCCTGCCCCAGCCTGACGCCAACCGCGCGGCGGCCAAATCACCCATAGCCGACGCAAGTCCATAACCCAGCCCGCAGCGATAGCCCCGAGGTCAAGTCCACCGGGGCGTTGTCGTGTTCGGACTTGTCAGCATACCAACCGGTCGGTATGATATCGACATGATCCCGAATCAGCCCTTCCGGCCAAGCCCGGCGACCGCGCGTGACAAGCTGCTTGAAGCCGGCGTGAAGCTGGTGCGGTTGCAGGGATTTGCGGGGACCTCGGTGGATCAGCTGTGCCAGGCCGCAGGGGTCACCAAGGGCGCGTTCTTCCACCATTTCGCCTCCAAGGAAGCGCTGGGGGTGGCGCTGGCCGAGTACTGGTCTGCTTCCAACGGCGGGTTCTTTGCCGGGGCGCCGTTTCACAACTTCGCAGACCCGGTGGCGCGGGTGCTGGGCTATATCGACCTTCGGATCGCGCTGATCACCGGGCCGCCCGAAAGCTTCAGCTGCGTCGCTGGAACCATGGTCCAGGAAGCCTTCAGCAGCAGTCCCGCGATCCGCCAGGCGTGCCACACCAGCATCACCGGCAACGCCGCCGCGCTGGAAACCGATCTTGCCGAAGCTATTGCCCGAACCGGCGCAACCGGAGTGACAGCCGCCAGGCTGGCGCGCCATGTCCAGGCGGTGATCCAGGGCGCCTTCGTGCTCGCCAAGGCAAGCGGTGAGGCAGCCGCCGCCACAACCGCGCGCGAACATCTGTGGCATCTGCGCCATTATTTTGAACTGCTGTTCCAGCCCCAAAGCCGGGAGCCCAAGCCATGACCAGAATGATCTTCGTCAACCTGCCGGTAGCCGATCTGCCCCGCGCCATGACATTCTACGAAGCACTGGGCTTCACCAACAACCCCGCGTTCAGCGACGATACCGCTGCCTGCATGGTCTGGAGCGAAGCGATCCACGTGATGCTGCTGACCCATGCCAAATGGCAAGGCTTTACCACGCGCACGATTTGCCCGCCAGGTTCGAGCGAAGTCTCGCTGGCGCTGACCTGCGAGAGCAAGGCTGAAGTTGACCGGCTGGTCGAAATCGGCGGCGCAAACGGCGGAACCCCCGACGCCAACCCGCCCGAAGATCACGGCTTCATGTTCCAGCGCACCATCGCCGATCCCGACGGCCATATCTGGGAACCGTTCTGGATGGACCCGGCGGCGATGCCGCCAAGCGAATGAAAGGAGACTTGCCATGTCCTATATCGACGGTTTCGTGATCGCCTGCCTTGAGGCGAACAAGCAGAAATTCATCGACCATGCTGCGAAGGCGGACCCGATGTTCCTTGAAATGGGCGCACTTCGCGTGGTCGAGTGCTGGGGCGACGATGTCCCGCGCGGCCAGCTCACCGATTTCTATATGGCGGTGAAGGCCGAGCCGGGCGAGGCGGTGCTGTTCAGCTGGATCGAGTGGCCCGACAAGGCAACGCGCGACGCGGCGATGGCGAAGCTGATGGACCCCGGTTTCAAGGATCCGCGGATGGACCCTGCGAACAATCCGATGCCGTTCGATGGCAAGCGGATGATATTTTCGGGCTTCGTCCCGGTGGTCGATTTGCGCAGATAGGAGAGGAACCGTGACCAACCAGCATGGCGCCGCTTTCGGATTGGTAGGAGCACGCCAATGAACAAGAACACGATTTGCTTGTGGTATGCAGGCACCGCTCAGGAAGCCGCCACATTCTATGCGGCGACATTCCCCGACAGCGCCGTCAGTGCGGTCACGCTCGCTCCTGGTGACAGCCCCGGCGCCAAGCAGGGCGAAGTCATTCTGGTCGAGTTCACCGTCTGCGGCCTTCCCTGCATCGGCCTTAACGGCCCGCCGATCTTCCCGCAGACCGAGGCTTTCTCCTTTCAGATTGCGACGGACAGCCAGGCCGAAACCGACCGATACTGGAACGCCATCGTCGGCAATGGCGGCACGGAAAGCGCCTGCGGCTGGTGCAAGGACAAGTGGGGGGTGTCATGGCAGATTTCGCCGCGGGTGCTGACCGATGCCCTGGCGCAAGGCGGCGACGCTGCCAAACGCGTGTTTGACGCGATGATGGGAATGGGCAAGATCGATCACGCCGCGATCGAGGCGGCAGTGAAAGGCTGACCTTGTCCCGATTTGCCCCAATCCGCGCCCGTGCCGAACGCCGCAAGGGCGGAGCGGAGGCTTTGGCCAAGCTGCTCCCGCCCAGCCCCGACATGGCCGCCCTTGCCGCGCTGTGCGACGACCGGGTTCTGGCCGAGATGACCAGGCGGATCTTCTGCGCCGGGTTTGTCTGGAAGATTATCGAGGCCAAGTGGCCGGGGTTCGAGGAGGCTTTCCTGGAGTTCGATCCAGCCCACCTGCTGTTCCAGCCCGACGAGTACTGGGAAGCGCTGACCGCCGACAAGCGGATCGTCCGCAACGCGCAGAAGATCATGGCGGTGCGCGCCAATGCCGCATTTGTCGCTGACATCTCCGCCGAGCGCGGCGGGTTCGGCAAGTTCCTCAGCGAATGGCCATCCAGCGATCAGCTTGGCCTGCTCGACCTCCTCGCCAAGCGCGGCAGCCGGCTGGGCGGAGCTACGGGCCAATACCTGCTGCGGTTCGTTGGCTGGGACGGTTTTGTCATCTCAAATGACGTTTCGGCGGCGCTGCGCGATGCCGGGCTCGACATTGCCGAGCAACCCACATCGAAGCGCGATCTCGTCAAGGTCCAGGCGCAGTTCAACGCCTGGGCGGCAGAGACCGGCTTGCCCTACACGCAATTGTCACGCATCGCGGCGATGTCGATCGGGCCGGATTACCCGGCCGAACAATTGCTGGCCATGGCCGGCGGAGAGGACTGAACCGTGAGCGCTTTCACCCTGTTCACCCATCCGATGAGCCGCGGCCAGATCGCGCGCTGGGCCCTGCACGAGGCCGCTGTCGATTACGACCAGGTGCTGGTCGACTGGGCGGCCAAGCCCGCCGCGCTGCTCGCCGCCAATCCGATGGGCAAGGTCCCCACCCTGCTCCATCGTTCCGAAACCGGCGAGCGCGCGGTGACCGAATGCGCCGCGATCTGCGCCTATCTGGCCGAGGCCTGCCCGGAAGCGGGACTGTTGCCCTCGGATGCGGAACTGGCCGACTATTACCGTTGGATGTTCTTCGCCGCCGGCCCGCTGGAACAGGCGATCATCAGTCGCTCGATGGACTGGGAAGTGCCCAAGGAGCGCGAGGGCATGGTCGGCTTCGGCAGCCTGGAGCGCACGCTGGACTCGCTCGAGGGGCATTTCGAGGGCAACAACTTCGTCTGCGGCACCCGCTTCACCATGGCCGATGTCTATGTCGGCAGCCAGATCGACTGGGGGCTGAACTTCGGCTCGGTCCCCCCGCGCGAGGCCTTCGTGGCCTATGCCGAACGGATCCAGGCGCGCGAGGCCTACAAGGCGGCCAAGGCGATCGACAATGCCTTGATCCAGGAAGCACGCAAGGGAGCTGCAGGATGACCCACCAACTCTCCGTCACCCGCTATATCGAGGCCGCGCCAGAGCTGGTCTGGCAGGTCATGACCGAGCGGATGGAGGAATGGTGGTGCCCGCAACCGTGGCGCGCCGAAGTGGTCCGGCTCGACCGCTATCCTGGCGGCACCTCGATGCTGCGGATGCATGGCCCCGATGGCGAGGTCAACGAGCATCCCGGCTTCATTCTGGCCTGGGACGATGGCCACCGCTTTGCCTTCACGGACGCGATCAAGCCCGATCTGATGCCCGAAGGCCCGTTCATGATCGGGATCTGGGAGATCGTGGCCGAGGGTGACGGCACGCGCTACACCGCCACCGCGCGGCACTGGAGCGAGGAGACAATGCGCAATCACCAGGACATGGGGTTCGAACAAGGCTGGGGCACCTGCGCTGATCAGCTGCGCGAACTTTGCGAATAGGAGTATCCTCCCCCACCGGGGGAGGGGGACCGCGCCAGCGGTGGATGGGGGCAAAAAAAGAGCGCGCGCGATAGCGCGCAGCCGCTATTGCGGCTGTTTCTTGCCAACCCCCTTCCGCCTCGCTTCGCGAGCCGCCTCCCCCGAGGAGGAGTATCTTTCTCAGGCGAACAGCGCTGATTTCCTGAGCCGCTGATAGGCCTCGACCACCGCCTGCAACCGGGCTTCGTGGCTGCGGTCGCCGCCGTTGCGATCGGGGTGGAAGCGGCGGACCAGCGCCGAATAGCGGCTGCGCAGATCGTGGCGGCTGGCGTCGAGCGGCAGTCCGAGCGTATCGAAGGCGCGGCGTTCGGCCGGGGTGACGGCCTTGCCGTCGCGGCGTTCGGCGGCCTTGCGCATCCGCGCGCGGGCACTGATCGCCTCAAGCGGGTCAGCGAAGTCGCCCCAGCGCGGCGCGCCATCGATCCCGGCAGTGGGGCTGAAGGCGCGGCTCTCGCGCTCCCAGCCGTGGATCGGCGATTGCGCGCGCATTATGTCGTCTGCACTCATCCCCTCGAACCAGTCATAACCCTGATTGAATTCACGGATATGATCGAGGCAGAACCAGCGGTAATCGCCGGGTCCGTCGAACCCCGGCGAGCGCAAGCCCGGCGCGCGGAACTCGCCGGACTCGGCGCAGCCAGGAGCGTCGCAGTGCCTGCCCGTGCCGCTGACCCGGCCATGGAAGCGATCGTTTTTCACGGCTTCCCCATGCCGTGCGATCGGTTAGAAGGGAAGTCATGACCGGCCCGCTCGCATCCGAAATTGAAACGCTGCTGACCGCCGCTTTCACTCCCAGCCGCCTGGCGGTAATCAACGACAGCGCCAAGCACAGCGGCCATTCCGGCGACGACGGTTCGGGCGAATCGCACTTCACGGTGGAGATCGAAAGCGCCGCCTTCGCCGGCAAGTCGCGGCTCGAACGCCAGCGCCTGGTCAACGCCGCGCTGGGCGACATTCCGGGGCAGAGGGTTCACGCCCTGGCGATCAAGGCCAGGGCACCAGGAGAATCGTGATGTCAGTGCTTGCCACCATCCACCCTGTCGCCCACGATCTTGGCGCCTTCCAGGTCCGCCGGGTGCTGCCCAGCCCGCGCCGGACGATGGTCGGGCCGTTCATTTTTGTCGACCAGTTCGGGCCAGCCGTGATCCCGCCCGGCGCGGCGATGGATGTGCGCCCGCACCCGCACATCGGCCTGGCCACGGTCACCTGGCTGTTCGAAGGCGCGATCAACCACCGCGACAGCATCGGCTCGTTCGCCACGATCCGTCCCGGCCAGGTCAACCTGATGACCGCCGGCAAAGGCATCGTCCATTCCGAACGCGGCCTTCCGCAAGAGCTTGACCAGGCCAAGCCGGTCTATGGGATGCAGACCTGGCTGGCGCTGCCCGATGGCCGCGAGGAGATCGCCCCCGCCTTTGAAAGCTTTGCAGATCTGCCGCTGATCGAGGACACTTGCGTTACCGCGCGGGTGATCATGGGCAGCCTGTGGGGGCATACCGCGCCCACCACGCAACATGCCCAGACGATCTACGCCGAAATCCTGCTCGCGCCCGGCGGCGAGATCCCGATCGACCCGGAAGCTGATGAGCGCGCGGTGATGCTGGTTGGCGGCGAGGCGCAACTTGATGGGGTGCCTTTGGAACTCTACGCGCTGGCGGTGCTGGCCCCCGGTGCGGCCATGCGCTTGTCTTCGACGCAAGGCGGCAGGGTGATGCTGCTGGGCGGCGAGGCCTTTGCCACCCCGCGCCACGTCTGGTGGAACTTCGTCTCGTCGAGCCGCGATGCGATCAACCAGGCCAAGGACGATTGGCGGCAGGGCCGCTTTCCCAAGGTGCCGGGCGACGAGGACGAGTTCATCCCGATCCCCGATGTGCCGCTGACCCGCAGCGATTGAACAAGGAAACAGCCATGACGAATGCAGTCTGGATCACTGGTGCATCATCGGGCATCGGCGCCTCCCTGGCGCGGGGCTATGCCGGGCGCGGCGCCCGGGTTGTGCTTTCGGGCCGCAATGTGGAAGCGCTGCAAGAAGTGGCCAAGGCCTGCGGCGAAACGCTGGTGCTGCCGTTCGAAGCAGCCAACCATGACGCGATCGGCCCGGCGGTGGACAAGGCCTGGGAGTGGTCGGGCGGGATCGACGTGCTGATCAACAACGCCGGAATTTCGCAGCGCTCGCTCGCCGTCGATACCGACTTTGCGGTCTATCAGCGGATCATCGCGGTCGATCTGCTCGCCCCGATCGAACTGACCCAGGCGCTGCTGCCGCGGATGGTGGCGCGCGGGTCTGGACAAATCGCGATGATTTCTTCGCTGGCGGGCAAGGTCGGGGTACCGCTGCGCACCGCCTATTGCGCCGCCAAGCATGGCCTCGCAGGCTATGCCGATGCCCTGCGGGCAGAAGTGGCATACCTTGGCCTGCAGGTTCACAATATCTACCCCGGATCGATCCGCACCGGGATTTCGCGCAATGCGCTGAACGGCGACGGATCGGCGCGCGGGGCGAGCGACCAGGCGATCGACAACGGGATCGATCCCGATATTGCCGCCGAGGCGATGATCGCAGCCATGCTGCGCGGTGAGCGCGAGATCATCGTTGCCGAACGCGGCGAACTGACCCTGGGCGAGGCACGCCGCACCCCCGATGCGCTGCTCGATCAGATGGGTTCCCTGATGGCCGCAGGCTATGCCGAAAAAATGAAAGCGGAGGCGCAGTGACGATGCAACGTGTTACCCTTGCCAGCGGGATCGAGCTTGATGTGGTCGATACCGGCCCGCATGATGCCCCCGCGCTGATCTTTCTCCACGGCTTTCCCGACAGCCACCGCACCTGGCGCCACCAGGTTGCGCACCTTTCGCCGCGCTACCGCTGCATCACCCCCGACCAGCGCGGCTATCGCGGTTCGTCGAAACCGCTGGGGGTGGAGAATTACACGCCCGACAAGCTGATCGGCGATGTCTTCCAGCTCGCCGATGCGCTGGGGATCGATCGCTTTACGATCGTCGGCCACGATTGGGGCGGCGCGATCGCCTGGGGAGTGGCGATCATGGGGCAGATGAACGGGCGGGTACCGCGCGCGGTGATCGCCAATGCTCCGCATCCCACGATATTTCCCAAGCTGCTCTACACAAACCGTCAGCAGCGCA
This sequence comes from Novosphingobium sp., assembly GCA_031414115.1. Lineage (GTDB taxonomy): Bacteria > Pseudomonadota > Alphaproteobacteria > Sphingomonadales > Sphingomonadaceae > Novosphingobium. Next base: position 3,489 of record JANOGS010000166.1, on the reverse strand, counting down.
CGGCCAGCCAGTACTTCCGGATCTTTCGCGATCCCGCCAGCGACGCGCTGGTCGAGCAGTTCGGCCTCGCTGGCGTCCTGCTCAAGGCCTTCGGCGAGGGCTCTGAAAACACCTTGATGGAGCCCGAAGAGCGCGCCGCGCTGCTTGAGGACTGGACCAACCGCGAGGCCGCCATCGCCATGCTCAACTGGTACCGGGCGAGCCCGATGGAAGTGCTCGACATGGACGCGCCCTATGAACTGCCGGGCGACTGGCAGCCACTGGCGCTGCCCAAGCTGACCATTCCGACCCTGGTAATCTGGGCGATGGACGATCTGGCCCTGCCGCCGGTCAACCTTGAGGGAATGGACGAACTGATCGATGACCTGACCATCGCGCGGGTCTCTGACAGCGGCCATTTCGTCCAGTGGGAAGCGCCAGGCGCGGTCAACGCCGCGCTCGATGAGTTCCTGGCGCGGACCGCAGATGCCGCCTGAGCTGCGGCGCGGCGGGATCGGCGCGGCGATTGCTGCGGCCGAAGCCAAGTCCCGCCGCTCGATGCTGCGAGGCCACGGCGGCGGACACGCGCCGGTGAGTTTTCTCGAACTGTTCTTCGATCTGGTCTTTGTCTTCGCGATCACCCAGCTGTCGCACTTTCTCAAGGACAGCCTCAGCTGGAGCGGTTTTGCCGAGGCGCTGGTGCTGTTCCTGGCGATCTGGTGGGCCTGGATGTATACCACCTGGGCGACCAACTGGGCCGACCCGGAACGGTTTGCGGTGCGGGTGATGCTGCTGGCAATGATGGCGCTCAGCCTGGTGCTGGGCGTGGCATTGCCCGATGCCTTTGGCGACATGGCCTGGCTGTTTGCCGGCTGCTATGTGGCGCTGCAGATCGGCCGGACGCTGTTCATGGCGGTGATCCTGCGCCACGACAATCCCGGAAATTCGCGCAACATGGTGCGGATCACGCTGTGGTTCTGCTGTTCGGCCTTGCTTTGGGCAATCGGCGTTTGGCGTGGCGAGGACGAGCGGCTGGGCTGGTGGGCCCTTGCCGTGCTGTTCGAATACTGCGGCCCGATGGCGATGTTTCGCGTACCCGGACTGGGTGCTTCCAGCACGACCGATTGGGACATTTCCGGCAGCCATATGGCCGAACGCTGCGGCCTGTTCATCATCATCGCCCTGGGCGAGGGGATCATCATCACCGGGGCAAGCTTTGCCGCGCTGTCGATGGAAGCGGGCCGGACCGAAGCCTTCCTGATCGCGTTCCTGTCATCGGTGCTGATGTGGTGGCTCTATTTCGACCTCGGCGAGAAGCGCGGGGCCAGCTATATCCGCGAGCATGCCGATGCCGGCCGGATCGCGCGCAACGCCTATACCTATCTGCACATGCCGATTGTGCTGGGAATCGTGATTTTCGCCGTGGCCGACGCCAAGCTGCTGGCTGACTGGAGCGCCCCCGTCAGCGGCCAGCTGGCGCTGGTGCTGTGCGGCGGGGCGACGGTGTTCCTGATCGGCCTGGGCCTGTTCAAGCGCTTTTCGAACACCCTGCTCAACTTTCCGCTTTCGCACGGCGTCGGCGCGCTGCTGTTTGCCGGGTTCGGTATCTGGGCCTGGATCAGCACGGCGAACTCGCTGACGCTTGGCCGGGTAGCGGTGGCAATTCTCGCCGGGGTGGCGCTGTGGGAATGGGTCTCGTATCACGGCGGCTGGATCGAGCGGATGGAGGCGGCAGGCATCCCGTTCCCGCAGCGGCTCCGCGCACGGGTAGAACGCCGCAACGCCGCGCGCTTGGCCAAAGCAATTCAGGGACAGAGTAATTCAGGGACAGTATACTAATTAGGAGCACGAGACGCTGATCAGAACTGCCTCCCCACGGCTAATTAGTATACTGTCCCTGAATTACTAGATGGTCCGCTCGGTCTTGCCCCAGGCGATCCAGGCGCCATGGGGATGGGCGCGGGTGACCACTTCGCCGTCCTCGCCGCCGGGCCAGTAGCGCACCACCATTTCGTGGACATGCATCACCCGGTTGGCTTCCAGCGCGACCCAGGCGAGCGGGCGCTCCGGCGTGGCCCTCGCCCCCGCCGCTGCCATTGCCGCGGTGACCCGGGCCTGCTGGTCGGCGGGGACATATTGCCAGACGATCGAATGCATCAGCATCCGGGTGGTCCCCGCAGCCTGGGGCCGCGCCAGCTCGGCCTCGACAAACGCGGCGGCGTTCATAGCGACAAGGTCGGGCGGAGACTTCGCCGCCTCGGCCACTGCCGCCGCCATCCGTTCGAACCGCAGGCTGTGCTCGGGCCAGATATAGGCCTTGAGCCGCAGCGCCTGCTCGGGATCGGCGAGGTCGACCGGAGCGACATCGCAGCCTTTGGTGGAAACGATCTCGATGCGGTGATCGGGCGGAGGATCGCCCTGCCACTCGGGCTTGAACTGGATCGCCCCGGGCTCGGGCCCGACCTGCACCCCGCCCAGATCATAGTGATAACGAGCGAGCATCAGGTTGATCCCGGCGCTCGATCCGATTTCGAGGCATTCGAACCGCGGCGCCAGTCCCTTGTCCGCCAGCCACAGCATCGCGGCGATGAAATTGGCCGAGCGGCCGGCTTCGTTGGTCTGGGGCGGTCCATCCAGCCAGGGGAGCAGTTCGGCCTCATGGCGGTGGATCGCCTGAGCAACGATTGCCACGTCGTCGATCCCTTGGTGCCCCTCGTAGATCGCCTTGAGCGCCGGTTCTGCACCCTTGAGATGCAGCGCGTGGAGCCCGCCCGCAAGCCGCAAGGGCAGCGCATCGGCCAGCGGCGCACCCGGCCAGCCGCGCACCGCCGCCAGCACCGCCCCGCCCTCGCCGCGCTCGACCAGATCGCGCAAAGCCGCGCAAAGCCGCGCCGTGACCGCTGCGCCCGAAGCCTGGCAATAGGCCACCTGATTGTCGAAAGCGGCAGCCACGATCCCCTCGCCGCTCGCGTTGATGTCGATGAACTGGTATTTCTCCGCCATGTTTCACCCTTCTGCCCGGCCGCGCCGTTCTTGCTGCGATTGCGAAGAGACTGCGCCTTTCTGCTGCAATGCACAAGAGGGAGCCGCGCTGATCCTTGCCCTTTGCGCCCATGCCGCCTAAACGCCGCGCCGATGCAAAAGCCGCTGATCTTTGCCGTGCCCAAGGGCCGCATCCTCGACGAGGCGCTGCCGCTGATGGCGCGCGCCGGGGTGGTTCCCGAAAGCGGCTTCCATGACAAGGCCAACCGCGCGCTGTCATTTGCCTGCGAAGACAACGCGATGCGGATCATCCGGGTGCGCGCTTTCGATGTCGCGACCTTCGTCGCCCACGGCGGCGCCCAGGCCGGGATCGTCGGCTCCGACGTGGTTGAGGAATTCGCCTATCCGGACCTCTATGCGCCGGTCGATCTCGATATCGGCCACTGCCGGCTGGCGGTCGCCGAGCCGGTCGGTCAGGCCGCCGATCCGGCCCGGATCAGCCACTTGCGCGTTGCCAGCAAGTACCCG
>JANOGS010000165.1:0-8979 GCA_031414115.1 Novosphingobium sp. | reverse complement strand
GGGGAGGGGAGCTATGGGTTCTTGTCAATCGGGGTTGGAATCAGGCCGCAGCAACCCGCACCGGGATCGCGCTTTGCAGGACCATGCCGGTGATCGGGTCCATATCCTGCGCGTCATCGATCAGGCGGTTGGTCGATCCGCCCTTGTCGTGAACCTCATCCTTGCCCGCATCGTCGTCGCCCCAGGCGTGCGACATCGAGATTACCCCGCGGCGAACCTTGTCGCTGGCCTGGGTCACCGCGTGGATCGAAGCGACCCGCGAGGTGATCTCGATCACCGCGCCTTCGGCGATTTCCAGTTCGGCCAGATCGTCCGGGTGGAAGAACGCCGGATTGGTTGGCATCTTCTTCTTGAGGAACGGGAAGGTGTGGCCGTTGCTGTTGTAGCGGTGCTTGGACCGGCGCGAGATCAGGCGGAAAGCGAAGCCGTCCGCCTCGGGCCGGGCCGCAGCATAGCGCTGGAACGCATCGGGCATCGCCCCGGCAGCCAGATTGAACTTGTTTGTTGCGTCGGGATCGGCCGGGGCTATCGTCAGATGCTTGTCGGGATAGAGCAGCGCCCCGCCCGGATGCGCACTGGCCTGGCTGTCGGCCCGGGCCTGGCTCGGCGCGACCAGGCAGCCATGCGAGATCAGATCGAGCATGGTCATCTTGTCCGGGCAGGCATCCATCGAGCACTTCCCGCCCGGCAGCTTCAGCTCCAGCCCGAGGTGCTTGGCGAGCCACCACAGCATTTCGTACTCGTCCATGGTATCGCCCGGCGGCGGCACCATCGCTTCGGTGTAGTGGGCATAGGGATCCTCGCAGAACGGCTGCGAGACATTGTTGATGTCCTCACGCTCCAGGCACATGCTCGGCGCCAGGATCACGTCGGCGCGCTTGGCGCTGGCCGACATCCACGGATCGATCTGAACGAACAGTTCAAGACTATCGAGTGCTTTGCGGACCTTGCGCTGGTTGGGGAAGGCAATCTCGGGATTTCCGCCGATCGAGATCAGCACCCGCACCTGGCCCTCGCCCGGGGTCAGGATCTCGTCGGCGAGGACCGGGCATGGCATTTCCTGCCCGAGTTTGCCGATCCCGCGGATCCGCGACTGGGCATGGCCCTCGCCGAACATCGCCACCGGCAATCCGACCTGCGCCTTTTTGGCGCCGGCAGCAGCGGGCAGGAACAGCATCGGGTTGGCAACCTTGTCACCCTCCTGATTGAACCGCGCGCAGACCACGTTGAGCGCGGTCACCAGGTATTCGGTCAGGGTCCCCTGCCCGGCCATTTCGGGACCGGTTCCGGTCACCACCCGGCCCTTGTTGGCCTTGGCAAACATCCGCGCTGCCGCGACCAGTTGCTCGGGCGCAATCCCGGCCCGCTCGGCCGCGGCTTCGGGGGTGTAGTCTTTGACCACCTCGGCCAGGGCATCGAAGCCATCGACATGCGCGGCGACGAAGTTGCGGTCATACAGCCCCTCGGCGATGATCACGTGGAGCATCCCGCCGAGCAGCGCCGGATCCTCACCCGGCTTGACCTGCAGATAGAGGTCTGCCAGCGCCCCGGTATCGCTTTCGCGCGGATCGGCGACGATCACCTTGAGCCCGCGCGCCTTGGCATCGCGGAGCCGCCGCGAGGGTGAGAACGGTGGCACCCCGCCCGAAGGCGTGTAGTGCGAAACCAGCGGGTTGTTGCCAACGAACATCACCACGTCGGACTCTTCGAAATTGTTCGGTCCGCCCATCCACTGGCCATAACGCGCGGTGGTGAAGACCTTGGCGGGCTGATCGACGGTGACGCTGGTGTACCAGTTGCGGGTGCCGATCGCTTCGGCCAAGGCAAACGAAGTGCCCAGGATCGCGCTGTTCTGGAACGCGTTGGTGCCGCAATAGAGCGCGATCGCGTGCGGACCGTGCGTGGCGACGATGGCCTTGATCTGGGCGGCGATGTCGCTCAGCGCCTGGGCGGTCGTGGTCTCAACGAACTGGCCGTCGCGGCGCACCAGCGGCTTGATGATCCGTTCGGGCAGATTGTGCATGTCGGGCATCTGCCGGCCCTTGACGCAGGTATAGCCGCCAAACAGCGTATTGTCCGGATCGCCGCGCACCGCCTTGACCTTGTCATCCTCGACATCGACCAGCATCGCGCAGCTGGCGTGGCAAAAGCGGCAAAAGGTGCGGAGCGTCTTGGCGGCCATCTCAGTTCTCCCAATTGGGCGTAGCTATCCCGACCGCCCGTGGCGGAACACTGCCTATAAAGAGGGGAGCGGCACGGCAGCCGGCCGCTCCATCGCGAAGGCGCCCTAACCCAGCCGGGGTAGCTCGCCCGACAGGTACTTGTCCATGGTGGCATGGAACTGGCGGATCCGCGTTTCCTGATAGTGACCCAGTTCAATCTGCTTGTTCTTCGAGCCCTTCATCCCCTGTTGCACGAACGGGAGGTTTTCCATGTCCTGATCGAACACCGAGGCCAGCGCGGTGCCGATCAGGTGACCGGCGGCGGAAAACGGCTCGCCATCGGGAATCAGAAACATCTTGTCGCTCTTCGGCGCCTTCTGCCCTTTGGGGGTGCGCATCAGGATCCGCACTTCCATCAGGCAATGATCGGCATCGCCCCAGGGCCGCCAGCGATAGATGATGTTGGGCGCAAAGCCGCCCCACGGCGACCAGTTGGGGAAGATGTTGTAGGTCAGGTTGTCGACCATCTCGGCATCGGTAGCGGCGGAGAAATCCAGCCCGGTGGCCGCGCCGAAGGCCTCGCGGCCAGCCGCAGCGATAACCTTTCGCGCCAGCCACGGGTCATCGGGCGAAAATCCGCGCAGATCCTCGTCCTCCTGCACGCCCCCGCGCCGCGCCCGCGCATCACCGGTTCCGGTGAAATCGGCGAGCGACTTGATCACGTGGAACTGATCCTTGCCCTTGAGATGCGGGCTGAGCGCTGCCGAGGCGGTAATCGCCCGGTTCATATGATCGCCATAGAGATCGTAGCGGGTGTTGGCGTCGGCGGTAAAACCCAGGATCTGCGGGTGCGTGACCACCGAGTGCCAGGCTTCCATGAAGGCTTCGGACACGGCTTTCCAGTTGGCCGGGACGATCTTGCCGACCCAGGCGCCGGTGAAACACTCATCGAGCCGCCAATTGTCGTAATGCTCCACTCCCGGCCCGATCCAGTCGCGGAACGGCGGGAGATCGTGGTTCTCGGTCACCAGGATGAAGCCCTGCCAGCGGTCGACCTTGAGTTCGGGCAGCGACAGGTCCTTGTCCTTGAGATGGGCAAAATCCCAGTCGCAGGGGATCTCCTTCAACGCGCCGTCATTGCGCCAGGTGAAGCCGTGGAACGGACAGCGCAGCTGGATCGAATGGCCGCTTTCGGTGCGCAACTTGCGCCCGCGGTGCAGGCAGACATTATAGAAGGCGCGGACCGAACCGTCTTGCTGGCGGATCAGCAAGAAGCTCTTGTCGTCGAGCTCGTAGACCACAGTGTCGCCGGGCTCGGGCATGTCTTCTTCGCGCGCGGCGAATTGCCAGACGTTGGGCCACATCTTCTCGTCTTCCAGCGCCTTGAACGCTGCTGAGGTGTAGCGCTCGGTCGAGAGCGGCGCGTCGCCCAGCTCCTGGGTCGATTCCATCACCAGATAGTCCGGTGCGGGCCGCGTATCGGCCTTCAGAATGTCGGTATAAGTCGGTCCCGGGCAGCGGTCCGGGCGTTCTATCTGCGGGTCGATGTCAGCCATGGCCTCACAAAACTCCCAGTATGTGGACAGCCGTCATGATGCCATGCTTCGCCCCAAGCGCAAGCTGATGCAATCAATAGGAGCGGACATGGGTATTGGTGCAATCGGGCCGGTGATGCAGTTCGCTTTCGTGCCCATGGATTTCGATGCCGCGGTGCGCCACTGGACCGAGACGATGGGCGTCGGTCCATTCTACCTGATCGAGAACAATTTCCTGGGTGATGGCAAGTACCTGGGCGAACCCTACCACTGCGTGTTCTCGATCGCGATCGCCTATTGGGGCGATATCCAGATCGAGCTTGTCCGGCAGGAGAACGACGCCGCCAGCATTTACAAGGGTGCTGAAGGCGAAGCGCTGCACCACACCTGCATTATCACAGGTGATATCGAAGCCGCGCGCAAGATTGCCACCGATGCGGGAGCCAAGGTGCTGGTTGAAGGCAAGGTCGGCGCGGACGGCTATGTGCTTTACGTCGATACCGGCGGCGGACCGGGCACAATCGTTGAGATCCTGCAGATGGCGACCGGCTCCGAAGGCCTGTTCGGGATGATCAAGGCTGCCTCGGTTGGCTGGGATGGGTCGGAACCGCTGCGCAAGCTCGGCTGAGTTACTGTTCGGGCAGAATCGTTCCGTCTTTGGGCATGATCACCCAGTCCTGCGCGCTGCTGGTCCAGAAGTGGACCGTAGGCGCCAGATCCTTGGCTTCGTCGAGCGTGCCGGCCTTGATGAACACCATGCCCTGGGCATCGCCATCGGGGGTTTCGGTGAACACCGGCGAGCCGCATTTGCCGCAGAACTTGCGAAAGACCGGCCGGCCCGCGTCGCTGTCGTCCGCATAGACCGTCAGCGCGCCGCTGCTTTCCAGCCCCGCGCGCGGCACCGCAGCGACGACCGAGAAGGCCGAGCCAGCCTGACGCTGGCAATGACGGCAATGGCAAACTCCCAGCATCAGCGGCGGCCACTGGGTTTGATAGCGGACTGATCCGCACAGGCAGCCGCCGGTCCGGGTTTCGCTCGAACTATCTGCGTCGGTCATGGTCATCTCTCCAGTTCACCGCAGCCTATCAGCGCCGACCACGGCTGAAAATGGCGCAGTGGCTCGCCAAAAGGCTAGGCTGGACTTTGCCTGCGGGTGTGACACGACACAGGCGGGAGGAGCTTTTCGTGGACAGCTGGGACTACATCATTGTCGGCGCCGGTTCAGCCGGCTGCGTCATGGCCGAGCGGCTCAGCGCCGATGGCCGCTCGCGCGTGCTGGTACTCGAAGCCGGAGGGGAGAATGACAGCTTCTGGGTGTCGCTGCCCAAGGGTGTGGCCAAGCTCGTCACCAATCCGAAGCAGATCTGGGCCTATCCGGTCAGCCAACCGCGCGAGCCGGGCGGCGCGGCCAACGAGGTCTGGATCCGCGGCAAGGGCCTGGGCGGCTCCTCGGCGATCAACGGGATGATCTGGAGCCGCGGCGAACCCGCCGACTTCGACGGCTGGGAAGCGGCTGGCGCGACCGGGTGGAACGGCGCCAGCATGACCGAGGCATTTCTGGCGCTGGAGGATCACGCCGACGGCCCCTCGCCCACGCGCGGCAGCGGCGGACGGGTTCACGTCGATCCGGCGATCTATTCCTATCCGCTGGCCGAGCGCATGATCGAAGCCGGCGAGGCGCTTGGGCTGGCCCGGGTTGCCGATCTGAACAGCAGCAGCGGGCCGCGGGTCGGGCTCTACAGCCACAACATCAAGGCCGGTCGGCGGCAAAGCGCAGCGGTTACCTTCCTCGTGCCCGCGCGGAAACGCCCCAACGTGCGGGTGGTTACAGGGGCGCTGGCCGAACGGATCGTATTCGACGGACGCCGCGCGGTGGCGGTCGAGGCGACGGTGGGCGGCAAGCCGCAACGCTTCGAATGTTCGGGCGAAATCGTGATCAGCGGCGGCGCAATGGAAAGCCCGCTGCTGCTCCAGCGTTCCGGGATCGGCGATGGTGACCGGCTCAAGGCAGCGGGAATCGGGCCGCTCGCCCATTCGCCCGATGTCGGCGAACGGATGATCGAGCACCTTTCGATCTCGATGCCTTACCGGCTTGAGCGCGGCCAGGGCGCGCACCGCAAGTTCTTTGGCCTTGGTGCGGCCATGGCGATGGCGCGTTATCTGCTGCGCCGCGACGGGATCCTGGCGACTGGCCCGTTCGAGGTCGGGGCTTTCCTCAACGTCGCTCACCCCGACGGGCGCACCGATGCCCAGCTCTATCTCGGCGGCTATACCTTCGCGATCACCGACGATGGCAATCCGGTTCCCCTCGACAAGATCGATCCGCGCCCCGGCGTCACGATCTACGGCCAGCTGCTGCGCCTGACCAGCGAGAGTTCGCTGCGGATAAGCGGCCCGGCCAGTTCCGACTTGCCCGAGATCCGGCCCAACTGGCTGAGCACCGAGCACGATCGCCTTTCTGCGGTGAAACTGATGCGGAAGATGCGCGCCTATATGGCCGCGCAGCCGCTGGGCGGGATGCTCGGCGCCGAGATGCTGCCTGGCGCAGATGTGCAGAGCGACGAGGAGCTGCTTGCCGCGTTCCGCCGGCTTTCGAGCTGCGGGCTCCACGCCATCCGCTCGTGCCGGATGGGCAGCGACAACCGCGCGGTGGTTGATCCGCGGCTCAGGGTGAACGGGGTCGAAGGGCTGCGCGTGGCAGATTGTTCGGTGATCCCCGCGCATGTCACCGGCAATACCAATGCCCCGGCGATGGCGATCGGCATGCGCGCGGCTGCCCTGATCCTGGCAGATCGCCGCTAAAGCGAAATGTAACCGAGTTGCGCGGCCTTGAACACCGTCTGGCTGCGGTTCACGGCGTTGAGCTTGATCGCGGCGTTGTGGATGTGAAAGCGCACCGTCGCGCGGCTGCGCGACATGATCATGCTGATTTCCAGGTCAGTCTTGCCGATCGCCGCCCATCGCAAACATTCAACCTCGCGCTTCGACAGCCGCGTTCCAGATGGCAGCGCCTGGGCGTGGCCCATGACGTGAACGTAAGTGGCAATGAAGGTTCGGGCATAGATCCCGAAGGCATCGCCATATCCCGCGAACTCCTCGGTCAAGTCGGTCTTGTTGCGGTCGGCCGGATTGAAACTGACCGCGCCGATCTGGCCAAACGGCAAGTGGACCGGAACCACGATCGCCGCGCGGGTCATCGCCCGCTGATCGAAATTGGTCATGTTGATCGAGCTGAGATAGGCATTGGGCTGGCGGGTGCGAAAGCCCTCCGAATTGACCCAGAACGGCTCGCTCTCAAACCGGCAAGCGGTGGTCAGCGGCGAATCGAGCGCGATCCGCGAATTGCGCCACCACACCCGTTCTTCTTCGGACCAGCCGAACACGTCGCGCGCCAGCAGATTGCCCTCGGCATCCACCGGCGTCGACTTGTCGGCGATATCGTGGGCAGGCGCCACCCGCATTCCGCACGAACTGCCGATCGCGTGCAGCGCTTCGGCCGCACGGCGAATGTCCTGCGGAGAAGATATCCGCACCGAATCGATCTTGTCCTGCGACAACAGCGCCAAAGCATTCACCCTCTCGCGGGCCTTCTAACTTGACCCAAGCGCGACGACAATCAACAAGCTACCAAAGGTTAGATTGACCGTCGTGGCCGCTGCTCAGCCGGCCTCGCGCGCCTTGATCCAGACAATACCGCGGCGCAGCAATTCGTAGAACACCGGCAGGTCCCAGGCGCAGCGGTCAACCGTGGGCCACCAGTCAAGCATCGGCTGCAGGTCATAGTGCCCGCGGCAATGGCCCAGCGTGTTGTACAGCACTGCGCCTTTGCCATGGCTCTTTATGTACATCACCGGGTGAATTCCGGGGGCATCGGCGGCTTCGACGAACCCGGTGCCGGGCTCGGTGCATTCGGTCTCAAGCAGGACGTGCAGCTCGCCGCGGCGCTCGACATGATAAAGTTCGTCGGTGGTGTCAAAGGCGTCGATCCCGGCAACCAGCGGGTGCCCGGGATCGGCCACCGTCACCCGGTAGGGCACGATCGGCGGGTGGCTGAGGAATTGGCTGCCGAGCAGATCCATCATCAGCGGTGCCCAGCGCGGTGCATCCCACAGGCCGGCATTGGGCCCGTCGGCCAGCATTCGCAGCACCGAATTGGTGCCGTGCAGCGCATACCAGCGCCCGCCCGCCGCCAGCCAGTCACGCAGCACCTCCTGCGCCTTGAGCGATGGCGTGACATCGCAGGTATAGGTGATCAGGATATCAGCGCCGGCGATCGCTTCTGTGGTCTCGTAATTCTCGAACACCCGGGTGCGGACGCTTTCGTCCTCGGCCAGCAGCTTGAGTAGCTCGAGCCGGGCGAAGTCCATATCGTGCCACACCCCGCCGCAGACGAGGACGCAGTTGATCCGGGGGGGATGGGTCTGTTCAGTCACGGCGCCTCTCCGATATGGTTTGGCCGAGCGTGGGCGGCTACGGCGCTGCGATCAATCAGCCTTTTTGCCAGTCGCATCGCTGCGCCCCTCATGCGCCAGATACTTGTCCATCGTTTGATGGAACTGGCGGATGCGGATTTCCTGGTAGTCGCCGAGCTGGATCTTGCCGGTCTTCGAGGCTTGCAGGCCCTCTTGAACGAACGGCAGGTTGTCCATGTCCTGCTCGAACACCGCGCCGAGCCCGCCGATCTCTTCCGCCGCAGACCAATTCTCGTCCGGGCCAAGGTAATGCATCGGCACCCCGCGCGGGATCGGCTCACCCTTCTTGACCCGTGAGAGGATGCGCACTTCCATTAGGCAGGTGTCGGGGGTCTTGCCCGGGCGCCAGCGGTAGACGATATTGGGCATGAAGCCGCCCCACGGCGCGAAGTTGGGAAAGACGTTGTAGACCAACGCGTCGAGCAGTTCGGCATCGGTTGCGTCGGAATGATCATAGCCGCTTTGCTCGGTATAGGCTGCGCGCATGGCCGCGCCCAGCGCCTGGCGCGCGGTCTGCCCATCGGGAACCGCGACCGCGTAGGGATCGCCCGAGGGATCGTAATTGTCTGACGAACGGCCGTTGTATTTGATGAACTCATCGACGATCCACTGCTGGCTCTTGCCGACGGGATCGATGTGCGGGCTGAGTACCCCGAACGGCACCAGAATGACGTTCACGTTGTCGCCCCAGAACCAGTAGGCACTGTTGGAATCGCCGGTAAACGGCAGAATCTGCGGGTGGGTAACCAGCGTATGCCAGGCCTCCATGAAGGCTTCGGCGGTGACCTTCCAGTTGGCCGGAACCTCCT
>JANOGS010000164.1:0-6264 GCA_031414115.1 Novosphingobium sp. | reverse complement strand
CCCCTTACCGGTTTCCCTTAATCAAAACGCGGGGGCGTGCAAGCAGCGGCTTGGCGGTTTTGGAGTCAAAGCCTAGAGCGAGCGGATGACCCAGCTCACCGCCCTCGTCACCGGCAGCGCCCGCGGGATCGGCGCGGCGATCGCCGCGGCGCTGCGTGCAAGGGGCGTCCGCGTGATCGGCCATGCCTCCAAGGCGCACGACGGCGAGACCATCGGCGCCGACCTGGCCGATCCCACCGCTCCGGCGCGGTTGTGGGAGGAGGCGCTGGAGCGCTCTGGCGGCCGGATCGACGTGCTGGTCAACAATGCCGGGCTGTTCGCGGCCAATCCGATCGCGCTCTCGGACATCCAGTGGCTCGACAACTGGGAGGATACGCTGCGGATCAACCTCACCGCCGCAGCCGAGCTGTCGCGCTATGCGGTGCGGCACTGGCTGGCCGACGGGCGCGGCGGCCGGATCGTCCACGTCGCCAGCCGCGCCGCGCACCGAGGCGATTCGCCCGATCACTGGCATTACGCCGCGGCCAAGGGCGGGATGGTGGCGATGCACAAGACCATCGCCCGGCACTATGCCGCCAAGGGCATCATGAGCTATGCGATTTGCCCCGGCTTCACTGATACCGGCATGGCCGAGGACTACCTCGCCAGCCGCGGCGGCGCGGGGCTGCTGGCCGACATTCCGCTCGGCCGGGTGGCGACGCCAGAGGAAATCGCGACCATCGCCGCGTTCTGCGCGCTCGACGCGCCCGAAAGCATGACCGGGGCGGTGCTGGATGCCAATGGAGCCAGCTATGTTCGGTAGCGCCCGCCACCCATGACTCAGGCTTGGAAACTCACCGCCCTCGCCCCGCGCGGGGTGATCGAGGCAGCCTTGCTGGCGCATGAGGAGGCGGCGGACTGGGACCACGGCATCGTCCTCGCCGGCAGCGAAGTCGCCGAGGACCGGCCCGAGGAGTGGCGGCTGGAAGCCTGGCTGGCGCGCAAGCCCAGTCGCGCCGACAAGGCGGCGGTGGCGGCGCTGTTTTCAGGCAAGGCGCCGAAGCTCAGCGCCGAAGCGCTCCCCGATACCGACTGGCTGACCCAGAGCCAGCACGACCTCCAGCCGATCCGCGCCGGACGGTTCCACGTCCACACGCCCGAGCATCCGCCGCTGGACGAGCCGCAGGTGCGAAACTTCTGCATCCCCGCCAGCCAGGCCTTCGGTACCGGCCAGCACGCCACCACCGCCGGATGCCTGGCGATGCTCAGCACGATGAAGGCGCAAGGACTGGTGGTGCGCAACTGCGCCGATATCGGCACCGGCACCGGCCTGCTTGCTTTCGCCGCGCTCCACCTGTGGCCGCGAGCCTTGGCCACTGCGAGCGACATCGACCGGGTCTGCGTCGATGTGGTCGCAGAGAACGCAGCAGCCAATCACGTAGCGCTCGGCGCCCGCTCCGGTGAGCTGACCATGCTGGTCGCCGATGGGATGGACCACCCGCTGCTCAAGGCACGCGGACCCTATGATCTGATCTGCGCGAACATCCTCGCCGGGCCGCTGATCGGCATGGCCCCGGATTTCGCCAAGGCCATGGTCCCCGGCGGCCACCTGCTGATGGCAGGCCTGCTCGAGAGCCAGGAAGCCCAGGTCCGCCGCGCCTGCCGCCGCGCAGGCCTCAGGCTGGCGGCGCGGCTGGTCACGGGTGACTGGTCGATCCTGTGGCTGCGCAAGCGCGGCCTCGCCGCATGAACCTGCGAGATTTCCTGATGCTGGTAGCGATCTGTCTGGTCTGGGCGCTCAACTCGGTGCTGAGCAAGGTCGTGATCTCGACCTGGGAGGTGCCGCCGCTGTTCTATGCCGCGCTGCGCTTCGGGATCGTGGTGCTGGTCACCCTGCCCTGGCTGCTGCCAATGCCGCGCCCGGCCTGGCGGATCGTGACGGTCTGCTCGCTGCTGGGCGGCGGATCGTTCGCGCTGATGTTCATCGCGCTGCAGACGGTCACCGCCTCGGCCGCGGCAATCGTGATCCAGGCCGGGGTGCCGATCACCACGCTGCTATCGGTGCTGATGCTGGGCGAGCGGATCCACTGGCGCCGCGCGCTGGGCATTGCGCTGACGCTGGTGGGGGTGCTGCTGGTGGTCTGGCAACCGGGCTTCGCGATTTCAGCCGGCCTGCTGCTGGTGCTGGGCTGTGCCTTTGCCGGATCGCTGGGCGCGGTGCTGGCCAAGCAGATGGACGAAATCGCCCCGCTGCGCTTTCAAGCCTGGCTCGGGCTTACCGGCCTTGCCATGCTGACCCCGCTTACCGTGCTGCTCGAGCGCGACGGCTGGCAGCACGCGGTGGCAGCGGGCTGGCCGTTCCTGGTGGTGCTGCTGTTCTCCGCGCTGATCGTCTCGGTCGTCGCCCACACGCTCTATTATGTGCTGATTGTCCGCTACGAGGCCAATCTGCTCGCCCCGCTGACCCTGATCACCCCGCTCGCCACGATCGCCCTGGGGGTCGCCTTCCTGGGCGACAAGCTCGACACCCGGATGATCATCGGTGCGGCAATCGCGCTGCTCGGGGTGCTGATCGTGGCAGTCCGGCGGACGCACGCACCAATCCCGCAAGCGCAGGAGCGTTCTTAACAGATTTCGCCTAGACCCGGCGACAATGACCAAACTGTTCGGAAACCTGGGCGGCAAACAGGGCCAGCGCGGCACCGCGCGGCTGTTGCTGGGCGTGCCGGGGACGCTGGTCATGGCCCATGCCACCGTGCCGTGCCTGATCGACGATATTTCGGCGAGCGGGGCCAAGATCCGCTGCGATGCCCCGCTGACAGTGGGCGCTTCGGCCGAATTGCGGTTCGAGGAACGCCGCGGCTTCTGCTCGCTCGCCTGGGCGCGTGGTGGCCGGGCCGGACTGCGCTTTGACCGGCGGCTGACGCTGGAGGATATCGAATACTTCCGCTGGATCGTCGCCAATCCGCAGCAGTGGGCGCAATCCAGCCAGTCCGCCGCCGCACGCGAATGGTCGGCCGGGGTCGACCGGCGTGGTTAGCGTAGCGCAAGCACCAGAATCAGCACCAGTTCGGCGCTTATTGCCATGACCATGAGTGCCCGAAGGCGCGTGCGATTCATTTCGGTTCGCTCTACTGAAGCGCTGCCACCCAAGGTGTCGGCGCGTCAGCATTTCGGCAAGGCTCGGCGGGGTCAAGCGCTCCGCCACTACGAGGCCCTTCGTCATACACTTAAACAACTAACAATTAACGATAAAAAATATCGCTCTGCAGAACTCTTGGGCTGTGTTTGCGTCAGTCACTAACTTAAGTTAAGCATCGAGAACAATCTGCCGGTTACAGGCAGTTAGCGTGGGCCGCACAATAGAGTTGTTCTATTAGAAGCGAGCTGCATTGCCATGAAGAAAAGTACCTACCGGTTTCTGCTGGATACGTCCGGTGCCTCTGCTGCGGAATACGGCATGATCGTTGCTGTTGTCGGTCTGGGCATGGGTGCGGCCTCGCTGTCGCTGGGAGGGAACATTGGCGCGGCCGGCGCAAGCCAGTCCAGCGCGCTTTACAACATGAATTTCGAACCGAGCAGTTCGACAGGCTCGGGCGGTTCGTCGGGCAATTCGTCATCAAGTGGAAGCAATCCGACCCCTACGCCAACTTCGACTCCTACCCCTACGCCAACTTCGACTCCTACCCCAACCCCTACCCCAACTCCAACGCCGACGCCTACCCCGACGTCCACGCCTACCCCGACGCCTACTCCCACTTGCACTCCGCGCGGGAATGGCAACAATTGCAGATAACGGCAGACAAGAGGCGCCGCGCGGCTCACCCCGCAGCCCGCACAATCTCCGCCCAGGCGGCCTCGTCGATCACCGCGATCCCGAGTTCCTGAGCCTTCTTGAGCTTCGAGCCCGCGCCCGGCCCGGCCACCACCAGGTCGGTCTTGGCTGAAACCGTCCCCGCCGACCGCGCGCCCAGCCGTTCGGCCTGGGCCTTGGCCTCGTCGCGGCTCAACGTCTCCAGCGCGCCGGTGAACACCACGGTCTTGCCCGCCACCGCGCTGTCCCTGGTCTCGACCACATGGGGCGGCGGGGCGACTTCGCTCAGCAGGTCCTTCCACACCGCGAGATTGTGCGGCTCATGGAAGAAATCGCCCAGTGCTTCGACCACGGTGGGACCGATGCCATCGATTGCTAGGAGATCAAAACTCGCACCGTATATGGCTTCGGCATTTTGTTCTGTTGGCGCTTCATTTGCCATTCTCACCGTCTCGCGCAACTTCTCCAGCGTCACAAATCGCTTGAGCAGATCGCGCGCCGTCACCGCTCCGACATGACGGATCCCGAGCCCGAACAACAGCCGCGCGGCGTCGGGCGCGCGCTTGGCTTCGATCGCTGCCAACAGGTTGTCCACCGACTTGTCCTTCCAGCCCTCGCGTTCAAGGATCGCGGCGCGGCGTTGGTGCAAGCGGAAGATGTCAGTCGGGCTTTCCAGCCAGCCTGCTGCGAAGAACTCGGCGATGGTCTTCTCGCCCAGCCCCTCGATATCGAGCGCGGCGCGGCTGACGAAGTGCTTGAGCCGCTCGGTGCGCTGCGCCGGGCAGATCAGCCCGCCAGTGCAGCGGACATCGACCTCGCCCTCCTCGGCGACGGCTTCGGACTGGCATTCGGGGCAGTGATCGGGGAAGCGATAGGCCTCGCGCGGCTCGTCCCGGGTCAGGTTCTCGACCACTTGCGGGATCACATCGCCGGCGCGCTGGATCACCACCCGGTCGCCCGGCCGCACCCCCAGCCGCGCAATCTCGTCGCGGTTGTGCAAGGTGACGTTGGAAACCACCACTCCGCCGACGGTCACCGGGGTCAACCGCCCGACCGGGGTGAGCTTGCCGGTGCGGCCAACCTGGATATCGATCCCGACAAGCACAGTCTCGGCCCGTTCCGCAGGGAACTTGTGCGCAATCGCCCAGCGTGGCGCCTTGGCAACGAAACCCAGCCGCTCCTGCCAGTCGAGCCGGTCGAGCTTGTAGACCACCCCGTCGATATCATAGCCCAGCTCGGCGCGGCGGCGCTCGATCGCACGGTAGTGCGCGATCATCGCCGCAACGCTGTCGCACCGCGCCAGCAGCGGTGAAACCGGCACGCCCCACTCTGCGATCCGTTGCATCATTGCCTGTTGGCTTTGCTCGGGCACCTCGCTCGCCGCGCCCCAGCCCCAGGCGAGGAAGCGCAGTGGGCGGCTGGCGGTGACCGCGGCGTCCTTTTGCCGCAGCGATCCCGCGGCGGCGTTGCGCGGGTTGGCGAAAATCTTTCCGCCGCTTTCATGCTGCGCAGCATTGAGTGCAGCAAAATCCTGTTTCGACATGTAAACTTCGCCGCGCACCTCAAACACTTCGGGCACATTTCCGCGCAATTGCTGCGGCACATCGGCGATGAAGCGGACATTCGCCGTGACATCCTCACCCACTTCGCCGTCGCCGCGGGTTGCGGCGCGGACCAGCTTGCCAGCCTCGTAACGCAGCGCGCACGACAGCCCGTCGATCTTGTCCTCCGCGGTCATGATCAGTGCCACATCCTCACCCAGCGCCAGGAAGCGCCGGACCTTGGCGACGAAATCGGCGACGTCCTCTTCCGAAAAGGCATTGTCGAGGCTGAACAGCCGCTGCTCATGCCGGACCTTGGCGAGCGGCGAGGCGGCGACCGCGTGGCCGACGGTGCGGCTCGGGCTATCATCGCGGATCAGATCCGGGAACGCCGCCTCCAGTTCGGCATTGCGCCGCACCAGCGCGTCATATTCGGCGTCGGCAATCTCGGGCGAATCCTCGGCATGATACAGCCGGTTGTGATGCGCAATCGCTTTGGCCAGGCGCATCAGCTCGTTGGCGGCGTCGGCAGCAGAGAGGCTTGCGGGATTCTGCATCGCCATGGCTTCAGAACTCGACCCGATCGGGCACCCGCTGCCCGTCGAACGCCTGATCGGCGAACGGCCCGTCCTTGGCCACCCAGTGCAGGAACAGGTGCGCCGACCAGCGGTTGGGGTTGGGCACGGTGCGGCCGTGGTGGTGGTGGACGCCCTGGTATAGCACCGCGTCGCCCGCCAGCATCGCCACCGCGCGGGCATCCTCGTCAGCGGCAAAGGCCGCATCGGCGCGCTCGAACGGTGGGGTGACCGGGCGCCTCGCAACCTCGCTCGGCCTGGTCAGATCGTCGCCATAGCCCAGCGTCAACGACAGCGAATGCTCGCAGGCCGGACGGTCACCGTGGACCCGGCAGATGTCGCCTTGGCGATAGAC
>JANOGS010000163.1:0-2361 GCA_031414115.1 Novosphingobium sp. | reverse complement strand
ACCGCGCTGATCGACCAGTTCTATGCCGAGGTCCAGGCGCTGGGCGGCGGGCGGCAGGATACCTCGGCGCTGGTCCGGCGGTTGCCCAGGAAGGGCACGGCGTGATGGGCAAGAAGATCCTCCCCCTCTGGGGGAGGTGGCAGCCCGCAGGGCTGACGGAGGGGGATAGGGTCACAACGCTAGCGACCCGCCCCAATCCCCCTCCGCCTCGCTCCGCTCGGCACCTCCCCCAAGGGGGGAGGATTTGGCTTAGCCTGGTTGCCCTGCTCCTCTCTGCCCCCGCGCTCGCCGATACCCTGGTCGACAATGTCGAGGGGATCACCATCGACGACACCGGCGGGCTCGACCGGTTCACCGGGCTGGTGATCGCCGCAGACGGACGGATCAAGCAGGTGCTGCATCGCGGCGACAAGCGCCCAGGGCGCCCCGACTACCTGATCGACGGCAAGGGCCGGGTGCTGCTGCCGGGAATGATCGACAGCCACGTTCACCTCACAAAGCTGGGCTTCGCCGTGCTGAGCCGCGATTCCTCCGCAACCGGCTCACCGGTCGAAACCAGGGCCCGCCCCGAGGACCGCGACCTCGCACTCGCCACGGCGCAGGACCTGCTGCTCGCCCGCGGGGTGACCGCGGTCGCCGATATGGGCACGACAATCGAGGACTGGCAGGCCTTTCGCCGCGCCGGCGACCATGGCCGGCTGCGGCTGCGGATCATGGCCTATGCCGCCGGGACCGAGGCGATGGAGCTGATCGGCGGGCCTGGCCCAAGCCCGTGGCTCTATGATGATCGGCTGCGCCTCAATGGCGTCAAGCTCGTCGCCGACGGCGCGCTGGGTTCGCGCGGGGCGAGCCTCAAGGCTCCGTATGCCGATGCCCCCGGTTCCAGGGGCCGGCGGATCACCGCCGATATCCCGCTCAAGAACCTGATGAGCCGCGCCGCGATCGACAAGTTCCAGGTCGCGGTTCATGCCATCGGCGACGAAGCCAATGCCGCCGTGCTGACCGCGATCTCGGACCTCGCGCCGACCTATGGCGGCGACCGGCGCTGGCGGATCGAGCATGCCCAGCATATCGATCCCGGCGATGTTGCAAGGTTCGGCCAGCACGGGATCATCGCCTCGATGCAGCCGGGCCACCAGACCACGGACCGGACCATGGCCGAAGCCCGGCTTGGGCAGGGGCGGCTGGCGGGGGCCTATGCCTGGAAGTCGGTTCAAGCGACCGGCGCGAAGCTGGCGTTTGGCTCCGACGCGCCGGCAGAACTGCCGGATCCCTGGGCCGGCTGGGCGGCGGCGATCACCCGCCAAGGACCCGACGGTCAGCCGTTTGGCGGCTGGCAAGTGCAGGAGCGGGTGACCCGCGAGGAGGCGCTGGCCGCCTATACCGCGAACGGCGCCTATGCCGGGTTCGCCGAGGGCCGCTTTGGGCGGCTAGTCAAGGGCGAGCGGGCGGACTTCCTGTTCGTCGACCGCGATCCCTTGCTGGCGAGCCCGTCGGAGCTGCGCGAGACCAAGGTGTTACAGGTCTATGTCAACGGACGGCTGGTGCGGGATCAAAAATCCTCCCCCACCGGGGGAGGTGGCAGCGCGCAGCGCTGACGGTGGGGGCTCGGGCCACAGGGCCGGCGTGGCGCCCCTAGCCCCCTCCGGCGGGGGCGGATTGCCCGGTCGAGCTCTCCCGCACCGCCCGCCGCTCGGTAAACCACATCACCACCAGCGCGCTTTCGAACAGCAGTATCAGCGGGATCAACAGCAGCAATTGCGAGACCACATCGGGCGGGGTGACCACCGCCGCCAGGATCGCCATGCCGACGATCACATAGCGCCGCGCGCTGCTCAGCTGGGCACGACTGACGATCCCGGCGCGGTTGAGCAACAGCAGCAGTACCGGCAGCAGGAAGCTGATCCCGAAAGCGAGGATGAACTGCATCACCAGGCCGAGGTAATTGCTGGTCCCGGGCAGGGCTTCCATCTGCAAGCCGCCCTTCTCGCCCTCGAAGGTCAGGAAGAATTTGAACGCGGTGGGCATCACCACGTAATAGGCCAGTGCCGCGCCGGCGATGAACAACACCGGGGTGGCGAGCAGAAACGGCAGGAACGCCTTCTTTTCCTTGGCGTAAAGCCCAGGGGCAACGAAGGCCCAGAGCTGGTTGGCGAGCACCGGGAACGAGACGAAGAAGGCCGCGAACAGCGCCACTTTGATCTCGACGAAGAACGCCTCGTAGAGCTGGGTGTAGATCAGCTTGCCCTGCCCCGGCGGGAACGCGGCGGTCAGCGGGCGAACCAGGAAGCCGAAGATCTCGTCGGCAAAGGCGATGCAGCCGGCAAAGGCAATTCCGAGCACGAGAACGCAGCGCAGCAG
>JANOGS010000162.1:0-31144 GCA_031414115.1 Novosphingobium sp. | reverse complement strand
GTCGAGTGGTTCGAAGGCAACTTTGCCGCCTATGAGGACGACAAGCGGCGCAGACTGGGCGATGCGGCGGATCGGCCGACGCGGTTGGCGTATAAGAAGTTGACGAGGTGATTGGGAATGTCGCTTGTCGCTTTAACCGTTCTGCAGGATTGCAAAATCGCTCTTAAATTAATTGAAAATGAGGATGATAGGGATATTTGGCGAGTGCATTGGGTTGGCGCTGTTGCCCTCTTGAGGGCCGTTGGCCATGTTTTGCATAAAGTCGATTCTGCGGAGCACCCTGACCTCAAACAGAAAATCGAGGCCCAATTTCGAGTCTGGAACTCGGATGCGCCTGAACATCAAATATTTCGCGATTTCATTGATCAGGAACGAAACAGCATTTTGAAGGAATATGCTTCATCTGCCCACGATGGTGGACTGCTTCCAATTTTGATCGAGCGATTCCCGATGGAAAGTGAAATTGGTGCTCAAGAGAAATTCGAATCATTGGATTGGTTGTCCGAGGATGTTTATCGGCCAAGAATGCAAGGCTATCGAGCAGGCGACGATGTTCGGGACATATTCAGCGATGCGATCGATTGGTGGCAGACTGAACTAACTAAGATCGTGGCTCGTTAGAGTTCTTCACCGCCCAACCCCCGCCACGTACCGCCGCAACACCCGGTTGATCTCGGTCTGATGGCCAACCTCCGGTGCGTGGCCTTTGAACCATTCGACCACGTCCTGATCGAGCCGCAAAGTCACCGGCTTCTTGACCGGGCGGGAGAGCCCTGGGCGGCGGGCGAGGGCTTTTACTATGTCTCGTTGATCGGAACCCATGAAGTCCCTCCCCGTCGGGGAGGGGTTGGGGTGGGGGCTCCACGCCTGCATGGACGCTCGGCCTATCGGCCACGCTCCCCCATCCCCGACCCTTCCCTCCTGAGCCTGCCGAAGGGCGGGGAAGGGAAAAGTGAGTCAGGCACTTTGAGATTTGGAATTAGCGCAAGGCCGGCAGGTCCACCGCCAACCCGGCAATCGTCGCCGACTCAATCCGCCCGCCTAGCGCGGCCTCGTCGCGCTCGGCATAGCCATCCGCCCCAGGCGACCACATTCGGTGGACCCGTTTGGCCTTGAGATCGACCACCCAGTACTCAGGCACGCCGTTCTCGGCATAGAGCCCGGCCTTTACCTTCAGATCGTTCTTCTGGGTGGAGTCGGCAATTTCAACCAGCAGGCGAACTGACGCGATCGGGACCGGCCCCTCGCCATCGGGCTCGCTCGTAAGGATCAGATCGGGCTCCGGGGCGCTATGCGGAGGCATCGAGACTGTGGCTTCGATCAGGACATCGAGGCCAGTCTTCAATTTGCTTAGCGCTTGCACCAGTTCAAGATGCAACTGACCTTTCATCCGCGCGTGCGGCCTGTGTTGGGCATTCATGTAAAAGACCTCCCCCCGGATCAGTTCGGTCTTGCCATAGCCCTCGAACGCACCCGCGGCGTCGAGCCGGAAGAAGTCCTCAACCGTTAGCCGGTACGGCAAGGGCGAAGTTGTCAGGGGAACCTGCTCGGTCATGTCGCAAATCTAACACAGGGATTGAATTGGTCAAAACGGTTCAAAATGGACACCGCATAAAGCCGCCCCCGCCACATAGCGCCGCAGCACCCGGTTGATTTCGGTCTGATAGCCGTCCTCGGGCGCGTGGCTCTTGAACCATTCGACCACGTCCTGATCGAGCCGCAAAGTCACCGGCTTCTTCAGAGACCCTCGGTCTCAACCGCCAGCCCCGTGATCGTCGCCGCTTCGATCCTGTCGCCCAGTCTGACCTCGTTTCCGGCGCCATAGCCAGTGGGTCCGGGCGACCATTTGCGATGGATCAGTTTCGCCTTGAGATCGACCACCCAGTATTCTGCGATCCCGCTCTGGGCGTAGAGCCGTGCCTTCTTGCCGAGGTCGAAAGCTTGTGTGGTATCGCTGATTTCCACAACCAGCATCACGTTCTCTCGGGGAACCGGGCCATCCTCGGGGATTGCCGTGGCAATGAAAATGTCCGGCTCCGGCATGCTCGACGGCTCCATCGCCACCGCGCCCTCCGACCAGGCCTCCATCCCGCGTCCCTGCATGTCGCAAGCATCGGCCAGTCGGCGGAGCAGCCGCACTTTTGCCTTCATGTGGGCACTGTACTGGGCATTCACGACGTAGATCGTTCCATTGATCAGTTCCGTCTTGGCATAGGACTGGAATGCCCCTGCCCGGTCGAGCATGAGGAAGTCCTCGACCGAGAGTTTGGCCGGATGGGGTGTGGTCAGGGATTCAACAACGGTCACGCGGAAAATCTATCACATCGGAGTTCGATCACAACTCATAGGTTCGTTTGGTAGTGTCTCAGTTTGAATTTTGACGCGCCAGCCTATCGCATTCCAGCCGTATCGCCTATATGCTTAGCGGAAAGCATGGAGGCAGTATGCGCAAATTTGTGGCTGGTGTGGCTTTAGGTCTAGCACTCGGAACCGCTTCGACGGCGCTGGCTGCGAATTTGGTCGGGGGCCACGAGTATCTCATTGGCTTTGATGTCACGCTGAACGGCAAAATCATCTGCTCTGATCCGTGGATATGGACCAGCGGTCTCAACGAAATCGAGTGCGACTGATGCCTAAAGGACCACGCGGAGAAAAACGACCAGCCGACGCTATCGGCCTTGCCGTGATGATCGGAAAGATCGCCACTGGCGAGATTGAGGACACGCCCGATCGGACCAAGAGCGCTGCCGCCCAGCTTGGCAGCTTGGGCGGCAAGAAGCGCGCGGAGAACATGACGCCGGAGCGCCGGGCCGAGATAGCCCGAGCGGCGGCGGCGAAACGGTGGGGTCAATCGTCCTCGACGAAAGGCAGTTGAAGCGTCGTTCCGCGCTTTGGTAGCGCCATATCCAACATGAGCTTGAACTGATTCCAGTTCTTTGAAGCCTTCATCAACGTGATCACAGCATGGAGATGTTGGGCTAGGGCTGGGTGGCCAATGTCCTCGGTAAAAAGCTGGTGCAGTCGTCCCTTCCTCTTGCCACCGCTGTCTTTGGGCATTCGCTTTTCCAACTCTTCACGGATGCCTGGTGCAAGGCGCTCATAAACGAAATCCGTCGTGTAACCGGCGACCGCTTGGGGGGGATTGAATTTGCGTCCGCGCCATTCCCATCCCCTTAGGCGATAGATTTCCTTGTAAAAATCGTCGGGGAACCGCTTCGCCCATGCTGCCAGCTCTTTCAGCAAGAAAGCATCCAAAATGTCCTGCAAAGCGTGACGTTGGCGAACTTCTTGAAAGCCGGTTGCTTCGTCGACCAAAGCGACGATGCCGATCTCGGCCAATGCGCGAATTAGTGTGTCAGCGGCGAGAATCATTCCCTCATAGCGCGCGGGAATTTTTCCTGTTGCGCGTAGGCTGGCATCACGAAATTGGAGGTAGACCTCGGCTACCTTTTTCAGCGACCTTGCGTTGTAGCCAACCCCCTTCCCACCTTTCTTTGTGCGGTAAAAAATTGGTTTGGTCGACTCGGTCAAGTCACTGTCAATGAACGATTTTAGAGCATCTGCCTGCAAAAAGAAGGGTAGTTCGTCGACTGTAGAAAGCACCCCCGTCCCGGCTTTCGGTGAGCGAGACCGCCCCAAAGCACGAAGGAAAGTGGCCTGCGTGATAATGCGAGTTTCGTCGCGTAGAACCGCTGCGGACAACTCGACTTGGCCTATGTTAAACGTGCCTTCAAAATCGGCCATTGGAAGATCGGCGGACCAACGGGCCTCTGCGGCCAGTCGCGCATTGTCACGGCGCTCGGTAGGCGACATCGCTTTCATACGCGCCTTTCCGGCTGCTACCTTCTTGGGGTCTTTCTCGCTCATAGGAACCTCTGCTTGCATCATCAAGTGTGCTAGCATATGCCAGCACAAACGAAAGTGCAAGCATGACGATTTCACTTGACCCTAAGCATAAAAGTTCATACACAAAACATATGAACAAACTGCCCCTCTCCAAGCGCGTCCAAATTCTCGCCATGCTGTGCGAGGGATCGTCCATGCGCTCGATCAGCCGCGTTGCCGACGTGTCGATCAACACGGTTTCCAAGCTGCTAGTTGAAGCTGGCGAGGCCTGCCTGATCCTGCATGACTATACCGTTCGCAACGTGAAGGCGAGTCGCATCCAGTGCGACGAAATTTGGTCGTTCTGCCATGCCAAGGCCAAGAACGTGGCGACCGCCAAGGCCGCACCGGAAGGCGCTGGCGACGTGTGGACCTGGACCGCGCTGGACGCCGATACCAAGCTGATCGTGTCATTCTATGTTGGAGACCGTTCTGGCGAAAGTGCGATGGTGTTGATGGACGATCTACAGGCCCGCCTCGCTAACCGCGTCCAGCTTACCACGGACGGGCACAAGGCCTACCTTGAAGCCGTTGAAGGCGCATTCGGCGGCGATGTGGACTTTGCCCAGCTTGTTAAGCTCTACGGCCCGACGATCACCGCACCGGGCCGCTACAGCCCGGCAGAGTGCGTCGGTGCCCGCAAGCATCGCGTGGAAGGCAACCCGGACATTGCCCATGTCAGCACGTCCTATGTAGAGCGCCAGAACCTCACCATGCGCATGTCGATGCGCCGCTTCACCCGGTTGACCAACGCCTTCTCCAAGAAGCTCGACAACCACATTCACGCGCTGGCGCTCTATTTCGTGTTCTACAACTTCACCCGCATTCACAAGACGCTGCGCATGTCGCCTGCTATGGCAGCGGGGATTACCGACCGGCTATGGTCGCTTGAGGACGTGGTTGCCAAGATTGACGAGCTGGCACCGGCTCCCGCAAAGCGCGGGCCTTACAGAAAGAGGGCGGGTTAGATGGATTGGACCATTATTCTGATCGGGGGTGCAACGGGGCTTCTCTGGCATATCAGTCGCCAGCTCGATGCGATCATCAAACGCCTTCAAAGCCGAAATTCAAACTGAGACACTACCGTTCGTTTTGGCTGTATTCTCAGACAAGAATCCTTCCAAATCCGATCAATTAGCCTGCGATTCGACCAATTTTCACCGGTCAAGCCACCCTCTTCACCCGCTCCAACCCCAGTTCCCCTTCGCGCAGCCGTGCCTGGGCCAAGTCATAGGCCGCCTGCATCCGCAGCAGCGTGTCCGCCGAAATCCCGAAGGCCTTTTCAATGCGCAGCGCCATGACCGCAGAGAGGCTGGCGCGGCCGTTGAGAAACAGGCTCATGTTCAGGCGGCTGACATCTAGCAATTCGGAAACCTGTGTTACCGTCAGACCATGGGGCTTGACGATCTCCTCCTTCAGCCACGGGCCGGGGTGGACGAAGATCGAGGGGTGCATGGATAGGGCCATATTTCCGTCATGAATCGCATGACGCACACTCCGTCAAGTCTCGCATGACACCCCCTACTCCCAACCTGAACCCAAACCTTACAATCCCATTCACCCTACCGACAGCGCGAATCGGGTAGCTCTTGCACCAACGTCGCCGCACCCCCCTCGCGGCGCATGGGATGGAGATACGGCTATGGCCGTCAAACTGAACAACGTATCGCGCCTTTCGGCACTGGCCCTCGCGCTGGCAAGCTTGTCGCTGCCGGCGATTGCCGAGGCGCAGGACAATGGCAACCGCGGCGGTTGGCGCGGTGCGCGAGAAGACGGCGGCGGTTCCCGCGGCAATGGCGGTGGCCGCAACGACGGCGGCTCGCGCGGTGACAACGCGCGCAGCGGTGACAACGCGCGTAGCGGAGGTGACGGTGGCGGCGGCTGGCAGCAGCGCGGCCAGGCCCCGGCCCCGCAGCCCGCTCCGCAGGCCCAGTGGTCGCAGCGCAGTGCTCCGCCCGCGCAGGCAGCCACCCCGCAGGCGCCGAGCCGCGCCACCTGGGGCCGTGATGGCGGCAACACCCGCAACTGGGAAGGCCGCGGCAACCGCGAGGCGCGCAGCAGTGGCGACGATCGGCGCGGCGCTGACGGCCGCAGCGACCGCGATGGCCGCAGCTGGCAGGGCGGCACCGCACCCGCCACCCAGGTACCCGCAACAACCGGCAGCTCGCGCTGGAGCGGCGGCGGCTCGCGCGATGATGACGGACGGCGCGGCCGCGATGGTCGCCGCGACGGTGATGGCCGCCGCGATGGCAGCTGGAGTTCGGGCTCGGGTTCCAGCTCGCACGGCTGGAACGGCTCGGACCGCACCCGCGACAATGACCGGCACCGCGATGGCGACCGCTACCGCGACAACAACCGCCACGGCTGGAACGACCGCAACCGCGATCACCGCCGCTGGGACAACCGCTGGCGCAGCAACCACCGTTACAACTGGTACTCGCATCGCCAGCACTACCCGCATTACTACAACCTTGGATCGTACTATTCGCCCTACCGGCATTACAGCTATCGGCGGCTAAACGTCGGGTTCTTCCTGGATTCGCTGTTCTATAGCCAGCGCTACTGGATCGGCAATCCGTCGTACTACCGCCTGCCCGATGCCTACGGCCCCTATCGCTGGGTGCGCTATTACGACGACGCGCTGCTGGTCGATATCTACAGCGGCGAAGTGGTCGATGTGATCAACAACTTCTTCTGGTAGGTGTCCCTCCTACCTGAGCGCAGAAACCCCCGCAGCGATGCGGGGGTTTCCTGTTTCCGGAAAGCTCGTCCTGCCCCTATTTCATCCAGGGCAGCATCCGCCGCATCGTCCCGTCCTTGTCAAAGAACTGATGCTTGAGCGCCGCGCCGACATGCAGGAAAAACAGCAGGAACATCAGCGTCGCGGTGATCTCATGCGCTTCGTAGAACACCTCGATCGTCGGCTTGTCGTGGCCGACCGGCAGCGCCGGCATGGCGAACAGCCCGAACACGCTGACCGGCTTGCCCCCCGACGCAGCCGAATGCAGCCCCCAGCCCGCCACCGGGATCGCCAGCATCAGGAAATAGAACAACCCGTGGGTGACCTTGGCTACCGCGGCCTCCCAGGCCTTGAGCGTTTCGACCAGTGGCGGCACCGGCCGGGCGAAGCGCCACCCGATCCGCACCAGGGTGAGCAACAGGATGATGATACCGTTGGCCTTGTGGTTGGCCATCAATTGCGCTGCCTCGGCCTTTGGCAACTCCTCGGCCACTGCCGCGCCGATGAAGTTGAGCACGATCAGCACGGCAATCAGCCAGTGCAGAATGACGGCGCCGCGCGAATAGCGATCGGCGGAAGCGGATGCGGTTTCCATGGAACGCGAACTTACCCATTGAAACGCCAGCCGCAAGCCGCAAAAGCGCTTGCTCCCGGCGCGGGAAAAGTTAGGCCAACAACGGTGAGCGAACCGGCCCCACCCCCGAACCCCGATCAGGCGGCACTGGCGCAAACCGCAGCGCGGGTGCGCGATTGGCTCGATGATGGACCAGGGATCTACAAGGTCCCGGTCGAAGCCGCCGATATCTGGACCCGCGGCGCTTTCCTGAGCGCGGACGAATGCGCCCGGCTGATCGCCCTGATCGATGCCGCGGCCGAACCTTCGGGGCTGCTCAGCCACGGCTATGCCGAAACCTGGCGAACCTCGTCCTCGGCCAATTTCGATCCAGGCGATCCTTTTGTAAAGGACATCGAGCAACGCATTTGCGACTTCGTTGGCCTGCCCCGCGAATGGGGTGAGACCATCCAGGGCCAGCGCTATCAGCCGGGCCAGGAGTTCCGCCAGCACCACGACGCGTTCTGGACCCTGGCTGACTATTGGCCCGACGAAGCCCGTCGCGGCGGCCAGCGGGCGACCACCGCGATGATCTATCTCAACGACGTCGCCGCAGGCGGCGAGACCGAATTTCCGCTCCTGCGCGCCTCGATCCCGCCGCAGCAGGGGGTGATCCTGGCGTGGAACAACGTGCTGCCCGATGGCATGCCCAACCAGGCGACGCTGCACGCCGGGCTGCCAGTGGTGACCGGCGTCAAATACATCATCACCAAATGGTACCGGACCAGAACCTGGGGCGAACCATGATGCTGCAGATCAGCCGGCGGCGGTTCACCGCCGGCCTGCTCGCCAGCACTGGCGCCGCGCTGGCCCTGCCGGCCCCAGCCGCAGGGGCAGCAACGGGCGAAGACGCGCGGTTGATGGCGCTGCTGCGCGACGATGCCCGGCGCGAGGAAGCGCTGGAGCCGACAACGCCGATCTATCGCGGCGGCGCGCCCAACCTGGCGGCGTTCCGCCTGCTCTACACCGACCAGCATCTGCGCGCCTTGCGGGCCAGCGTTACCCAAAGCCTCAAGGCGCTGGGGCGGATCGACCGCGCCCGGCTTAGTCCCGAGCGGCAGATCTCATACGATGCGTTCCAGTTCGTCCGGCGCGAGGACGCGTTGTGGCAGCGCCCCGACATGATCGCGCTGACAGCCGTGCGGCCGTTAAACCACTTTGGCGGGCTGCACATCGAATTCCCCGCGCTGATGGCAAAACCCGGAGCGGCGCGTTACGAGAGCGAGCAAGACTACCGCCACAATCTCGCACTGCTCGAGACTTTTCCCGAGGTGCTCGACAACGCCATCGCGCGGTTCCGCCAGGGACTGGCCAGCGGCGTGGTGGAGAGCCGTCTGGCGACCGCCAACATGATCGCCCAGATCGATGCCCTGCTCGCCCAGAGCCTGGCCGAATCGCAGTTCGTTTCGCCGGTACTGAGCTTTCCCGCTGCCATACCTGCGGGCAACCGCAGCCAACTGCGCAGGCGCTATCAAAGCGCGGTGACGAGCGGGATCAAACCCGCTTACCGCCGCCTGCGCGACTTCCTGGAAAACGAATACCTGCCCGAAGCGCGCGAGGCGGTCGGCCTCTCGGCGATGAAGGGCGGCGCCGGGCTCTATGCCCAGGCGATTGCCCGCCACACCAATATGCGGCTCGAACCTGAAACGGTGCACCAGCTCGGCCTCTCCGAAGTCGCCCGGATCCAGCGTGACATGGACGCGGTCCGCCTGAAGCTTGGCTTCAAGGGCACGCTGCGGAGCTTTTTCGACGAGGTTCGCAGCAATCCGCGCTATCATCCCAAGAGCCGCGAGGAGCTGGGCCGGGCCTTTGCCGATGCCGCCCGGGCGGTCGATGCCGAGATCCCGAAGTACTTTCGAAAGGTGCCCAAAACCGCGCTGCTGATCGAACCCCAGCCGGGCTTGCATGAGAAGTATGAGGCCGGCGGTACCTATTACCACGGCTCGCCCGATGGCCAGCGCCCCGGGCTGTTCTATTACAACACCTATGACCTCCCCAGTCGCTTCCTGACCAGCGTGGTAACGCTTTACATGCACGAAGGGGTGCCGGGTCATCACTTCCAGATCAGCCTGGCCCAGGAAAATGCCGCGCTGCCCGATTTCCAGCGCTTTGGCGGCAGCACCGCGTTTGGCGAAGGCTGGGCGCTCTATGCCGAGACGCTGGGCTATGAAATGGGCTTCTACAAGGATCCGCTGCAGCACTGGGGCACGCTCGACGACGAGATGCTGCGGGCGATGCGGCTGGTGGTCGATACCGGGATCCACGCCAAAGGCTGGAGCCGCGACGAGGCGATTGCCTACATGCTGGCCAATTCCGGCATCGGCCGCAGCGATGCCACTGCCGAGGTCGAGCGCTACATCGTCTGGCCGGGCCAGGCGCTGAGCTACAAGATCGGCGCCATGACCATCCAGCGGCTGCGCCGCGAGGCGCAAGGCAAGCTGGGCGCGCGGTTCGACATCAGGGCGTTCCACGACCAGGTGCTGGGCAGCGGCGCGCTGCCGCTGCCGGTGCTGGAGGCCAAGATCGGGCGGTGGATTGCCAGCCTGGCGGGCTGATCAGTCGTCGATGCTGCGCTGGAAAGTTTCGGGCAGGAACAGCAGCCCCGCCACCAGCGTCAGCGCCGCGATCACGATCGGGTACCACAGCCCGTAGTAGATATCCCCGGTCGCCGCGACCATGGCGAAGGCGGTGGTCGGCAGGAACCCGCCGAACCAGCCGTTGCCGATATGATAGGGCAGCGACATCGAGGTGTAGCGGATCCGGCTGGGGAACAGTTCGACCAGCAGCGCCGCGATCGGGCCGTAGACCATGGTCACCAAGAGGACGAGCCAGGTCAGGATCGCGACCACGCGCAGCTTGTCGATCCGCGCCGGATCGGCCTTGGCGGGATAGCCGGCGGCGGTCACCGCTTCGCTCAGCCGGGCGCCGTAGGTTTTGAGATCGCCGGGTTCGAGCCGCGCCGTGCCGATGGTCACCGCGCCCTGCCCGCTGGCCAGGTTGGCATAGGGAATCCCGGCCCTGGCCAGTGTCGACTTGGCAACGTCGCAGCCGGTCTTGTCGAAGCTCTGCTTGCCGACCGGGTCAAACTGCAGCGAGCAGGTCGCCGGGTCGGCATGGACCACCACCGGCGCCCGCGCCTGGGCCTCGGCCAGCGCCGGGTTGGCGGCCTGGGTCAGCGCCTGGAACGCGGGGAAATAGGTCAGCACCGCCAGCGCGCAGCCGGTCAGGATGATCCCCTTGCGCCCGATCTTGTCTGACAGCCAGCCGAACAGGATGAACGCCGGGGTGCCGATCGCCAGCGCCACCGCGATCAGCACGTTGGCGGTCACGCCGTCCACCTTCAACGTCTTCTCGAGGAAAAACAGCGCGTAGAACTGCCCGGTGTACCACACCACCGCCTGCCCGGCGACCGCCCCGACCAGCGCCACCAGCACCCATTTGGCATTGCTCCAGCGTCCGAATGCCTCGGTCAGCGGCGCCTTGGAGGTGGTCCCCTCGTCCTTCATCTTCTGGAACACCGGGCTTTCGCTCAGCTGCATCCGGATCCATAGCGAGACCGCCAGCAGCACGATCGAGACCAGGAACGGCACCCGCCAGCCCCAGTCCCTGAACGCCTCCTCACCCAGCCAGGTCCGCGTCCCGATCACCACCAGTAGCGCCGCGAACAGGCCCAGCGTGGCGGTGGTCTGGATGAAGCTGGTGTAGAGGCCGCGGCGGTGGTTGGGGGCATGTTCGGCGACATAGGTCGCCGCGCCGCCGTATTCGCCGCCCAGCGCCAGCCCCTGGATCAGCCGCATCGCCACCAGCAGGATCGGCGCCGCGACCCCGATCGAGGCGTAGCTCGGCAACAACCCGACCACGAAGGTCGAAAGCCCCATAAGGCCCATGGTCACCAGAAAGGTGTTTTTGCGCCCGACCAGATCGCCGATCCGCCCGAAGAACAGCGCCCCGAACGGCCGCACCGCGAACCCCGCAGCAAAGGCGGCGAGCGCGAAAATGAACCCGGTGGTCTCGTTCACTCCCGAAAAGAACTGCGCCGAAATAATCGTCGCGAGCAGGCCGTAGAGGTAGAAATCGTACCACTCGAACACCGTGCCGAGCGAGCTCGCGGCGATCACCAGCTTCTCGTTCTGGGTCGCCCGGTGGTGCTTGGGCAGCGCTCCATCGGTATCAGTGGCCATCCGGATCCTCCCCGCGCAAGCCATGGCAGCAAGCAGGGCGGGCGGTCAATCGGCCTGCGGTCCGCGCAGCTAGGTAGAACCCCCTATGTTCTGCTTGGCCGGTCCTTAGCCAAGGCCTGCCACAAGGATGGGCGGGAAGCAAAAAAGCAGGGACCAGGCAAATCGGCACTATCGGCAAGCGAGCGGAATCGAGGTTGCGGCTGAGCCTGCCGGCCCGGCTGGTCGCGCTCGATTTCAACCTGACCGTGACCCTGCGCGATCTGTCAAAGTCCGGCGGGCGGATCGAGCGCGCGGGAATGCCGCTCAAGAGCTGCGACGTGGTGCTAAGCTGGCTCGAGTTCGAAGCGTTCGGACAGATCATGTGGAGCCATTCGGGCGAAACCGGGATCGGCTTCTACGATCCGATCCCGGCGCAATGGCTGATCGCCACCCGCGATCTTGATCAGGTCGATCACCGCAAGGACCACCGCGAACTTCAGCGCCGCCACGCCCAGGATTGGGTAAAGGGCCTGACGCGGATTTAGAGCGGGTTGCAGAATTCCTGCTCCACCCTCCGTTCGTCCTGAGGAGGGACTGAGTTTAGCGAAGGCCCGTCACTAAGGACCCGGTGCAGCACCCGATGGTTCGAGACGGGCCTTCGCAAGCGCTCAGTCCCTCCTCACCACGAACGGGTCGGGTTCGGATCAAATGTAGCCTGCTCTAACCCAGCGCCTCGGCGATCAGCTTGCGGGTGTTCGCGACCCCGTAGAGCGCGATGAAGCTGCCCATTCGCGGGCCCTGGCTGGAGCCGAGCAAGGTCTCGTATAGGCACTTGAACCAGTCGCGCAGCGCCTCGAAGCCGTAATGTGGGTCTTTGCCGATCTCGTAGATCAGGGTCTGCAATTCCTCGGCGGTCGCATCGTCGCTGGTGCTGGCCAGTTCCTCGTCGAGCGCGGCGAGTGCCAGCGCCTCATTCGCCTCCGGCTTGCGGCGCTGCAACGTCGGGGCGACGAAATCCCGGTTGTAGGCGAGCGCCTTGTCGACCAGCGAATCCAGCGCGGGGTGCGCCGCAGGGTCGGCATCGGCGACGTAGTTGGCCAGATACGACCAGACTTGCTCGCGCGTGGCGTGCTTGCCCAACACCCCGACCAGATTGAGCAGCAGGCCATAGGTCACCGGCAGCTTGTCGCCATCGCCGCCCGCATAGCCATTCGCGCGCAGCAGGTGCCAGACCGGGTTGCCGAGCTGCTGTTCGACCGGCTGGCTGGCCAGCTTCTCGCGGAACTGCCAGTACTCGTCGACCGCACGCGGGATGATCCCGATGTGCAGGCTCTTGGCGCTCTTGGGCTCGCGGAAGATGTAGAACCCCAGGCTTTCCTCGCTGCCATAACTCAGCCATTCGTCGATGGTCAGGCCGTTGCCCTTGGACTTGGAGATTTTTTCGCCCTTCTCGTCCAGAAACAGCTCATAGATCATTCCCTCGGGCGGGCGCCCGCCGAGGACCCGCGCAATCTTGCCGCTTTCGCGCACCGAATCGGTCAGGTCCTTGCCGCACATTT
The DNA here is from genome assembly GCA_031414115.1 of Novosphingobium sp. Lineage (GTDB taxonomy): Bacteria > Pseudomonadota > Alphaproteobacteria > Sphingomonadales > Sphingomonadaceae > Novosphingobium. The sequence continues at coordinate 18,187 of JANOGS010000162.1, read as the reverse complement.
CATAATCGACCCCCAGCGCCACCCAGCGCATCCCCCAGTCGACCTTCCACTGCAGCTTGGCCTGTCCGCCGAACACCGATTGCTCGATAGTCCGGCCTTCGTCCTCAAAGCGGATGAGCCCGGCCTCAGAATCGACTACCTCGACCGGCACCTGCAGCACCGCGCCGCTCGTTGGCGAGATGGGCAGTACCGGCGAATAGGTCGCCGCACGCTCTGCGCGCAGGGTCGGCAGCATGATTGCCATGATCCCTTGCCAATGGCGCAATACCCCGCGCAGGGCTTCGTCAAAGCCGCCGGAGTTGTACTGATCGGACGATGAGACGAACTCGTAGTCGAAGCCGAACCGGTCAAGAAACTGGCGCAGCATCGCATTGTTGTGATGCGCGAAGCTTTCATGGGTGCCAAAGGGATCGGGGATCCGGGTCAGCGGCTTGTGCAGATTGGTATCCAGCACCGCCCGGTTCTCGATATTGTCGGGCACCTTGCGCAGCCCGTCCATGTCGTCGCTGAACGCCACCAGCCGGGTCGGCGCGCCGCCGCTCAAAACCTCGTAAGCGCGGCGCACCAGCGTGGTCCTAAGCACCTCCTGAAAGGTGCCGATATGCGGCAGGCCGGAGGGGCCATAGCCAGTCTCGAACAGCACCGCTTCGCCGCCGGGTTTGCCCCCAGGATAGCGCTTGACCAGCTTGCGCGCTTCCTCGAACGGCCAGGCCTTGGAAACCTGCGCGGCGGCGTGAAGTTCAGTATCAGTCATAACCCGCAGGCCTTTGCGCGTTTGCCGGGGTTTCGCAAGAGTGAAGCGGGCTACCCCTCGCGCAAGATCAGCCCCGCCCCCGGCTTGTGGGCGCGGATTTCATCGCGGGTCAGGCCGCAGATTTCGTGGGGGAAGACCAGCCAGTCCTCGGTCTCGTGGACGAAATAGTCGGGCTTCAGCGCGGTGCGGTTGCGGCTTGGTTTGTAATAGGCGGTGGCGATCTTGACGGTGCGCGGCATGTTGTTGCGGCAGCGGGTTGCCAGCTCGCGCAGGAAGGCCTCGATCGAACGGCCCGAATCGAATACGTCGTCGATCACCAGCAGCTGGTCCTCGGGATTGAGGGTGTCGATCAGGTAGCCCAGCGCATAGACCCGGACCTCGCGCTGCTCGTCGATCCCGGTGTAGCTGGAAGTGCGGATCGCGATGTGATCAGCCTCGATCCCGTGGAAGGCGAGCAGTTCCTGCACCGCGATCCCGACCGGCGCCCCGCCCCGCCAGATCCCGACGATGTGGCTGGGACGGAACCCCGAAGCGATGATCAGGTTGGCCAGCCGGTATGAATCCTCGAGCAACCGGTCGGCGGTGAGATAGGTCTTCTCAACCACGCGCGGCGGCCGCGATTGCGGCGAGGTGCCAGGCCTGCTGTTCGCGCGGCAGGAATGATCCGGTGAAGCTGTTCTCAGCCAGCCGCACGATCTCCTCCGCCGAGAGATCAAGCGCATCGGCCACCGCAGTGAAGTTGGCATTGATGTAGCCGCCGAAATAGGCCGGGTCGTCGGAATTGACGGTAACCTTGAGGCCAAGGTCAAGCATCCGCTTGACCGGGCTGTCCTCAATCCGGTCGATCACGCAGAGCCTGAGGTTGGAGAGCGGGCAGACAGTCAGCGTCATCTGGTCGCGGGCGAGGTGGTGGACCAGCGCCGGATCCTCCAGCGCGCGGTTGCCGTGATCGATCCGCCGGGCCTGGAGCAAGTCGATCGCCTCGCGGACATAGTCGGGCGGACCCTCCTCGCCGGCATGGGCGGTGACATGCAAACCAAGCTCGCGCGCGGCAGCAAAGACGCGCTGGAACTTGGCCGGCGGGTGGCCGAGCTCGGACGAATCGAGCCCGACGCCGTGAATCGAATCGAGATGCGGCTTGGCCTGATCGAGCGTGGCGAAGGCCTCCTCTTCGGAAAGGTGGCGCAGGAAGCACATGATCAGGCGGTAGGTGATGTTGTACCGCGTCTCGGCGGCTTTGAGTGCCCTGTCGATGCCGTTGAGCACCGTTGTGAATGCCACGCCGCGTGCCGTGTGACCTTGCGGATCGAAGAACACTTCGACGTGGCGGACGTTGTCGGCGTGGGCGCGTTCAAGGTAGGCCCACGTCAGGTCATAAAAGTCCTGCTCGGCCAGCAGCACCGCCATGCCCTGGTAGTAAATGTCGAGGAAATCCTGCAGGTTACTGAACGAATAGGCCGCCCGCACTTCCTCAACCGAGGCAAACGGGATCGCCACCCCGTTGCGCGCTGCCAGGGCAAACAGCAGCTCCGGCTCTAGCGAGCCCTCGATGTGCAAATGCAGTTCGGCCTTGGGCAGGCGGGCGATCAGTGCGTCTCGGTCAGGATTCGGCATGGTCCAAAGCTGGACCGGCGCGGTGGCTTGGTCAACGCCCGATTGCCCGGGAAGCGGGCCGGTTTCCCGGCCCGCTCACTAGCGATTCAGTTGGCAGCAGGCGCAGGTCCCCAGGTCCCGGTGCCCGAGCCGTTGCCGCTGCGGCCCATGAAGGTAATGGTCCCACCCCGGCCTGCATACTTCCCGGTCCGCCCGGTAAGCCCGCCAACGCAGCCAGTATTCTGCATGTCCTTGGAAGTGAACTGGCAGCCCCAGACCGACGAATAGGTGCCATCGGCGCCAGTCGCATCGCACATGGTATGCATGTCGAAGACCTTGTTGTTCGAGGTCTGGGTCATGCTGATGCAGGTATACTTGTCGGTCGATTTCTTGCCGTCGGCCCAGGTCGTCGTAGTGGTTCCAGTCCAGTAGGTGGCGGCGGCGATAGTGCCATTCATGCCGGGTCCACCCACGGTTGTTGCGGGGTTGGCAGTTGCATCGAACGTGAAGTTCTGCGCCTGGGCGGTGCCTGCGCCGAGGGCAAGCAGCGCTGCGCTGCAAATGATTGTTCTGGCTTTCAAGATACATCCCCTTGTTATAATGTCCGAAATCACCCCACAGTCTGTTCAACTGAGTGATCTTAGGATAATTGGATAATTCCCGAAAGTTTACTATCGTGGAATTCAAGCGAGTCGCAGCCCGAGGTGAAGTTGCTACTCCAGTTGGCGCTTCTTACACAAGAATTTCTCATTGCTTACAGGTTGACAGCGTCAAATCCGGCGAAAACGCAGTGACAGGGCGCAGCAGCAGTGCGCGATGTTTACTTTTCGTTCCCGGATCGCCAGAACTTCCAGACGATGCCAGCACCGCTCCCCCTCCCCGCACTCCACGCCAGCCATTCGGGCTGCTGGCTGCGCGACGGTGCGGGCAATACCCGCGGGGTGGGCAAGGGCGATGCGATTGTCGGCGCGGCCGATACCCCGTTGCTGATGCTCAATGCCCCCCTGGTGGCGACGCGGCTGGGCTATCCCGATCTGTCGGGGCTCGACCTTCTGGAACTGTTCGCTTTCGTCCATCCCGCGCGGTTTGTGGTGCCGACGCCCAAGGGGCTGGCCCACGCGCTGAACCTGCCCGAGCCCGAGGGCGACGACGGCGTCCCCGCGCTGCTCCAACAGGCCGCCGAAGCGCTGCTGGCAGTGTGCGAAAGCGCGGACTGGCCGGAGCGTGAGGGAGCCTGGAGTTCGCTCCAGAACCTCACCCGCCAGCGCTGGACCTGGGCACCATTGCTGACCGCGCGAGTTACTGCCCCGGCCAAGGCCGAACGCTGGCTGTTCGCGCGGCTGCCGGAGTGGGAGGAAGTGCCCGAGCGACCCCAGCCGGGGCAGGTTTCGCTTCATGCCGATGACGTCAACGCCCGGCTGACCCGCCTCACCGGCAGCGGCGCAGAAAGCCGTCCGGCGCAGGCATCCTATGCGCAGGAAGCCGCGCACGTCTTCGCCCCGCGCCAGCGAGAGGCCCTGCCGCACCTGCTGCTCGCCCAGGCAGGAACCGGGATCGGCAAGACCCTGGGCTACCTCGCCCCCGCCTCGCTGTGGGCCGAGCAATCGGGCGGCACCGTCTGGGTTTCGACCTTCACCAAGGCGCTGCAACGCCAACTCCGCCGCGAAAGCCGCCGCGCCTGGGGCACTTCCCGGCCTGACGGCTCGCAGCCGGTGGTGGTCCGCAAGGGGCGCGAGAACTACCTGTGCTTGCTCAATCTGGAGGACGCGCTGCAAGGCGGCTTCACTGGCCGGGCGGCGGTGATGGCGCAGCTGGTCGCGCGCTGGGCCGCCTACAGCCAGGACGGTGACATGATCGGCGGCGATCTGCCCGGCTGGCTGCCGACCCTGTTTCGCCAGCGCGGAGTGCGGGCGCTGACCGACCAGCGCGGCGAATGCGTCTATGCCGGCTGCCCGCACTACCGCAAATGCTTCATCGAACGCTCGGCCCGCGCCTCGGCCCAGGCCGACCTGGTGATCGCCAATCATGCCCTCGTCATGGTCAACGCCGCGCGCGGTCGTGACCATGCCCAGCGCCCGACCCGGCTGGTGTTCGACGAAGGCCATCACGTGTTTGAAGCGGCGGATTCGACCTTTGCCGCGGCTTTGACCGGGGCCGAGACGATCGAACTGCGGCGCTGGGTGATCGGCCCCGAACGCGGCTCCAAGGGCCGCCGCCGCGGGCTTTCGGCACGGCTCGCCGATCTTGCCAGCTATGACGAGGCCGGCGGCAAGGCGATTGCTGCGGCGCGCCATGCCGCCGAAGCCTTGCCAAGCGACGGCTGGCTACAGCGACTGCATGACAATACTCCCTCCGGGCCATTGGAAGAGCTGCTCGCCGCAGTCCGCGCCACCGTTTACGCCCGCGACGAAAGCGGCGGTCAGGAAGCCGGCTATGGGCTGGAGACCGAGGCCGCGCAGCTCGACGGGCCGCTGATCGAGCTGGCCGGAGCCGCGCAGGCGGCGCTGGCCGAGCTGCGCGGTCCGCTGATCCGGCTCGGCGTCCGGCTCGAAGCGCTGCTCGCCGAACCGCCCGACTGGCTCGACGGCGCCGGCCGGGCCCGGATCGAAGGCGCGCGTCATTCGCTGGGCTGGCGGGTCGATCTGCTCGCCGCCTGGGAGGCTTTGCTCGACCGGCTTGGCGGGCCGGCCGACCCCGAATTCGTCGACTGGCTAGCGGTCGAGCGCGCCGAAGCGCGCGAGTTCGATATCGGGCTGCACCGCCGCTGGCTCGATCCGATGAAGCCGTTCGCCCGCACCGTGCTTGAGGGCGCGCACGGGGTGATGATCACCAGCGCGACGCTCAAGGACGGATTTGGGCGCGACAGCACCGACTGGGACGCCGCGATCGCCCGCTCGGGCGCACCGCACCTCGCCCTCGCCCCGCGCCTCTCCGCGTTCGACAGCCCGTTCGACTATTCTGCCCAGGCCGAAGTGCTGATCGTCACCGATGTGCCCAAAGGCGACGTTTCAGCGCTCGCCGGGGCCTATGCCCGCATGATCGAGGCCTCGGGTGGCGGCGCGCTGGGGCTGTTCACCGCGATCCGGCGGCTGCGCGCGGTCCACGGCCGGATCGCCGACCGGCTCGCCCGCGCCGAGCTGCCGCTTTATGCCCAGCACGTCGATCCGATCGACACCGGCACGCTGGTCGATATCTTCCGCGACGATCCGCGTGCCTCGTTGCTCGGCACCGATGCGCTGCGCGACGGGGTTGACGTGCCCGGCCACTCGCTTCGGCTGGTGGTGATGGAGCAGGTCCCCTGGCCCAAGCCATCGATCCTCCACCGCGCGCGCCGGCTAGCCAGCGGCGGCTCGGCATACGACGATCACATGATCCGCGCGCGCCTGGCGCAGGCCTTTGGTCGGTTAATCCGCAGCCGCGAGGATCACGGCATGTTCGTGGTGCTTTCCGCCGCCTTTCCCAGCCGGTTGCTGTCGGCGTTTCCCCCGAGCACTCCGGTCACACGATTGACACTCGATCAGGCTTTACATCGCGTCGCATCGGGTGTTTCACGACGCCCCGTCCGAGAAGAAAGCCGCCCTTGAAACGTCTAGGCCTGTTCCGCCACGCCAAGTCTGACTGGCAAGATCCCCGCGCCCGCGATTTCGACCGGCCGCTCAACCGGCGCGGGCGCAAGGGTGCGGCGCTGATGGGCCTGCACATTCGCGACTCGGGCTATCACTGGGACCGGATGATTTCCTCGCCCGCGATCCGCTGCGCCGAGACGATCGAGTTGGCCTGCCAGGCCTCGGGTCAGCCGGTGGCAGTCAACTGGGACCGGCGGATTTACCTCGCCAGCAGCGCCACCCTGCTCGATCTGCTGCGCGAGGCGGATGACGATTCGGCCGCAATCCTGATGGTCGGGCACAATCCGGGGCTGGAAGATCTGATCTTCGACCTGGTTCCTGACGATGGCACCAGCCCCTTGCGCGACGTGGTCGAGGTCAAATTCCCAACCGCCGCCTATGCCGTGCTCGAGTTCGACATCGAACGCTGGAGCGAGCTCAAGGAACGCAGCGGCCGGCTGGTTCACCTGACCCGCCCGCGTGATCTCGATCCGGCGCTGGGGCCGGACGCAGTCTGAGCGATCAGTCTTGAGTCAGCCCTCGTGCAGGGCGTTGACCAGCGTGGTCCTGAGCGAGATCAGCCGCGCGCGGTACGCGAAAGTGTTGGTGCCTGCCGCCAGCATATGGGGCGCGGCCGGCGGCGCCGGAACAGCGGCCTCAGCCTTCGCCGCGCCGCCTTGCAGCGCCTTCTTGGCACCTTTCAGGGTATAGCCTTCGCGGTGGACCAGCCGGTCGATCGTTTCGACCAGGCTGATATCCTCAGGCCGGTAGTAACGCCGCCCGCCGCTGCGCTTCAGCGGCTTGAGCATCGGGAACTGTTCTTCCCAATAGCGCAATACGTGCTGGCGGATGTCGAGCGCCTTAGCGACCTCTCCGATCGTGCGCAGCGCCGCAGCGTCCTTGCCGTCGGCGAAGCGATCGGAGAGGCCGCTCTGGCTCATTCCTTGGCGATCCGCTCTTTCAGCATCTGGCTGGCGCGGAACGTCAGGACCCGGCGCGGGGTGATTGGCACTTCGACCCCGGTTTTCGGATTGCGACCGATCCGCTGCCCCTTATCGCGCAGCAGAAAGGTTCCGAACCCGGAAATTTTGACGTTTTCGCCGCTTTCGAGCGCGTTCGACATGTGATCGATGATCGCTTCGACCATCGACAGCGATTCCGATCGCGACAGACCCAATTTGCGATTGATGGCTTCCGCCAGGTCAGCTCTGGTTAGTGTGTTCATGGAGCGCACCTGCTCCTTCCTCCCAAACAAAGCGACCCCCGAATCGGATTATACAATTTCGCTGCAGGAATGCAACGCAAGGCGCGGAAAGCGCAGGGGGTTTTTCCCCGCTCAGATTCTGACCAGGCTGGCCCCCCAGGTAAAGCCGCCGCCCATCGCTTCCAGCATGACCAGATCGCCTGGCTTGATCCGCCCGTCGCGCACCGCGACATCGAGCGCCAGCGGCACCGACGCGGCCGAGGTATTGGCGTGGCGATCGACTGTCACCACCACCTTGCCGGGCGGCAGGCCCAGCTTGCGAGCTGTAGCGTCAAGGATGCGCTGATTGGCCTGGTGCGGCACCACCCAATCGAGATCCTCGGGCGTCAAGCCAGCCTCGGCAAGCACGCTGCTGAGGACTTCGGCCAGGTTGACCACGGCATGGCGAAACACCTCGCGCCCCTTCATCCGGACATGGCCGACGGTCTGGGTGGTCGAAGGCCCGCCATCGACAAACAGCAGCTCGTTGTGTGCGCCATCGGCGTGCAGGTGGGTCTTGAGGATGCCTGGTCCGTCCTCGGCCACTTCGCGGGCTTCGAGCACGACCGCGCCGGCGCCGTCGCCGAACAGCACACAGGTGGTGCGGTCTTCCCAGTCGAGGATCCGGCTGAAAGTCTCTGAACCGATCACCAGCGCGCGGCTGGCCATGCCGGTGCGCAGCATCGAATCGGCCACCCCCAGCGCATAAAGGAAGCCCGAGCAGACCGCCGCGACATCGAAGGCGATCCCGCCGTTGGCACCCAGCGCATCCTGGACGATCGTTGCAGTGGCGGGAAAGGTCTGATTGGGAGTAGCGGTGGCGAGCACGATCAGCTCGATCGATTTGCTCTCAACACCGGCAGCTTCGCAGGCCCGCTTCGCGGCATCGATTGCCAATGTCGCCGTGGTTTCATCCGCTTCAGCGATATAGCGCTGGCGGATGCCGCTGCGTTCGACAATCCACTCGTCGCTGGTATCAACCCGCTCCGCCAGTTCAGCGTTGCTGACCGCATGCCGTGGCAGCGCCGATCCAGTACCGGTCAGGACCGAGCGCCGGATCATTCCGCCGCCCTCACCTGGCGGCCGAAGCTGTCGGTGCCCAACCGCGCAAGGTCGGCGGCGATCCGGGTCGTCAGATCCTCTTCGAGCAACCGCGCAGTGACCGCAACCGCATTGGCGACGCCGATCGCGCTGGCCGAGCCGTGGCTTTTCACCACCAGGCCATTCAGGCCAAGGAACACCGCGCCGTTGTGGTTGTTGGGATCAAGGTGGTGCTTGAGCAGTTCGGTCGCCGGGCGCGAAACCAGAAACCCCAGCTTGGAACGCAGCGAACTGGCGAAGCTGCGGCGCAGCAGATCGGCAACGAAGCGCGCGGTGCCCTCAATCGCTTTCAAGGCAATATTGCCTGAGAAACCGTCGGTCACCACCACATCAACCTCGCCGCGATTGACCTTATCGGCCTCAACAAACCCGTCGAAGGCCATCGACAGTGCTTCCGCCGCGCCCTTGAGCTGGGCAGCGGCCAGTTGAAGCTCGCCAGTGCCTTTGGTGTCTTCGCTACCGATATTGAGCAGCCGCACCCGCGGCCGCTCACGTCCGGTCACGATCCGGGCATAGGCCGCGCCCATCACCGCGAACTGCACCAGGTTGCGCGCGTCGCAATCGGTGTTGGCGCCCAGATCGAGCATGACCACGTCGTTCTCGCCCAAGGTCGGCATGATCGCGGAGAGTGCCGGACGATCAATCCCGGGCATGGTCCGCAGCGCCAGCTTGGCCATGGCCATCATCGCGCCGGTATTCCCGGCGCTGACCGCAGCACCGGCATCGCCCACTTTGACCGCGTTGATCGCCAGGCCCATCGAAGTAGTCTTGGCCCGGCGCAGCGCCTGGGTCGGCTTTTCATCGCCGCTGACCACATCGGGTGCATGGAGGATTTCCGCAGCGGCGCGCAGATTGGGATGGCGATCCAGCGCCGCCTTGATCCGATCCTCGTCGCCAACCAGCAGGAACTTGAAGCGATCGTGGCGGCGCCGGGCCAGCGCCGCGCCTTCAACCATCACGCGGACGCCTTCATCGCCGCCCATCGCATCAACGGCGATACGCGGCAGGCTCATGTCCAGGACTCCGGTTAAGTGAGCTTAGAGACCGACTGCGATAACTTCGCGACCATTGTAGTGGCCGCAAGCCGGGCACAGGTTGTGCGGGCGCTTGAGCTCACCACAATTCGAGCATTCGTGAAAGGCCTCAACCTTCAACGCATCGTGGCTGCGGCGCATGCCCCGGCGTGAGGGCGAAGTTTTTCTTTTGGGGACAGCCATTGCGGCACCTGTTCCTGTTAATTCCGTTGCATCGTATGAACGCCGCGTCGGGCACTAGGCTGGCGGCTCGCGAACGCGGGCCTATAGCGAATTCGGCGACGCTTGCAAGCCTCGTCCACCCGCCCGGCGTACACACAGGGGAGAGGACCCACGATGCTGCTACCAACTACACTTTCACTGGCTGCTGCGGCGGCGCTGATCAACATCTGGCTGGGGATCCGCTGCGGCCAGGTCCGCACCCGCGAGAAGATCAGCATCGGCACTGGCGGCAGCGACGCGCTGGAGCGGCGGATGCGCGCCCATAGCAATTTCGTCGAGAATACCCCCTGGGTGCTGATGTTGGCTGCCGGGATCGAGCTGGCCGGCAAGGGCGGGCAATGGCTGACGATTGTCGGCGCGCTCTACATGATCGCCCGGATCGCCCACGCCATCGGCATGGACGGCGGCAGTCTGGAAAAGGGCCGGATGGTCGGCGTACTGATCTCGATGCTGACCCAGGTGTCGCTGGCGATCATCGCGGTGCTGATTTTGTTGGGTAAGTTCTGAACGATCCAATCCTCCCCGTTGCGAAGCAATGGGGAGGTGGCAGTTCCGCAGGAACTGACGGTGGGGTAATGGTGCAGCGCCGAATACCCCTCCACCACGCCTTCGGCGCGGTCCCCCTCCCCGAGCAAGCTCAGGGAGGATCTAACTCAGCGCATAATCGCTGACGAAGGAATTGGTTGCCCGCTCGCGCCCGAAGGTGCTGGTCGGGCCATGACCGGGGATGAAAGTGACATCGCTGCCCAACGGCCAGAGCTTCTGGGTAATCGAATCGATCAGCTGCTGGTGGTTGCCTCGGGGGAAATCGGTCCGCCCGATCGAGCCGGCGAACAACACATCGCCGACGATCGCAAGGTGGCCGTCGCGGATGTGGAAGACCACATGGCCGGGCGTGTGCCCTGGGCAATGGATCACATCGAGCACTGCCTCGCCGACGGTGACGGTATCGCCGTCGACCAGCCAGCGGTCGGGCTCGAAGGTCTCTGCGTGCATTCCCCAGCGCTTGCCGTCATCGCCGAGCTGCGCGATCCAGAAGCGGTCGTCCTCGTGCGGGCCCTCGATCGGCACGCCAAGCTCCTTGGCGAGGATCCCGGTCTGCCCGCAGTGATCGAGATGGCCGTGGGTCAGCAACAGCTTCTCGATCGTGACGCCGGTCTTGGCCACCGCCGCTTTCAATTTGTCGAGATCGCCGCCGGGATCAACCAGCGCCGCCTTCATCGTCTTTGTGCACCAGATCAGCGAGCAGTTCTGCTCGAGCGGAGTGACGGGAATGATCCCGACGCGGACGGGGGGTTCGGTTTGGGCTTCGGTCATGGGGGAGATGTGGCGAGGGATGGACGATTGGGCAAGTCCGCGATGCACGAATGGACACAATGGACAGGGTTTAAAGCAAAGTGCCAGCCCCTGTCACCTTGCGAAACCGGGTGACACCTTGTGGCCCTTTTCCCAACGATTTCAGTGCCGACCGATCCATTTCAAGCACCTCCGCCTACAGAGTAAAACGGTCCGATCATAACGGGCGGCCGGAGGTTAGGAAACCTGGTGAGCCCCTCCCTGCCGGGGAACGGGCGGATCGAGCGGCTCTTGGTAGGAGGTGCACCTCTGTCGTTGTTGCTCATTGCAACCGGTCAAGCCAGGCTTGGGCCTGCTTGGGCTCACCCATAGCCTGCGGACTGACAGGTCCGCGTGCCGCCAAGAACTGCTCATGAAGGTCGAACGGTGGGAGCCCGAGTTTTTCTCTTGCCCTATCGATCGTCTTGCCAAGCTCATTGAGGTTATCAACGACCGGCCGCGCCGCAGCGCGTGTCCAGCGATCGCTATTGTGATCGAACAGTCCCCACACCCCCGATGCCATGGTCCGGAGGGCATCGATCAGCGCCGCTCTATAGTCCGCTTCAAGATCCAAGCGTTGAGAATCAAGGCGCATCAGGCGATCAGCTTTGGCCACGGTCCAACCCTATACTGGCGCAACGCCGCCCGCAATCGGTACGCTGTGGGCAAGACCAGATCCCACCCCGAGCCTTGCTCCACGCCGCATTACCAAGCCGCCAAAAACTGCTAGCTTCAACGAGCATTCGGGGGGATTTCAAAGTGGAGAATCGTTACACAGCGGCGCGCGGCAGCCGGTTTTTCGCCGTCAGCGCCATTGTCATCGCAGTGCTGATCGTGCTGAGTTTTCCGTTAACTTACTTCATCCCCCTAGCGACTGGAGCCAAGTCGTTCATATTGCTGCGCCATCTGCACGGGCTGGCGTTCTTCGCCTGGATCGGGCTGTTCGTGGTCCAGACCCAGCTGGTGCGACAGGGAAATGTCCGGCTGCACCGCAGTCTGGGGATTGCCGGAGTGGCGCTGGCGGGCGCGATGCTGCCGCTAGGGTTGTGGCAGACGGTTACTTCGGCCGGCGAGCGGCAGGCCAAGGGCAATGCCACGCCGTTCGAGTTCTCGCTCTACAACCTGGTCGACATCCTGGTGTTCTGCGCGGCGTTCGGCTGGGCGATTTTCGAAGCCTCGCGACGGATCGAGTGGCACCGGCGACTGATGTTCGTCGCCGCGCTCAACCTGTTCGGTCCTGCCTTCTCACGGATCACGCTGCTGGTGCCGATCCCGTTTCCCTGGTCGGACATGGCGCCCAATCTCGTGGCTGATGCACTGCTGATTGCACTTGCTTTGCATGACCGCCGCAGCCTCGGGAAGATCCACCCGGTCACGCTCGGGGCGGCGCTGATCCTGATCCCGTTCCACGCTGTCGAACCGCTGATAGCACGAAGTTCGGTGTGGAACGCGATTGCCCCAACGCTTTTCGGCTGGGGCTGACGTCGTTCGCTCGTGTCCTGGCAGGACACCCACATGGTTGGCTTTCCTCGAAGGATACACAGACCAGGAATTCGCGGTTGATGGGCAACCGTGGTGCTGTAGACACGTCTGCTCATTCAGGAGGAACAGTTTGCCGGCCACCCATAGCCGCTTTTTCGCGCTCAGCGGACTGCGCATCGTGCCTGGCAATGCCCAACAGGCGCTGCGCGACACTCTAATCGCCATCCTCGGGGTAACGCTGTTCATCGTTGTGCTGGACGCATTGGTGTTCCGCAGCCAGCTCTCGCAGGACTACATCGCAGCCTACACCAGCTCGCTAGGACTGCGAACCTGGGGGATCAGCGCTATGGCAGCGATTGAGGAGGTCAAGTTCCGGTTGCTGGTGATGACCGGGCTGGCGATCCTGGCCAAGCGCATCCAGGGAGAACTGACCGCGCCGGCGGCATTGGCGATCATCCTGGCGGCGCAGTTCGCCAATGTCGGCGCGCTGGTGTTGGCCGATCCGATTTATGCAACGCTGCGTTACTGGCTGGTCGGTGCGGTCTGGGGCTGGCTCTATTGGCGCCACGGCTGGCTGGCCGCGCTGGGCGGACATGTCGGCATCCACCCGGTGCTCGACCCGGCGCTGAAATACGCACTGACATAGTCCCCAGCTATTCGGCGAATTCGAGGCGCGCGGGTTCGGCATCGCCGCGTTGCACCGCGGCTTCGCGGCGGCGGTAGACAAACGGCCACAGCAACAGTTCAGCCGCGTTGGCCGGGCGGTGCTCCAGCCCCGTCTCGGGACGCCCATGAGGGTGCTGATAGCTGCCAGTCAGAACGTCGAAGATCGGGAACAGCGCGGCAAAGTTGCAGTTATAATGTTCGGGGAGCCTGGAATGGTGGCGGCGGTGATAGGCCGGCCCGTTGATCACCCAGGTCCACTTGCCGAAATCGAGATCAAGATTGGAATGGACCGCAAAGTGCCACAGGCTGAGCACGAAGTAGACTGCAACCGCCTCGACCGTCGGGGTGATCACCATCGCCGCCAGCGACCAGACCGTGAAGGTCTTGACCAGGCGATCGCCCCAGAAGTGGCGGCTTGCCGTCAGCGCCGACATGTCGGGATCGGAATGGTGCAGCGAATGCATCGCCCAAAGAAACGGAACGCGGTGCTGGGCGCGATGGAACAGGAATTCGGCCAGATCCTGGACCACGATGAACAGCACAATTCCCAGCCACAGGGGCAGCACGGCGCCGTCGATCAGTGCCGGGCCCTGCCAGGCCTTAAACAATTCGTAGACCGTCAGCCCGGCAAAAATACTGATCGCCCATGCCTGCAGGTTGACCAGCCAGTCACCGCGGCTTCGCCCGGCGCGAACTTCGAGCAGCGTCAGAACCGCAACGACGATCAGCGACGGGGCGAGAAAGGCGAGCCAGAGCATTCCTTACCGCTAGGCCGCAGCGGTAAATTTCCGATAAACCGGCGCAAAATGTACTCTCGCATTCACAACCGCCCGCTTTTCCACACCACCCGGCCGATCACCTGAACCTCCTCGGGCGGTAGCTCGATCGTCCGGTAAGCCGGGTTGTCGCTGAGCAGCGCGACTACCCCCGGTCGGCCGGTATCGAGCCGCTTGACCAGTAGCGCGTCGCCAGTGCGGACCACGTGGATGCCGTCGCGCAAAGGCCGCAGCGTGCGGTCGACCAGGATCTCGTCGCCGTCACGCAGGGTGCATTCCATCGAATCGCCCTCGACCCGGATCGCCGAGAGGGCGCGCGGATCGAGGCCTTGTTCGCGCAGCCAGCGGGCGGAGAAGCGGAAGGCGCCGATCGGCGCTTCCTCAAAGGCCAAGGCCCCCGCTCCCGCTGCGGCGCCAATCGGCAGGCGCGGAACATCAACCCATTCGCCGCGCGGCGGCTTTCCGGAAACGCTCAAGGATTTTTCCTCTGGAGCCCCCAATTCGGCCTCGTCCACCCCGAAGAACCGCGCCAGTGTGCGGCGGTCAGTCTCCTCAAGCTTGCGCGGGCTGCCCTTGCGGATGAATTGCTGGAGATAGGTCGAATTGCGGCCGATCAGCTCGGACAGGCCGGACAGACTGGCGCCGCGATCATTGGCCAATTGCAGCAGTCGCACCCTCGGATCGGCGTTCACCATGAATCTCGCCTAGCAGATGTATTTTTCCTAGACAAGTAGGATTTCACCAATCACCAACAGGATTATTCCTTGATCGATTCGTCCTGAAGAAAGGGGGCCAACATGCTGATTACCCGGATCGAGCGCTTCTTGCGCGAAACCGGAATGCCGTGGACCAAGTTCGGGCGGCTTGCCACCCACGATCCGCGCTTTGTCCAGGACTTGCGCAATGGCCGCGTGCCCCGTGCCGAAACCCAATCCCGGGTGGAACATTTCATGAACATATACCGGGAGCAAGTCCTTGCAAATTGACCTCACCGCCGATCAGGCAATGCTTTGTGCGGTCCGCCGCGTTGCCGGGCGCACCCCGTGGATGCCCCTGCTCAATGCCCTGCTTGAACTGGCCGGAGGCAAGGCCGGGCTCCTCCGCCACGCCGAACGCGCCTGGGCCAGCGTAACTTTCACCGGCACCCGCCACGACGTCACCCTGGCCTTCACCGGGCCTGACGCAGTGGCGGCGGGCGAAGCGTTCATCGCCGCCCTGCCCGATCACGAATTCGCGATTCCCCGGCAGCTGGTGGCCGATGCGACCGTGCTCTCGGTCGAACACTCCCTGGTGCCCGAGCCGCGCTTGATCGTTGAAGCGCAGCTGTTGCTGCTGGAAGATGCCTAATACCCCAGCGAGTAATCGACCACCGGCTCCAGCTTCTCTCCCCGCGCATAGCGCTCCAGGTTGGCAAGAAACCGGTCGGCCGCGCGCTGGAAGGCGAGTTCCTGCGCCCGGCCTGAAAGGTGCATGGTGATCTGGGCGGTCTCCAGCCCCCACAGCGGATCGTCGCCCGGCAACGGCTCGGGCGTGGTGACATCGAGCAGCGCCCCGCCGATCCGTCCTGCCGTCAGCGCCGCAGTCAGCGCCGGCTGATCGATCACGCTGCCCCGGGCAATGTTGACCACCACGGCATTCGCCTTGAGCACCGCGATTTCCTCCACGCCAAGCAGGCCTTCGGTCTCTGGCGTCGCTGGCACCGCAACGATCACCCAGTCGAACTCGCCCAGCCGCGCGCGCCATTCGTCGGGACCCAGCGCGCCGGGTCCGGGATGGCGACGGACCTTGGTGACCGCAACCCGGAACGGCAGCAGCCGCGCTTCCACTTCCTGGCCGATCGCGCCGTAGCCCAGAATCAGCGCTTTGCTGCCGAACAGCTCGCGCTTGCCGGGCGAATCCTTGAGCCATTCGCGCCGGTCCTGCGCCCGCACCACCTCGCGGTAACCCTTGGCTTGGGCAAGCATCAGCATCAGCACGTATTCGGCGATCGGGATGGCGTTGATCCCGGCGCCGTTGGTCAGCACCACCCCGCGCCGCGCCAGCAGATCGAGCGGAAAGCTCTCCACCCCGGCGAACAGCGAAGTCAGCCACTTCATCTGCTCGGCGCGTTCGATCGTCTCGCGAATCGCGGATTTTTCGAAGAAATCGAACCAGCCGATCTCGGCCTCAGGCGCCAGTTCGAGCGCTTCGGCCTTGCTCGAATACCAGCGTGGCTCGAGCCAGTCGGGCAGGCGCCCGGCAACGAGCGGCTGGATGAAGGTGTTGAGCACGGCGATGGTCATGTCTATTCCTTGAAAGCGCCAAGCATCGGCGGGGTGTGGAGGCACTCGGCGAAGCTGAACGGGCGGGTGGTGAGCGGCGCAACCCGCGCGGCATCGGGGTGCGCGGGGTTTAGGTAGATCACGTCCGCCTCGGGCAGCACTTTCGAGCGGATCGCGGCGAGCAGCGAGCGGCGGGAGGTCAGCCATTCGCCGACAAAGCTGCGGATGGTGTCCTCGTCGGGATCGGGCACCCGTTCGGGCACGGCCTCGACCTCGGTCCAGCCGAGCACGAAATCGCCCGGCGCAGCGGCCAGATCGTGCGGCTTATAGCGCAGCGCCACCAGCACCGCGAGCCCCGCCTCGCTCGCCAGACTGACCACCCGGTGCCCCGGCGGCGCAAAACGCGCGCCTTGCAATTCGGCCCCTTTCCCATCGAGCGCCACGAACGGCGCGCGGGTTAGCCGCCAGAGTTTCACTCCCCTAGCTTCCAGTCCCAGCCCAGCGGATCGCCGTCCATCACCTCGACCCCCTGTGCGGCAAGTTCGTCGCGGAGGCGGTCGGAGGTCGCGAAGTCCTTGGCGGCGCGGGCTTCCTTGCGGGCGGCGAGGATGGCTTCGATTTCGGCTTCGGTGATGGTGGCGGACTTGGGCCGGATGCGGAGGTCGGTGCGGGTCAGGGTGAGGAGGTTGAGGCCGAGGACCTTGTCCACTGCGGCAATGGAGGCCAACTTGTCGTCGAACTCGACATTCTTCATCGTAAAGATTGCTTCCAGAGTGGTGAGCACGACCGATGTGTTCAAGTCGTCAGAGATGGCTTCATCCAAAAAAGCAACGACAGCTGAATGATTAGCGGCTCCTGTTGCAACTTCCCGAATTTTCTTCACCCCCATCACCATCCGCTTCAACCGTACCAGCGCCGCCCCCAGCCCTTCCCAGCTGAACTCGAGCTCACTGCGATAATGCGCCTGCAAACACATCAGCCGATACGCCAGCGGGTGGTAGCCCTTGTCGACCAGCAGTTGCAGCCGCAGGAACTCGCCCGCCGACTTCGACATCTTCCCGCCGCGGTCGATCAGGAAGTTGTTGTGCATCCAGATGTTGGCACCGCTATGCGCGGAGCACTCGTGCGCCTGGTTCTGGGCGATCTCGTTGGGGTGGTGGATCTCGCGGTGGTCGATCCCGCCGGTGTGGATGTCGAACGGCATGCCCAGCTCAGCCGCGCTCATCACCGAGCATTCGAGGTGCCAACCCGGCGCGCCTTTACCCCACGGCGACTCCCATTCCATCTGGCGACTCTCTCCGGGCGGGGTTGTGCGCCAGATCGCGAAATCGGCGGCATTGCGCTTGCCGTCCACGCCCTCGATCCGGCCTTCCCCTTCCTCGGTCACCGCACGAGCGAGACGGCCGTATTCGGGGACGGTCGAGACATCGAAGTAGAGCCCGCTGTCGAGCTGGTAGCAGTGCTTGTCGGCGATGCTCTTGGCATAGTCGATCATCGCCGGGACATATTCGGTAGCCACAGTCCACTTGGCCGGATCGGTAACGTTCAGCCATTTGAGATCGCGCTTGAATTCGCCGGTGTAGAAGGCGGCGATGTCCCACGCGGTCTTGCCCTGCAGCGCTGCGGCCTTCTCCATCTTGTCGTCGCCGGCATCGGCATCGCTGGTCAGATGGCCGACATCGGTGATGTTGATGATGTGGGTGAGCTTGTAGCCCTTGAAGCGCAGCGCCCGGCCTAGCGTGTCGGCAAAGACATAGGCCCGCATGTTGCCGATGTGCTGGTAGTTGTAGACCGTCGGCCCGCAGCTATAAACCCGCGCCTCGCCGGGATGGACGGGCTGGAACTCTTCCAGCTGGCGGGTCAGGCTGTTGAACAGTTTGAGTGGGACGGGTTCGGACATGCCTCGCGCCTTAAGCAGCCGTGCCGCTTGGTCAAGCTGCGAGCGAGGCGAACAGCAGCCCGACCCCGGCCATGACCACCATCAACCCCGCTACCTCGTGGCGGCTGGCGGCCTTGCCGGTGAGCCGCCCGGCGAGCAGTGCGGCGATCGGCATTTCGATCAGCCCCAGGGTGCGGACATTGGCCGCCGGGGTCAGCGCGAAGGCGGTGAACCAG
>JANOGS010000161.1:0-12691 GCA_031414115.1 Novosphingobium sp. | reverse complement strand
CTCGGTGATTTCCAGCTCCATCCGGTGCGGCGGCAGCTTGGCCTCGCGCAGCGCGTTGAGGATGCCCAGCGCCGCGCCCGGGGCCTTGATCTGCAAGGGCGAGAGATTGACCGCCACCGTGATGTCCTCGGGCCACTGCGCCGCGGCGCGTGCCGCCTGGACGGTTATCCAGTTGCCCAGGGTGACGATTGCGCCGGTTTCCTCGGCGACGGGAATGAATTCGTCGGGGCGCAGCTCGCCCTTCTCCGGGTGGAACCAGCGCACCAGCGCCTCGAAAGCGCGGATCTTGCCGCTCTCAAGATCGACGATCGGCTGGAAGAAGATCGACAGTTCGTCGCGTTGCAGCGCGAGGCGCAGTTCGGCCTCGATCTCGCGGCGGCGGACCAGGTTGCGGCTCATCGAAGCGTCGTAGAAGCTGACCTGGTTCCGACCGTTGACCTTGGCGTGGTAGAGCGCAAGGTCGGCGCACTGGAACAGCGTCTCAACGTCGCTGCCGTCGTCGGGCAACATCGCAATCCCCATCGAACAGCCGATCTCCAGCCGGTCGTCGTCGATCCGCATCGGCCGGGTGATCTCGCCCAGCATGGCCAGCGCGATGGTCTCCACCTCGCGGCGGTCGCGCACATCGCAGGCGAGCACGAATTCATCGCCGCCAAAACGGCCGAACACGGCATCGGGCTTGGCCTGGCTGCGGATCCGCTGCGCGACTTCGCTCAGCACCCGGTCGCCGGCCTGGTGGCCCAGCGCGTCGTTGATGTCCTTGAACTTATCGAGATCGAGCCAGAACAGCGCCAGCTTGGGTGCCGTGCGCTGGCGCGACAGATGCTCGACCAGGTAATGGTTGAGCCCGGCCCGGTTATTGAGCCCGGTAACGACGTCGGTGCGCGCCAGGTGCTGCATCTTTTCGGCCAGCCGCGCGCTTGTTTCTGCCGCTGCGATAGAATCGCGCAGGGTCCGGAACACGTGCATGGTGATCGACATCATCCCCAGCCACAGCAGCACGATCGCCGCCGCCAGCACCTGCTGGGCAAGCTCGCCCTCGCGCCACAGTGCAATCACTACCGGCGTGAATACCAGCAGCATCTGGACAATCGAAATCGTCGGCCGGCCGGCATTGCGCGCTGCAATCCCGGTGCTGTAGCCGATCGCATAAGCGACGATCAGCAACTGGGCGGCGGCATCGACACCGTTCCAGACTGACAGCGCGGCAATCAGGCCCAGCAAGCCGGAATAGGTAAAGGCACCAAGCTCGTAAACCAGCTCGAGACGCCGGGTATCGCGGTTTTCAAGGCGCGGCAGGATCAATGCCAGGGCGACCCGAATAACCGCAATTGCGGTCAGCGCCACCGAAAGCCTGGTAATCGACGGAATCCCGGCCAGCGACGCGGTAACCAGGCAGGCAAGGATCCCCGTTCCCGCGCCTACCGCCAGATTGGCAGGCTGGGTATAGAGCGTCTCGACCAGGGTCTTCCTGACCCGGTCGTCGATCGCATTGGTGCGAAACAGCACCCGCAGCAAGGTTCGCCAGCGCCTGATCGCTCTACTCCCATTGGACCTTCGCGCAGTAACGCAGACAGGTCACCGAATGGTTAACGCGGCGCTTACCATGTCAGCGTGCGCGGCTGTTGACCTCTGCGGCAACGCAGGCGGCAACCCGCCGGTCGAGCGTCCGGCAAATTCCCAGCCAACGGCGATAGCCCTCGCTGTTGCCAGCAAAAAAGGCTCGTTCGGCGCGGCTGCGGGCTTCCTCGGCGGCGCCCAGGCCGTATTCGGCGAACAGCTTCAGCGCGTCGCGCAGAACCCCGTCGTGGCGCAGCGGTTCGCCGTTGTCGTTGGCTGCCTGCAGCGCGATCCGGGGGCGGAACAGGTAGGCGCCAAGCGCGGACACAGCGGGACGAGCGGCGGCAAAGTGGCTGGACATGAGATGAGCGGACCCTTGTTCTTGGCGACGGAGGTCCGCTTTAGCCGCACCTGCGCTAAGGCTTTGTGTGAAGCTATGGTTTCCAGACGTTTACCAAGATTGCAGGCGCGCCCGCTCAGGTCCCGGGCTGGCCAATCCAGCGGCCCGAATCCTGGTATTCTGGGCGAACGCTGCCCTGACCGCCGGGCAGCTTGTCACCGCGGTACTGGGCATCGCCGCCGCGGCTCTGGACCGCAGGGGCATAGACCGGAGGCGGCGCGAGGCGGACTGGAGCCGAACCGACGTCCCCGACCTCGGCCGGACTGCCCGCCTGCGCGCTGGCCAGGCCGGCATCATAGGCGCGTTGCAGCGCCAGCGGATCGAGTACCGGATCGGGCAACTTGTCGGCCGCAGCGTTGCGGGCATGTGGCGCGGCCGCTGGCTCGCCGCCGCGATAGCTGAAGCGGAAGGTGCCCATCGCTCCGGCTTTGCCCCGGAAGCTGTAGAACCGGTGGGCGCCGACCGTAATGATGTGGTTAAGGCTGGGCGCCCAATAGGGGTGGATCGCGATGGTGTGGTAGTGCGTGGCCAGGCCAACGGTCGGCTCGACATAGCCGGCCAGCGCGGTGGCGGCGACGCTGCGCGCGCGTTCCCAGAACATCGGGTTGGGCCGCCGCGCCAGCGAGCCGTCGCAAGTGAAGCTGAATTGGCAGCCAGTCGTGCGTTCCGAGCCCTGGTAGACCACCCCGCAGACGGTGTTGGGATAAGCCGGATGGGCAACCCGGTTGAGCACCACCTGGGCGACCGAGCGCTGGCCCTGATCGCTCTCGCTGCGGGCTTCATAATAGATTGCGGCGGTCAGACATTCGGCCGCGCGGCTGCGATCGACGCCGGAAAAGTCTAGGCGAATGGCCCGCGCGATCGGCCCGCCGATCGCATCGGCAATGGCGCTTGAGGTGTCGGCGACGAAGCCGGCCTGCTTGTCG
Source organism: Novosphingobium sp. (assembly GCA_031414115.1). Classification (GTDB taxonomy): domain Bacteria; phylum Pseudomonadota; class Alphaproteobacteria; order Sphingomonadales; family Sphingomonadaceae; genus Novosphingobium. The sequence goes on along the minus strand of JANOGS010000161.1, from coordinate 9,805 downwards.
CGGGCAATGTCGTCTGCGGTGGCGAGATAGTAGAACGCCGATCCGGGGAACGAGGCGCCGGGGCGCTCGAACGGCATCGGCTCAAGCACCAGTTGGGCTTCTCCGGCGCTTCCTATCGTGAATTGGGGAGCGATATTGAACGGGCGCCACGCGCTCGGCGCGGCCAGCGCTGGCACCGCCAGTGCCGCCAGCAGCACCGCCGCGCGGCGGCCGCGGTGCTTGCGCTCCGCCCGCATCCCGACGGTGCGCACGCCGTTGCGCGGCAGGCGCAAGACGAAATCGCGCGGCCGCGGTTCATAGGCAGGGTCGACAAACTGGCTCATTCGTTCTCGCTTCGGTCACGCGCGAAAGCGCGTAGTCCCGCCAGACCCGCTGGCGCCACCGCGCAAAACGCGCCGTGCCGAAAGGGGACGGATCGCCCGGATAGCCTTAAGCGGTTAAGAAAGGGTCCAAGTTGCACTTCGCAGCGCATGGGCGTAAGGGCGCGACCACGTCATAGGTTGTCCCGCCCAAAGTCCCGCCAAAGCGGGAAAGTAACGTGGGGCCTAAGAGGGAAGCGGCTGTAACTGCCGCGCTGCCCCCGCAACTGTGACCGGGGAGCGAACCCCATCTGCCACTGGGAAACCGGGAAGGCGGGGTGAGCGACGATCCGGGAGCCAGGAGACCTGCCCATGACGGTCGTTCCGCAGCCGGGCGGGGTGTACCGGAATGCAGCGTGGACCCGCGAATTCGCGCGGGGCCTCTCGCCATGAACGGCGTTGTTCATGACGGGAGTATTGTGCGTGAAGTATCTGTTTTTGCTGGGTTGTTCGATTGCGGTGTCATCGCCAGCCCTCGCGCGGGATGCGGCGCTTGATGATGTGGAGAGTTCGGAAAAGGACATTACCGTGCTCGCCAGCGGCTTTGCCGAGCCGCGCGATGAAACCGGAGCAGCGATCTCGGTCATCGACCGTGAGCGGCTCGATCAGCTCCAGAGTACAACGATCAATGATGCGCTACGCACCCTGCCGGGCGTCAGCGTCGCGCTACGCGGACCGGTCGGCACACAGACCAGTGTGTTCATTCGCGGCGCTAACAGCTCGCAAACGCTCGTGCTGATCGATGGGGTCCGGGTAAACGATCAATCCAGTCCCAATGCGCAGTATGATTTCGGCCCGTTGCTCGCCGGCAATGCGGTCCGGATCGAAGTGCTGCGCGGGCCGAACTCGATCGTCTGGGGCAGTCAGGCGATCGGAGGGGTTGTCAATATCGAGATGGAACGCTCCAAGGGTCCGTTCCAGGTCGATTCAGGAATCGAATACGGCTATGCCGATACCTTGTCGGGCCACGCCAACCTTTCGGGGACGACCGGGATCCTCGAAACGAGCTTCGGTGGTTCGTATTACCGCTCAGATGGGATTTCCGCGTTGACCGGAGCGCCAGGTGCCGAACTGGACGGCAGCCGCATCTATGCCATGAACGGCCGGCTAAAGATCAACATCGCGCCAAGCTTCAGTCTCGATTTCCGCGGCTACTACAACGACAGCCGCGTCAGCTACGATTCACCGTTCAGCGGGGGCGCAAATTCGTTGGCGGTGGCGAACAACGATCAGTTCGTTGCCTACGTCGGCGCAAATCTCGATCTGGCCGACGGACGCTTTCGCAGCCGTGTGGCCTACACCCGTACTGATATCAATCGGCTCGGTATCGACCCGGTGGTGTTTAGCTTCAACAACTACGTCGCCGAAGGTACGATTGACCGGTTCGAATACCGCGGCACTTACGATATCGCCGATTTCGTCACGATCGCGGCGGGCGCGGAATATGAGGAGATCCAGTCCAGCGTCTCGTTCGAAGGCTTCGCGCCCGATCTAGCAGAAGACAGCGTCACCAGCGGTTATGCCCAGCTCACGCTGCGTCCGATTATCGGGCTGAGCGTCACGGGCGGGGTGCGGCACGACAGCTACAGCGACTATGGCGATCACACCACGCTCGGCGGCAACCTGGCCTATACGCCCAACGGCGGGCAGACGGTGCTGCGCGCGACTTACGGCGAGGGCTTCCGCGCTCCGACGCTGACCGAGGGGCAGCCGCCATTCGGAAACCCAGCGCTCAAGCCCGAGACGGCGCTCAACCTCGATGCTGGAATTGAGCAGGCGTTGTTGGACGGCCGGGTGCGGCTGGGCGCGACCTACTTCCGCCGCCGCACCACCGATCAGATTGTCTATTCGTTCGCTACCGGGCAGTCCGAGAATATCGAGCGGGTCGATACCGACGGCCTCGAGTTCACGCTCAAGGCCGTTCCCACGCGCACCCTACATATCGAAGCCAACTACACGCTGACCGACGCGATCAACCGCTCGGGCGGCAATGCGGGCAACCGGCTGGCGCTGCGTCCCAAGCAGAGCAGCACGGTGTCTGCCGACTGGGAAAGTCCGTTCGGCCTCAAGCTGGGCGGCACGCTGACGGTAACAGGCGACAGCTTCGACGATGCCGCCAATGCGGTGCGGATTGAAGGCTATGTGGTGTTCGACCTGCGGGCATCCTACGCGCTTACGGAGAAGATCGAACTGTATGGCCGGGTCGAGAACCTGTTCGACGAAAATTATTCCGTGGTCTCGGGCTACGGCACCTTCGGGCGATCGGCCTATGCCGGGGTGCGGGCGCGGTTTTGACGCGGCTGGTCGGCCTCGCGTTGCTGGTTCTGGCGGGTTGTGCCGCCGTGCCCGCGCGCGAAGCGGCGCCTGCTGCCCCGAGGATCGTCAGCCTCAACCCATGCACTGATGCCGTGCTGGTCGAAGTTGCCGATCCGCAGCAGATCCTGGCGCTGTCGAGCTATAGCAGCGACCCGGCCTCCAGCTCAATGGACCTCGTTGTCGCCCGCCGCTTTCCTGCGGTCGGCGGGACAGTCGAGGAAGTCGCGGCGCTGCAGCCCGATCTGGTGATTGGCTCGACCTTCGTCGCGCCGACCACCGGCGATGCCCTGGCGCGGCTTGGGCTGCGCTACGAGAGTTTCGGGATCAACCCCGATGTCGCGGACAGCCTGGCCCAGGTCCGCGCCATCGCCGCGCTCGCCGGACACCCCGAACGCGGTGAGGCGCTGGTCAAGCGGATTGAGGCGGCGCTTGCCGCCAATGCCGCCCCGCCCGGTCCTGCGGTTCCCGCCGTGGTCTGGCAATCAGGCGGGATCGTGCCGGGCAAGGGCACGCTGATTTCCGAGCTGCTCGCCCGCACCGGCTTCGGCAATGCCGCTGCCGCCAAGGGCCTGGGCCAGGCCGATGTCTTGCCGCTCGAAATGATGCTGGCCGATCCGCCGCGGCTGATCCTGGCTGCGGGCAATCCGCAATCGAACGAAGACCGCATGCTCGCCCATCCGGCGCTGGCGGGCCTGACTGGCACCCAGCGCGAACGCTACGACTCTTCGTTGCTGTGGTGCGGCGGGCCGACGATTGTGCGCGCCGCAGAGCGCCTCGGCGCGGTGCGGCGCGGCCTGTGACCCGCCCGTTCCCGCTTCTGCTGATCGCGCTGGCGCTGGCGCTGCCGTTGTCGCTGCTGGCCGGGCGGGTGTGGATCGATCCGTTCGACCCTCAAGTGCCCAACGCCATAGTCATCCTTGCCGAACTGCGCCTGCCGCGCGCGATTCTTGCCGTTGTTCTGGGCGCAGGATTGGGTGCGGCGGGGGCGGCGATGCAGGGCTACCTGCGCAATCCGCTGGCCGATCCCGGATTGTTCGGGATCGCGCCGGGTGCGGCGCTGGGGGCGGTGCTGAGCTTCTGGACCGGCCTTGCCGCGCAGGCGCTGGTGCTGCCGCTGTTCGCGCTGATCGGTGCCGGCGGGGCGATGGCGCTGCTGGCACTGATCGCGGGGCGCAGCGGATCGGTGACGCTGTTCACGCTCGCCGGGATGATGATCGCGAGCCTGGCCGGCGCCTTGATGAGCCTGGCGATCAGCCTGTCGCCCACCCCTTTTGCCATGGCCGAAATCGTCACCTGGCTGATGGGCGCGCTGGCCGACCGTTCGTGGCACGAGGTGTGGATCGCGACCCCGCTGACGCTGGCGGGGATCGGTCTGCTGCTCGCTGTCGGGCGCAGTCTGGATGCGTTGAGCCTGGGCGAAGCGGCGGCGCGTTCGCTGGGGGTTAACCCAGGGCGGTTGCAATGGCTGATGATCGGCGGGATCGGTTTGACCGTGGGTGCCGGAGTGGCAGTAGCCGGGATCATCGGCTTTGTCGGGCTGATCGTGCCGCACCTGATGCGACCGTTTACTGACCGGCGGCCTTCCAGCCTGATCGTGCCCTCTGCGCTTGCCGGGGCACTGCTGCTGCTGGTTGCCGATGCCCTGTGCCGAGTGCTGCCGCTGCAGGGCGAACTGCGGCTGGGCATCGCCTTGTCGCTGATCGGGGCACCGTTCTTCCTCGCGCTTCTGCTCAAGCTGCGGCGGGAGCTGGCGTGATGTTGGCCGCACGCGATCTGGCGCTGCCCGGGCGGCTGGCGGGGATTTCGCTCGAACTCCAGCTCGGCGAGGTCACTGCGATCTGCGGCCCCAACGGCGCGGGCAAATCCAGCCTGCTGGCCTGCCTTGCGGGCCTTGAGCCGGGCGCGGTGACGCTGGACGGCGTGGGGCTGACCGCGATGGCGCCGCGGGAACGAGCGCGGGCAATCGGCTATCTGCCGCAGAGCGCGGAACTCGCCTGGGATCTCTCGGTCGAGACGCTGGTTGGGCTCGGCCGTTTGCCGTGGAACGCGGGGCCGGCGGAGAACCGGGCGGCGACGGAAGCGGCGCTGACTGCGATGGAGCTGGCGGACCTGCGCCGGCGCCCGGTTTCGCAGCTCTCAGGGGGAGAGAAGGCGCGCGCACTGCTCGCCCGGGTGCTCGCCGGGACCCCACGCTGGCTGCTCGCCGATGAACCCTTGGCCAACCTCGATCTGGCGCATCAGCTGGCTTTGCTGGCCCATTTCCACGCCCTTGCGCGGCAGGGGTTGGGGGTGGTGCTGGTGCTCCACGACCTTGCTCATGCAATCAACTGGGCGGACCGGGTGGTGGTGCTGCAGGGCGGAAGAGCAGCGGCGGACGGTGCGCCGGAGGAGGCGCTGGCCGAAGCCGTGCTCGCCAAGGTCTGGGGGGTCAAGGCCCGCTGGCTGGGAGAGCCGGGGCGTAGGGCGCTGGTGATCGGCTGATCCTTTCCATTTTTGGCGAATGCCACAAATGGGGAGGTGGATCGTCGAAGGCGAGACGGAGGGGTTTCTAGGCCGGCATCTTTACCTCTCCGTCAGCGCTTCGCGCTGCCACCTCCCCATTTGGCTTCGCAAAATGGGGAGGATCTGATGGCTACTTCAACCCGCGCGCCTTCAGCATCGGCTCGATGCTGGGATCGCGGCCGACAAAGCCGCGGTACATTTCCGCCAGGTCCTGCGAATTGCCCTTGCTGAGCACCAAGGCGCGGAACCGGTCGCCGTTGGCGCGGGTCATGCCGCCGTTTGCCACAAACCATTGATAGGTATCGTGGTGGAGCATCTCGGTCCACAGATAGGCGTAGTAGTTGGCGGCATAACCGCCGCTCCAGACGTGGCGAAAATAGCTGGAGCGGTAGCGCGGCGGAACCGTGGCGGTCTCCAGCCCGAGCGAGGCCAGCGCCTGACCCTCGAACGTATCAACGTCCTGCTTGCCTGCATTGGCGCCCATGGCATGCCAGCGCTGGTCAAGCATCGCCGCCGCGACGATCTCGCCCAGCGCATAGCCCTGGTTGAACTTTGCCGCGCGCTCGACCCTGGCGACCAGTTGCGCCGGCATCGGCGCTCCGGTCTGGAAATGCTTGGCATAGTTGGCGAAAACCCTGGGCTCGGTCATCCAGTTCTCGTTGAACTGACTGGGTAATTCGGCAAAGTCGCGCGAGGTCTGGGTGCCCGAAAGCGTGGGATAGGTCTGGTTGGAAAGCAGGCCGTGCAAGGCATGGCCGAACTCGTGGAACATGGTCCGGACATCGTCGAAACCGATCAGCGCCGGCTGCCCCGGGGCGGGCTTGGGCGCGTTCAGGACGTTGAATCCCGCCGTCCTGGTCCCGAACAGGTGCGACTGGCCGACAAAGATAGAATGCCACGCCCCGCCTTGCTTGTTGTCGCGCTTCCACGGATCGAAGTAGAACAACGCCAGTTCGCTGCCGTCGGCGTCATAGACGGTGTAGATGGTAACATCGGGGTGATAGACCGGAATGTCGCCGCGCTTCTTGAAGTTCAGCCCGTAGAGCTGGTTGGCCGCGAAAAACACGCCGTTTTCCAGCACATTGGTGATCTCGAAATAGGGTTTCACCTGGGCTTCGTCGAACGCGTACTTCTCCTTGCGCAGTCGCTCGGCATAGAAGTCCCAGTCCCACGGCTGGACCGTGAACTTGCCGCCGCTGCGCTGGATCAGCGCGTTGAGTTCGGCCGTTTCCTTGCGCTGCTGCGCGGACAGCGCGGGGACCATCTGCTGCATGAAGCCAATCGCGGTCGCCGGGTTCCTGGCCATCTGGTCGGACATGGTGAAGCTGGCGAAATCGGCAAAGCCCAGCAGCGCCGCCTTCTTTGCGCGCAGCTCAGCAAGTTCGGCGATCAGCGCGCGGGTATCGTTCGCCCCGCCGCTCTGGGTGCGGCTCCAGCCGGCCTCGAACAGCGCCTTGCGGGTCGCGCGGTCCTTCAGCGAGACCAGCAGCGGCTGCTGGGTGGTGTTGAACAGCGTCAGCACCCATTTGCCGTTCAGCCCGCGATCTTCGGCCGCCTTGGCCGCCGCAGCAATGTCGCCGGCGGAGAGCCCGGCCAGCTTGCGCCTGTCGGAAATCACCAGTGCCCCGTCCTTGCTCGCGGCGACCAGCTTTTGGCCGAATTCGGTCTGCAGGGTGGAAAGCCGCGCGTTGATCGCCCTGAGCTGCTCCTTGTCAGCATCGCCAAGCAAGGCTCCATTCTTGACGAAGCGATCGTAAGTGACCTTGAGCAGCCGTGCCTGATCGGGGCGCAGGCCAAGCTCGCCCTGGCGGTCGTGGAGCGACCTGATCCGGGCGAACAGCTTGCCGTTGAGGTAGGTGGCGTCGCTCAGCGCGGCCAGCTTGGGCGCGGTCTCATTGTCGATCTTGTCGAGCGCGGCGTTGGTGTTGGCCGCCTTCAACGCGTTGAACACATAGAGTGTGCGGGTCACCATCTGGCCAGATTTTTCCATCGCCACCAGAGTGTTGTCAAAGCTTGGTGCCTCGGGATTGCCCGCAATGGCATCCAGTTCGGCAAGGCTGATGGCGATGCCCTGCTCGATCGCCGGCTGGAAATCGCTGTCCTTGATCTTGCCGAAATCGGGTGCGCGAAATAGCAGATTTGATGGCTCGGCAAAGATGCCGGTGGCTTTGGGGATTACCGGAGCATAGGGCGCGGGGGCCGCGGCAACGGTGGGCGAGGTCACGGCGGCGTCCTTGGCGGCACAGCCAGCCAGTGCCAGCACGGACAGCGAGACGAGTGCGAGGTTACGCATCGGCGGTTCCTTTGAAAACAGGTGCGCGAGGCACGGCGCCTAATTCGGGGACAGTATACTAATTGGCCGCGAGCTTGTTTCGCCGAGGCAAACCAGCGCAAGGCTAATTAGTATACTGTCCCCGAATTGGGTTGAACCTTTGCTTACCAGATACGGGCGCGGTCGGTGGGGGCGATGTAGAGCTTGTCGCCCTCTTTGACGCCAAACGCTGCATACCAGCTGTCAAGGTTGCGCACCGGGCCGATCGTCCGGAACCGGCCGGGGCTGTGCCGGGCGGTGGCGACCTGCTGGCGCAGTGCATCCTCGCGCTGCTTGGTCCGCCAGTTCTGGGCATAGGCCAGGAATAGCCGCTGTTCGCCGCTATAGCCGTCAATCACCGGGGCCGGCATGCCGCCGAGCGAGGCCTGGTAGGCATCGAGCGCCATCGCGAGACCAGCCAGGTCGGCGATATTCTCGCCCATGGTCAGCTTGGGATCGAGCATGACCCCCCGGCAACGGTTCGAACTTCGCGTATTGCTCGCCCAAGCGCTTGGCGCGTTCCTCGAAGCGCCGGGCGTCTTCTTCGGCCCACCAATCGCGGAGTGCGCCAGTGGCGTCTGCTTTGCGGCCCTGATCGTCGAAGCCATGGCTGATCTCGTGCCCGATCACCGCGCCGATCGCGCCATAGTTGACCGCATCGTCGGCGCCCGGATCGAAAAACGGCGGTTGGAGGATGCCGGCCGGGAACACGATCTTGTTTTCGAGGAAGGCGTTATAGGCATTCACCGTCTGCGGGTTCAGTCCCCACAATTTGCGATCGACCTTTTTGCCCAGGAAGCTCTTGTCGTAGGCGGCATTGAACGCCCCGGCGCGCTGGACGTTGCCATAGAGGTCGGCCGGATCGATCCGCAGCGCCGTGTAGGAGCGGAACCTGTCAGGGTAACCGACCAGCACGTCCATGCGGTTGAGCTTGTCCAGTGCGGCGGTCTTGGTCGGCTCGCTCATCCAGTCGTTGCCCGTGATCCGCCCGGCCATGGCCGCCTTGAGGTTGGCAACCAGCGCTTCCATCTTGGCTTTCGACGAGGCCGGAAAATACTTCGCGACATAATCCTGCCCGACCAGTTCGCCCAGCGAGCCATCGACCAGGGTGACCGCGCGTTTCCACCGCGGGCGATTCTCGCTGACGCCGGACAGGCTCTTGATAAAGTCGAAGCGGCTCTCGACCATGGCCTTGCCCAGATAGGGCGAGGCCTGGTGGGCGATATGGAACTGCTGCCACAGCTTGAGCGTGGCCAGCGGGGTCTCGCCTACAAACCCTGCGATCGCCTTGATCGCGGTATTTTCCGCAACGATGATCCGCTTCTGGGCGGGCACGGCGGCCCCGGCGAAATAGGCGGCCCAGTCGATCCCCGGCGCATATGCGGCCAGTTCGGCGGTGGAGTAGCCATTGTTGAGCTTGGTCAGATCGCGGCGATCGACCACCTTCCAGCTCTTGAACGCAAGCTCGGTCTCGAAGCCCATGATCGTGTCGGCGGCGGCCTTGGGGTCGGGGTTGCCGATCGCCTTCATGGTCCGCTCGATATAGGCGCGGTAAGCGCCCCGCTGCTTCTCGAACTGCGGCGAGAAGTAATACTCGCGCTCGGGCAGGCCGATCCCGCCTTGGCTGAGGAACAGGATGTGGATCTGGGGGTTGTCGAAGTCAGGGATCACCCCGTGATCGACCGCGCTGATCCCGAACCTGCCGTTGGAGGCGCCCATGAACCGGGCGAACTGCGCCTTGGTCCTGATCGCCGAAACCGCGGCAAGGTCGCGCCGCAGCGGTGCCAGGCCAGCCGCCTCGATCCGCTTTTCGTCGATGAAGCTGGCATAAAGCGCGCCATACTTGCTGCCCTTGGGGGCATTGACGATCAGGTCCCTGACCTGTTCGGACGCGCGCTCCTCAAGGTCGTTGAACGAGCCGATGGCGGCGCGGTCAGCCGAAATTTCGTTGGCATCGTACCATTTGCCCGAAGTGAACCGGAAGAAGTCGTCACCCGGCTTGATCGAACTGTCGCCGCCGCCAAGGTCAACCCCCCAGGCCCCGATCGCGGCCTTGGCGGCAGCGGTTTCGGCGGAAAGCTGGGTCGTGGCAAGCGGAACGGCCAGCAGCGCCAGCGCGGCGCCGGCAAACAGAAAACGCGATTTCATGGTGATGCGACTCCCCAGGCTGTGGAATGCGCCAGACGGGCCCCGGACCCATGGCGCAAGACTGAGCTCCGCCTTGCGCGGGCGCCGAGCCAAGTCAATGCCGTTCGCCGAACTGGATCGGCGGTTGGTCGGGGCGGCGGACTATTGTTGCGCCGGGGGCACCTTGCAG
>JANOGS010000160.1:0-2910 GCA_031414115.1 Novosphingobium sp. | reverse complement strand
CCTCAGGCTGCCGACGACGCGGCGGCGCACTACTCGCAGGCGCTCGAGATCGCCCGCCGCCAGAAGGCCAAGTTGTTCGAGTTGCGCGCCGCCGTCGGCATGGCGCGCCTGTGGCAACGCCAAAGCAAGCGCGACGCCGCTCGTGCGCTGCTCGCACCCGTCTACGCCTGGTTCGACGAAGGCGGTGACACCCACGACCTACGGGCGGCGCGGGAGCTGCTGACCGAACGGTCGGCGTGACCTCCGAACGCGACCCCGGCCGAGCGTGCGCCGCCCACCGATCGGTGCACGCCCGAGCGAACGACTCACCTTGAGATTTCTTCCCCTTGCGTGAGAAGGGACCGTGGCGAGACGGCTGACGTTCAGCCGTTCAGCTGTGCCAGCAGCCCCAGGCAACAGCTAGTTGCCACCCCGTGAGCGGGCCAAACAGTTGCAGCACGAACAGAGCGCGCGGTCAGCGGTCAGAATGCGGCAGCTGTCGAACGTCCCATTGGCAACGTAGGGCCGAACGTGATTATGGCCGCACGGAGGGTACGGTGCGATGGAGCGAATGACTTTCACCAAACGTCGTCGCCGGACACCGACCGCCGCAGGTCACGCGCCGCTGGCGTCTGTCTCCAGTTGGAAGAGCAAGCGGTCGCGATGATCGAGGAGTTCGTTCCTCTCACGGTCGCGCATTATGCAGAGCAAGCCCTGACGACAGACCAGCGCAGCGACAGCGGATCGCTGAACTTCCCGCTATTGGGTCTATTCGGCGAGACCGGGAGCCTCCTCAGCGAGGTTAAGAAAAAGCAGCGCGATCGCGCGTCGTACGTCGGCTACGCCGGCGCTGTCGTCGAGGAATTGGGGGACGTTCTTTGGTATCTCACTACCGTCGCCGCCAGAGGCGGACTGAGGCTCAGCGAAATTGCCAGCAACGTCGGGCGGTGTTCGGCGCGAGAAAGTACCGCAGAAACGACTCTCACCTTCGCGTCCTTGCAGCCGGAGATCATGCCGCAGCGGGGCGAACCTAGTGCAGCCTTCGAGAAGACTCTGCTTCAGCTTGCGGGCGAGGTCGGCATCCTTGTAGCCGACCACGAGGCGGGACGGTTGACGGATAGAAGCAATCACTCAGCGCTTGCCGAACGATTGATAGCCATCACCAACACTCTCGTTCGTGCCGCCAATGAAGCCGGAGTTACTCTGGAAGCAGCGGCCGTGAACAACCTCGCGAAGATCTTCGATCGCTGGCCCCGGGAGCGGATCTATCCCGAGCCATTCGACGCCAGTGCCGAATCGTTGGAAAGGCTTCCGCGCGAACTCTCGGTCGACTTCTTCGAGCGAGAGGTGCGCGGCCAGAGCTATGTGTTCCAACGCTGCAACGGGATCAATATCGGGGACCGGCTTACCGACAACGCGATGACAGCCGACAACTATCGATTCCACGACGTCTTCCATTTCGCTTATGTCGCTGTACTGAGCTGGTCTCCCGTCGTCCGATCTCTTTTGCGCCTGAAGCGGAAGAGCGATCCAAAGATTGACGACGCGCAGGATGGAGCGCGCGCGACGCTCATCGAAGAAGGGGTTACCACCTGGATCTTCGGTCAGGCGGTCAATCTCGAATTCTTCGCCAACATGAATCGCGGCGACCTTCCGTTTGATCTACTCAAGCACGTGCGGCAATTCGTCACTGGCTACGAGGCCGAGCAATGCCCGCTGTGGCTCTGGGAAGAGGCGATACTGGAGGGCTACGCCGCGTTTCGCTTTCTCTGCCAGCACCGTCGCGGACGCATACACGTCGACATGACAAACCACCGCTTGGCGACAGAGCTACTATCGTGAAAACCCCTGAGTCCTTCGCCAGTATCCTCTCGCACACGCACCTTCCTTCGGTCTTCAACCCCTACTCCGATAGCTGTCCCATCCATGACCGTCCCGATGCAGCAAGCCTACGGAAGGGCACTCTCGTGAGGTGTTTGGAGGCAGCGCTGGCAGCGCGCGTCGACACGATCGGGATCGCGCGCGATCTCGGTTACCGCGGCGGGCGCCGGACTGGCGTTCCCCTCACGGACGAGGTCCATCTCGGCCAAGCTGGCGCTCTCATGGGTGGGATCGCACTAGATCGTGCGACACGTGGCCCGGTTGTCGCCGAGCGGACTGCGGCGATCATCTGGAGCGTCCTGTCGCGCATAGGGGAGCCAGTGGTTCTGTGGAACATCTTTCCTCTGCATCCCCATGAAGTGGACGATCCCTTTTCCAATCGCTGCCACACGCGTGCCGAGCGCGATACAACTTGGCCGCTCCTAATGGCGCTGATCGCGATGATCCAGCCGCGCCGCATAGTTGCAATTGGCCGAGACGCAGGTGTCGCGCTCGCCGGCATTGATATTCAGGTGCAGTTAGTCCGTCACCCGAGCTATGGAGGCCAAGCCCAGTTCATCGCCGGCGTCCTTGAGATCTACGGCGTCGTGGGGGATCGCGCCCGATCGGAGACCCTCGAACTCCCGCTCGCCGGCGGTGTCGCTGCTAACGGTCAGGCCCCGACCTGATCGAAGTTGTCGACCAGCGCTTCGATGTTCGTGCGGTTCATGCCACGGGGTGTGTCGATTTGGGCATGAGTCGAAACAACGGTGAGTGCTCCCATGGCAACGCCGCTTTCTTTCGCTACAAAATCCATGAGCCGCCCGAGTCCCATGAGGTTGCCGAGTAGCTTCTCGATATAGAAGTGGTTGCGGTACATCGCCGTCAGGGTCAGCGTCTTAGGCGCACCCGGCAGCAGCTTGAAGCTGAGGAAGCTGAGGCACTGCCCACCGTAGGGCGAATCGTCGACGTCGCGTTCGGGATCGAACAGCGACAGTTCGAATTTGTTGTTCGCCTTCACTGCAGGATCCTTCATCCGCTCGACGATATCCACAGCTGGTTGATCATGCC
>JANOGS010000159.1:0-7990 GCA_031414115.1 Novosphingobium sp. | reverse complement strand
GGCGACCGCGTGCACCGCGTCGGCCTGGCCGATCACACGCTTGCCGATCACCTCCTCCATGCGCAGCAGCTTGTCGCGCTCCCCCGCGAGCATCCGCTCGACGGGAATGCCGGTCCAGCGCGCGACGACTCCAGCGATGTCCTCCGCGGTCACTTCCTCGCGGAGCATCGCGCCTTGGGTCGTCACCTGCGCAGCCTCGAGCTGCTTTGTCAGCGCCGGGATCGTGCCGTACGAAAGCTCAGACATCTTCGCGAGATCGCCCGAACGCTGGGCTTGCTCGAGTTCGAGCTTGGCGGCCTCGAGCGCTTCCTTGAGCTTCGCCTCGCCCGCGATCTTGTCCTTCTCCCCCTGCCAGCGGGTCGTCAGCTCGGCTGACTGCTGCTCGAGATTGGCGAGTTCGGTGTCGAGGTTGGCGAGCCGGTCCTTCGACGCGGCGTCGCTCTCCTTCTTCAGCGCCTCACGCTCGATCTTCATGCGGAGGATGCGGCGGTCGAGGGTCTCGATTTCCTCGGGCTTGGACTCCACTTCCATGCGGATCCGGCTCGCTGCCTCGTCCATCAGGTCGATCGCCTTGTCGGGCAGGAAGCGGTCCGAGATGTAACGATTGGACAGCGTCGCCGCAGCGACAATCGCCTGGTCGGTTATCCGCACCCCATGGTGCAGTTCATACCGGTCCTTGAGCCCGCGCAGGATGCTGATCGTGTCCTCAACCGTCGGTTCGCCAACGAACACCGGCTGGAACCGGCGCTGCAGCGCGGCGTCTTTCTCGACGTGCTTCGGGTACTCGTCGAGCGTGGTCGCGCCGATGCAATGCAGCTCGCCGCGGGCCAGGGCGGGCTTGAGCAGGTTCGAGGCGTCCATCGCCCCTTCGCTCTTGCCCGCGCCGATCAGGGTGTGCATCTCGTCGATGAACAGGATGATCTCACCCTCGGCGCCCTTGACCTCGTCGAGCACCGCCTTGAGCCGTTCCTCGAACTCGCCGCGGTACTTGGCGCCCGCAATCAGGCTGCCGAGATCGAGCGACATCAGCCGGCGATCCTTGAGGCTGTCGGGCACGTCGCCATTGGCGATGCGCAGCGCCAGCCCCTCGGCGATCGCGGTTTTGCCGACGCCGGGCTCGCCGATCAGCGCCGGGTTGTTCTTGGTCCGGCGGGCGAGGATCTGGATCGTGCGGCGGATCTCCTCGTCGCGGCCGATCACCGGATCGAGCTTGCCATCGCGCGCCGCCTGGGTGAGGTCGCGGGCGTATTTCTTCATCGCTTCATAGGCGTTTTCGGCGCTGGCGCTGTCAGCGCTGCGCCCGCCGGTCAGCTCCTGGATCGCCGCTTCAAGCGCCTTGACATCGACCCCGGCAGCCTTGAGCGCTTGGCCCGCCGGATTGGTCGCGCCGAGCGCCAGCGCCTGAAGCATCCGCTGCACCGAAACGAAGCTGTCGCCGGCCTTGGCGGAGAGCTGCTCGGCCTGGTCGAGCAGTCGCACCGCGTCGTTCTCGAACCCCGGCGCCGCCTGGGCACCGCTGCCCGAAACCGCCGGTATCTTGGCCAAGGCTTCATCAACCTTGGCGTGGGCAAGCTTTGGATTGCCGCCAGCGCGCTGGATCAGCCCGGAAGCCATGCCCTCGCTGTCTTCGAGCAGCGCTTTGAGGATGTGTTCAGGGGTGATCCGCTGATGGTTCATGCGGATCGCCACAGTCTGCGCGCTTTGCAGGAAACCCTTGGCGCGGTCGGTGAATTTCTCGAGGTTCATCGGTGTATCAGCCTCCTGTCACAGCCAGAGGTAGTGTTGCGCAATGGCAACACAAGGGGCCAGATCAAATTTGCCGAAGGGACCGTAAATATTGTCCGTCGAATTGCACTGCCGAATTGGCCTGCATGCCGATAGGCTAGAAGCCGACAACCGAACTGACGAGAACTTGATGCACCGCTTTCTGACTGCCAGCCTTGCCGCACTCTCGCTCAGCGCCTGCGCTGCTGCACCCGGCGTACCGCCAGTCAGCGCCACGGTTGCGCCATTGCAACCCCAGCCCGCGCCGCTGAGCGAGCTCGTCAATGCGGTCGATATTCCCTACCAGCGCTTCACCCTGGCCAATGGCCTGACCGTGCTGGTCCATACCGACCGCAAGGCCCCGATCGTCGGGGTGACGACCTATTACCGGGTCGGCTCGAAGCACGAGCCCAAGGGCCGCACCGGCTTTGCCCATCTGTTCGAGCACCTGATGTTCGGCGGTTCGGAGAACGTCGAGAATTTCGACATTCCGCTTGAGGCCGCGGGCTCGACCACCACCAACGGCTCAACCTCATACGATCGAACCAATTATGTCGAGACCGTGCCCACCGGTGCGCTCGATCTGGCGCTGTTTGTGGAAAGTGACCGGATGGGCCACCTGCTCGGCGCGGTTACCCAGGACAAGCTCGACAAGCAGCGCGGGGTTGTCCGGAACGAGAAGCGCCAGGGCGACGATGAGCCTTACGGGCTCACCGAATATGCCCTGGGCGAAGGGCTGTTCCCGGTTGGTCACCCCTATCGCCATTCGGTGATCGGCTCGATGGCCGATCTCAACTCCGCCAGCCTTAGCGATGTCCGCAAGTGGTTCACCGATAACTACGGTCCCAACAACGTGGTGCTGGCGCTGGCCGGGGATATCGATGCCGCAACCGCCCGGCCCATGGTCGAAAAATGGTTCGGCCAGATCCCGCGCGGACCCGATGTGCGGAAGCTCGAGGGCGGTCCTGTTACTCTGTCCGCGCCGGTCAGCCGCGAAATGACCGACCAGGTGCCGTTGGTCCGGATCATCCGGGCCTGGAGCGGCCCTGGCCTTAACGATGCCGATGCCCCGGCGCTCGACCTCGGGCTGAAAGTGCTGGGTGGGCTCGCTTCTTCGCGGCTCGACAACGAACTGGTGCGCGGCAAGCAGGTGGCGGTGTCGGTCACCTCGCAAGTCTGGCAGCTCGAGCAAACCAGCTTCCTGTTCGTCCAGATGGACGTCAAGCCGGGGGTGGACCGCGCCGTGGCCGAGTCCGAACTGGACCGGGTGATGCAGACTTTTATCGCCGCAGGACCGAATGAGGACGAGCTACGCCGCGCCGCAACCACCACGGTTTCCGGGCAGATCCAGGCGCTTGAACAGGTAGGCGACCTCTCAGGAAAAGGCGCTCAGCTTGCCGAAGGCCAGCTCTATTCGGGCGATCCGCTGCAAGTGAAACGGGACCTCGCCCGGATCGCCGCGCTGACCCCGCTCGACGTCAAGGCGGCGGTACAGCGCTGGCTGGGCCGCCCGGTCTATGCGCTGGCCATCGTTCCGGGCGAGCGCACGGAAAACGGCGAAGCGATGGGCGGCTGGGGCGACGAGGCGGCCGGCCAAGCGCCCAAGCCTGACGCCAAGCGGAAGCCGCCGAAGCTCGCGACCGGCCCCAAGCGCGAATTCCCGCCGGTCGCCCCGGTCGGCGATCTGGTATTCCCGGCGGTCGAGCGGGCAAGGCTTGCGAACGGGATCCCCGTTGCCCTGGCACGGCGCAGCGCGGTGCCGACGGTGATCGTCAGCCTACAGTTCGATGCCGGGACCAGCGCCGACAAGCTCGACACCCCCGGCACCCAGGCGCTGATGCTCGGCCTGCTCGACGAGGGCACTGCCAGCCTTGATGCGACGCAGATCGCCGAAGCGCAGGAGCGGCTGGGCGCGCGGCTCTCGACTGGGCCGGGCGTCGATAGCTCGGCGGTGACGCTGTCGGCGCTGACCGCCAATCTCGCTCCCTCGCTGGCGCTGCTCGCCGATGTAGTGCGCCGCCCGGCGTTCCGCGACGGCGATGTCGCCCGGGTTCGCGATCAGCAGCTGGCCGCCATCGCTCAGGTCGAGGCCACGCCAAGCAAACTGGCGTTCCGCAAGCTCGCCCCGCTGCTGTTCGGTACTGCGCATCCCTATGGCCTGCCCAGCGACGGTCTGGGCGAGGTCAAGACTGTCGCCGCGCTCGATGCCGCCGCGCTGCGCAAGGCCCACGGCAAGTGGCTGCGTCCGGACACCCTGCGGATTACCGTGGTTGGCGACATCACCATGGAGCAGCTTCGGCCGATGCTGGAGCGCGATTTCGGCAACTGGCAGGCCCCAGCCGAGCCCAGGCCGGTCAAGAACCTTGCGGCGCCAATCCCCGCGCCAGTCCCACGGATCGTGCTGGTCGACCGGCCGGGTTCGGCCCAGTCAGTTATCGTCGCGGGCCAGGTGCTGGCGCTGACCGGGCGCGATCAGGGCAAGGAAGCGCTGCAACTCGCCAACGAGGTGCTGGGCGAGGGTTTTCTCTCGCGACTCAACCTCAATCTACGTGAAGACAAGGGCTGGTCCTATGGCGTCCAGTCGTGGATTCCCGCACCGCTGGGGCCGCGCAGCCTGATGCTTTACGCGCCGGTCCAGGCCGATCGCACCGGGGATTCACTCCGCGAGCTGCTAAAGGATATGGCCGCTTTTCCGGCTTCCCGCGGGGTCGATCCGACCGAGCTGGGCCGGGTCACCGACGGCAACATCCGCGGCCTGCCCAACCGCTACGAAACCAACGCCCAGGTACTCGGCGCGCTGCTCACCAACGAACGGCTCGGCCGCCCGGACGACTACTTCGCCACCCTCCCCTCCCGCTACCGCGCGATCAACGCCGCCGCGATCAACGCCGCCGCCAAGGCCTGGCTGAGTCCCGCAGGGCTGATCTTCGTGGTGGTCGGCGATCGCAAGCTGGTTGAGCCGCAGCTGAAGGGCTTGGGCCTGCCGCTCGAGATCGCACCGGCAGTTGACTCCGCAAGCGCAACAGGCGAGTGATGCGGCTACTTACCCCCCTGTCAGTTCGAGGAGAGAAGCGATGTCTGTTGCCGGTACCTATGAAATCGTCACCAAGACCCCGATGGGTGACCAGAAGAGCACCATGATTGTCGAAGTCAACGGTGACAGCTTCACCGGCACCAATTCCGGCGCGCAGGGTTCGATGGCGATGGACAACGGCAAGGTCGACGGCAACAAGCTGACCTGGTCGATGAACATGACCGTGCCGATGCCGATGACCCTGGAAGGCGAAGCCACGGTCGATGGCGATGCGATCACCGGCAACGTCAAGGCCGGCGCCTTTGGCACCTTCCCGATGAGTGGAACGCGCGTGGGCTGACTTCGCGCACCGTTGCGAGCCAACCAAGGGCGCTGGAGGATAGCTCCGGCGCCCTTCGGTTTGTGCTTTGCACAAAGGGGCTTGCGGCCCAGCCAACCGACTGTAAATGTTGGCCTGCGCATTCGAATCTTGGGCGAAGGCAGGGGAATTTCTGACATGCGGACAACCGCGATGGCACTGTTGAGCGGCGCGATTTTGGCGTGCGCGCAGCCCGCGTTCGCGCAAACCGCAGATGCGACGCCGGCCGAAGCCGCCCCGACTCCAGCCGTCGCCCCGGCTACGACCTGCGAGCTGCACGTCTGGCCCGGCCGCTCGTTCCACACGGTACACTATGGCTGGGTCAACGGCGGCACGATCGACGGGGCGCAAAAGGGTCGCAAGGGCTATCCGCCGATGCCTGACCAGCCGCTCTCGGTCGAAGTGCAGCGCGAACTGCTCGGCAAAATCGATATCCCGGCGATGATCGGACTTTCCGGTTTCACGGCGGTGGTGCACGAAAATGCGCTCAGCGCGGCGGTGATACGCTCTACGCCGGGGCGCCAGATCGCCGATCGCGGGCCGTGCTACGCCGAACTGATGATCGATGACATCGTCTTCCAGAACCATGTAATCAACGGCAAGTGGCTCAACATCATTTTCCGTTTTCGCCAGTTTGAAGGGGCCGCTGCGGCGCCGGTACGGACCTATGGCACCTATGTAACGGTGCGGACCACGCTGTTCCCACCAGACAAAGACAGCGATCCGCAGCCGGCTCTGGACGAACTTCGATCCGCCTACACCCAGTCGTTGACTGAGTTCGGCAAGCAATACGCAGGATTTCTGAAGCGCAATGGCAAAAAGAAAGGCGCTTCGATCACTTTGTAATTCAATTCGACTGGAGAAACGCATGAAGAAACTGAATATCTTGCTGGCCGGAATCGGGGTACTAGCTCTGACCGGCGTCGCGCACGCACAAGATGCTGCAGCACCAACCGCTGCGCCTGCAGTGGCCGCAGCGCCGCAGATTCTGCCGCCCAGCGTTCCCGCCGACGGCTGCGAACTGCACATCTGGCCGGCTGAGCGGATGCATTCGCAAACCTCGGGCCTGCTCGGGCCGGGTCTGCTGAGTTCGGCAATCAACGGCAAGCGCGATTCGAGCAACCAGGCGCTGATGGCCAGCGCGCTCGACAGCCCGAGCCAGCTCTCCGCGCTGACCTCGCTCGATCTGCGCGGCATGCTCAATCGTACCCCCGGGACGGCGATCGTGCTCCACGAGACTCCTCTGGAGCGTCACACGATGAACAAGGTCAAGACCCGCCGCGCGGATTCGACCGCGCAGTGCTATTCCGAACTGATCGTCGCCGACGTGTTTTTCCAGAAGGCGATGATGTATGGCCGGTCGCTGCGGACCTTGTTCATGCTCCGCGATTTCGGCAATGATCAGAAAATCGACAAGGAATACAAGGCCTGGGGCGGCAACGGCATCAGCCTGTTTCCACCCAAGGAAGGCGACGATGCCGTGGCCGCGCTGGACGAGCTGGTATCGGTGTTCAAGCGCAACTTCGACGAATACGCCAACAACGCCCGCAGATCGCTGGCCGCGAAGGCCCGCTGAGGCCGCCAGTCACACGAAGGGCGCCAGAGGAAAACCCCGGCGCCCTTTCGTTTGCGCTGCGGCTGCCTACCCCAACTTCGCCTTCAGCACCTGGTTGACCAACCCCGGATTGCCCTTGCCCTGCATCGCTTTCATCGTCTGGCCGACGAAGAACCCGAACAGCGCTTCCTTGCCAGCCTTGTAGTCGGCGACCTTGTCGGCATTGGCGGCGAGCACGGCATCGACCGCGGCTTCGATCGCGCCGGTGTCGGTGGACTGCTGGTTGGCCGCGATCTCAGCCGCCAGGTCGATCTCGCTGGTCAGGTGGCGTTCGAAGATTTCCTTGGCTTTGCTGCCT
The DNA here is from genome assembly GCA_031414115.1 of Novosphingobium sp. GTDB lineage: Bacteria > Pseudomonadota > Alphaproteobacteria > Sphingomonadales > Sphingomonadaceae > Novosphingobium. The sequence goes on along the minus strand of JANOGS010000159.1, from coordinate 921 downwards.
GAGATCAGCCCGCTTTCGGTAGCGACGACGATCGCGGTGTTGGCCGCGATCGAGTTCTTGGCATGGCTCGACGGCAGCGCATGGGCGTTGAGTACGCCGGGCTGTTCGGACAGCAGCCAGTTGGCGACCCGCTTGGCGACATCGCCCGCCGCCTTGCCGCTGGCTGTGGCGACCGAGGCGAGCAGCGCTTCGAATTCCCGCGCGGTTTCGAGATCGGCGGTCAGCGCGGCAGCGTTATAGGGCGAGAGGCCCAGCGCGGTCTCATAGCGGTGGCGCTTGGCATCGGGCAGCTCGGGCAGACTGGCGCGGCACTCCGCCAGGAAGGCGTCGTCCAGTTCCAGCGGCAGCAGATCGGGATCGGGGAAATAGCGATAATCGTGCGCATCTTCCTTGGAGCGCATCGAGCGGGTTTCGTTCTTGTCGGGATCGTAGAGCCGGGTTTCCTGCACGATCGTGCCGCCATCCTCGATCACATCGACCTGGCGCCGCGCTTCGCTTTCGACCACGGCCATGACGAAGCGCACCGAATTGACGTTCTTGGTTTCGGTCCGGGTGCCGAACGGCTCGCCCGGCTTTCGCACTGAAACGTTGACGTCGGCGCGCATCGAGCCCTGGTCCATGTTGCCATCGCACGAACCGACATAGCGGACGATCTGGCGCAGCTTGGCGAGATAGGCCCCGGCCTCTGCCGGGCTGCGCATGTCCGGGCGGCTGACGATCTCCATCAGCGCCACGCCCGAACGGTTGAGATCGACGTAGGACATCGTCGGATGCTGATCGTGCATCAGCTTGCCGGCGTCCTGCTCGACATGGATCCGCTCGATGCCGATGATCTTGTCGGCTTCGATCCCGGCTTTCTCGTCCGCCTCGATCAGCAGCGAACCTTCGCCGACAATCGGATGATAAAGCTGGCTGATCTGG
>JANOGS010000158.1:0-6395 GCA_031414115.1 Novosphingobium sp. | reverse complement strand
AATCCGCCAGGCACCGCTGGCGGCGGGGGCGGGCGCCGAGGCCGGGGCCGTCACCTTGGGCGGCGGCGGGGTAGGCGCGGGACGCGGCGGCACAGCGATGACCTGGGGCGGGATCGGCTTGGGCGCATCGGTGGCGGGGCGGGCGTAGTCGGCCCCGGCGGTCGCTGGGCTGTCACTGCTGGCAATGCGCCGGGCGGCCCCTACCGCGTCTTCAGCCTTGGCGACTGTCGGCGCGGGCGGCGGGACCTTTGGTGGCGGGCTGACAACGGCCGCGGCGGCGGGATTGCCGGTCGGCACCTGGTTGCCCAGATCGGCGGCAGCCAACTGGCGCGCGCGGGTGGCATCGGCCTGGCTGGCGAGTTCAACGGCCAGCCAGGCCGCTTCCTGGCGCTGCGCCATCGGCACATGTTCGTCCATCTGCGCCAGCGCCGCGACCGCTTGCGAGAGCCCCTGCTGCTGCGCCAGGCTGACCAGGGCATAGCTGCGGACCCAGTCCTTGGCGACCAGATCGCCGTTGAAGTGGGCGATCCCGATCAGATACTGCGCGCGCGGATCGCCGCGATCGGCCGCCGCGCGGATATAGGGCAGGGCGCGCGCGCGTTCGCCGCGCTGAAACAGCAGCAGGCCGTAATTGTCGCTGGCTTGCACATGGCCCTGGGCGGCGGCCTGGCCGAACAGCATTTCGGCCTTGGGCAGATCCTGGGTTACCCCTTTGCCCAGCTTGTGCGCCTGGCCAAGGTTGAACAATGCGTCGGCATCGCCCTTGGCAGCCTCGACCTGCCAGGCGCTGACTGCGGCGGCATAGTCTCCGCGGGTCCAGGAATCGACCCCGGCCTTGGTATCGGCGATCGCCGGCGCGGAGAGAATCACCCCTGCGCCCGCCAAGGCAGCGGCAACTAAATTCTTGCGACCCATTGCAAATTGTCCCGTTCTTCACGCCGGGGAGTTAAGCTGCGACCAGTGCTTCCGGTCGACAGGCCTTGCCCTGCGGCGGTTGCTTAGACTTAACTGGCATAGTTATCCGAAGCTTAGCAAAGGATTTATCGAGCAATTCCGGCGATCCGGCCAAGATACATGCCGGCGGCTTTAACTCAAAATTAGGAACGATCTGCGATCCCCCAGGTCAACTCAAGTTGGCAGACCTGCTTTTTTCCAGGGGGATTGAACTTTGCGCGTACTGGCTTTGGCATCGCAAAAGGGCGGATCGGGCAAGACTACCTTGTCCGGACATCTCGCCGTGCAGGCCCAGCGCTCAGGCGCCGGACCGGTGGTTTTGATCGATATTGATCCGCAAGGATCGCTGGCCGATTGGTGGAACGAACGCGAGGCGGAGTTCCCCGCCTTCGCCCAGACCACGGTTGCCCGGCTCGCGAGCGATCTGGCGGTTCTGCGCCAGCAGGGCTTCCGCCTTGCCGTTATCGACACTCCGCCGGCGATCACCATGGCAATCCAGTCGGTAATCGCGGTGGCCGAACTGATCGTCGTCCCGACCCGCCCCAGCCCGCACGATCTGCGCGCCGTTGGCGCCACCGTCGATCTCTGCGAACGCGCCGGCAAGCCGCTGATCTTCGTGGTCAACGCCGCCACCCCCAAGGCCAAGATCACATCGGAAGCTGCGGTCGCGCTGTCGCAGCACGGCACCGTCGCCCCGATCACGCTTCACCACCGTACCGATTTTGCCGCCTCGATGATCGATGGCCGCACGGTGATGGAAGTCGATCCCAACGGGCGCAGCGCGGCCGAAGTCACCAATCTGTGGAACTACATCTCGGATCGCCTTGAAAAGAACTTCCGCCGCACCGTGTTTGCCGCCCCGACCACCGTTGCTTCGCAGCAGGGCGCGTCTCGCCAGGCTGGCGGCTTCGGTCGCCGGGTCGCCGGATCCTGAACGTGGGAGGCCGGGGCATGAGCGAGATCAAGCCGTTCGCGTCGCTCAACCCGACGCTGCTGGCCCGCAAGGGTGGCGCCAAGCCGGCGATGCGCAGCCAGATGGCAGCCGCAGTTCTGGCCCAGCAGGAAGACCTTGGCTGGAACGACATGGGCCATGAAGGCGGAGCGGAGATATTCCACCTTTCGCCCGAAGGCGCCGATGTGCCCGAAGTGCTGCTGCGCCAGCAGGAAATCCAGAACCGCATGGCCCGCGAGCGCCGCTCGGCGCTGGCTGATGGCCGCCGCGCTGCCTTTACGCTGCGGGTCGATGCCGAGCGTCACCTCAAGCTGCGGCTGGCCTGCACCCTGGGCAATCGCAGCGCCCAGCAGCTGGTCACCGAAGCGCTCGACCAGCTGCTCGACAGCCTACCCGATGTCGCCGAACTCGCTGCAAATGTGGCGAAGAAGCGCAAATGAATCTTTTCCTGGAAGGGAGCCGTCCGATGACTGCCAATCGCATCCCCACCCGCCTTCGCACGCTCGGCGTGCCGCTTGGCCTGGCCGGCGCGCTCGGCCTGGCGCTGGTCGCCAGCACCGGCTTTTCCGGCAGCGTAGTGGCCAAGCCCAGCCCCGATAGCACCGCAGCCGAGGCACAGTCCGCGCTCAAGAAGGGCAAGGTCGAAAAGGCGATCACGCTTTCTGAGCAACTGGTTGCCGCCAACCCGCGCGAACCGTCCTACCGCACGCTGCTCGGCCACGCCTATATGAAGGCCGGTCGGTTCGATTCGGCGGCCACCACTTTCGACGACGCGATGAAGCTGGGCGACAACACCGCCCGCACCGCGCTGGCGCTGTCGCTGGCCCGGATCGCCCAGGGCCGCAACCGTGAAGCCGTCGCGATCCTCGACGATTGGCGCGATGCCATCCCCGCCACCGACCTTGGCCTGGCGCTGGCCCTTTCGGGTGAGAGCGGCCGCGGCGTCGCGATTCTCGCCGACGCACTGCGCGCCGGTGACGACACCGCCAAGACCCGCCAGAACCTGGCCTATGCCTATGCGCTCGACGGACGCTGGCGTGAGGCGCGGGTCATGGTCGAACAGGACGTGCCCGCCGATCAGGTTGACGAGCGGATCGGTGCCTGGGCCGCGCGCGCCAAGCCCGAAGACAACGCCCTGCGCGTTGCCGGGCTGCTCAATGCCCCGCTGCGGGCCGATCCGGGCCAGCCGACCGCGCTCGCGCTGAATGGCAACGCGGCGCAGGAACAGCTCGCTGCCGAAACCACTGCGGTCAAGGCCGCCCCGGTGCTCAGCGCCAAGGGCGAACTGCCGGCCTCGGGCGAATCGGCCGAAGCCCTGGCGGTCTACCGCCCGGTCGATGCTCCGGTCGAAACCGCGCCGGCGCCCAAGTCGTTCGATTCGGCTTTCGCTTCGCAGCAAGCGGCCCAGCCGGCCGTGGCCGCCGCGCCGCAGCCCAAGGCCAAGCCCGCCGCAAAGAAGCCGCGCGCCTTTGCCAGCCACAAGCACGGCCTGCGTCCGCGCCAGGCCTCGGTCAAGTTCGGCAGCGGTTCTTCGCACCTGGTCCAGCTTGGCAGCTTCTTTACCTCGCAGGGCGCTCGCCGCGCCTGGGGGATCTATGCCGCGCAGAACCCAGAGCTGAAGAATTACAAGATGACTATCACCCAGGCCAAGGTCCGCGGCCGCAACTACTTCCGGGTTGCCGCCGGCGGGCTCAATGGCAAGGGCGCCTCAGGCCTCTGCGGTACCGTCAAGAACCGCGGCGGCGCCTGCTTCGCCTATGCCCTGCCGGCTCGCTCGGGCAACGCCCCGGTCTATGCCCGCGCAGCCAAGCCGGCGATCAAGGCACCCGCCAAGGCTGCCGCTCCGGCGGTCGCCGTGCGGGTCGCCGCCGGCCCAGCAAGTGCCCGCAAACGCTAGACCCAAAACCGACCACCTTTGTACACCGTGATTGCCCAAGGAGGCACGCTGGCAAGGCGCGGCGCGCGGCAGGGGCTCATTGCCCCTGCAAGCGCCGCAACGCTGGCCACGGGTCCTTGCCGCCCAACCCCTCCGGGGCGGGCCGATTTTGGCCCGTGGGAGCGTTGCTTGTCGATCACGATGCTACGGCATCGCTCACTCCTCGCGCCTCCCCACAAACCAAACTCGGCTCCGTCACGGTGTACAAAGGTGGTCGGTTTTGGGTCTAGGATCCAAGCCAAAAAATAACGGTCGCATTCCAAGCAGCGTGATCCCCCTTCCGCCCCCCGGCGGGAGGGGGTTTCACTTTGCGGCTTGAATCAGATCCGCCGGTCGAGCCCTTCCCAGAACGGTTCGCGCAGTTTGCGCTTGAAGATCTTGCCCGAATCCTCGCGCGGAAGTTCGGCGTGGAAATCGACGCGCTTGGGGACCTTGTAGCTCGAGACCTGGGCGCGCAGGTAGCTGCGGACATCGGCTTCGCTGAGCTCCCAGCCCGGCATCGGCTGGACCACCGCGCAGACTGCCTCGCCAAACTCGTCATCGGGGATGCCGAACACCCCGCAATCGGCGACGCCAGGCATCTTGTGCAGCTCGGCCTCGATCTCGGCGGGATAGATGTTGGCGCCGCCGGAAATGATCATGTCCTTGGCCCGGTCGCAGAGATAAAGGAAACCGTCAGCGTCGAAATAGCCGATGTCGCCCGGCGCGATCAGCCCGGCTTTTTCCGAGGCCGCGCGCTTGGCATCATCGCCGTGGTAAGTGAAGTCGACCCCGCCCGAGACCTTGGCGACAACCTCGCCGATCTCGCCAGCGGGCAGCGAATTGCCATCGCCGTCGATCACGCGGACATCGGCGCCGGGTACCGCCTTGCCAACCGTACCGGGATGCGCCAGCCATTCCTCCGAAGTGCAGGCGACCACCGAGCCGGTCTCGGTCGAGCCGTAGTATTCGTTGATTACCGGACCCCACCATTCGATCATCGCCCGCTTGATCGGCGGCGGGCAGGGGGCGGCGGCATGGACCACAAATTTCAGGCTGGAGAGGTCGTATTTGGCTTTCACTTCGTCCGGCAGTCGCAGCAGCCGGTTGAACATGATCGGGACCATGTGGATGTGGGTGACCTTGTAGCGCTCGATCAGGGCCAGCAGCTCTTCGGGTTCGAAGCGTGCTTCGAGGATCACCGTGGCCCCCATCCGGACGCTGATTCCGGCGTAGAAGTTGGGTGCGGAATGGTACATCGGCCCGGTTATCACGGTGACGATTTCGTGCGGCCGATCCAGCCAGCCGGCGAAACCCATGCATTGCGCCCCGATCATCATCCCCAGCGCGGCCTGTTCCGCAGTTGGTTGATGGCGCCGCACCCCCTTGGGATGGCCGGTGGTGCCTGAGGTATAGATGATGCTTCCCGGCGCCTCGGTGACGGGCTGGTCGTAAGGCGCGAACGCTTCCAGCCAGGTCGACCAGTCGATCATGCCGGGCGGAACCGGGGCTGCCGCGATGCCATAGGCCGCAGCGATTTCAGGCGGGGTGGCGACCACCAGCACCGGCACACCTGCGGGCAGCGCGGCCTGGATCGCCGGGATCAGATCGGCGTGGATGACAATCACCTTGGCGCCCGAGTTTTCGAACAGATAGCGTGCCTCGGTTTCGGTGTAGTGCCAGTTGACCGGGGTGGGATAGGCACCGAGCATCCCGGCGGCGCCGCTGGCTTCGAAGAACGGCAGGTCATTGCGCAGATAGACCGCGATCAGATCACCCTTGGCGATCCCCAGCGAGGCCAGGCCCGACGCGGCGCGTGCGGCGCGTTCGATGAGCGTTTCCAGCGTCATCCGTCGCTCGCCGGAAAGTATCTCGCCCATGCAGTGTTCTCCAGCCGGCCCATGCGCCGCGAATCACAAGGCTAGGCATGGCATGCCTGACCGGCAACCCCTCAAAGTAGGCGCAGCTGTCCGCCAGTCTCGGGCCGCACGAACTGGGCGCTGTCCAGCACCGTCCGCTCCTCGTTCAGCCTCAGCCGCTTGGTGGCGAGGCGGAAGCGGGTGCGGAACACGTCGGCCCAGACCCCTTCGGGTTTCATCCGGGCGAAAAAGCCGGGATCGTTGTCCTTCCCGTGGCGCATCGCCTGGACGGTGTGCATCACCTTGGCGGCGCGATCAGGGAAGTGGACCCCCAGCCATTCGCGGAACAGTGGCGCCACTTCGTGCGGCAGACGCAGCATGATCCAGCTGGCTGATCTTACTCCGCGCGCGGCGGCTTCGCTCAGAATGCCCTCGAAGAACGCGTCGGTGATCGCCGGGATTACCGGCGCGACCGAGACGTGCGCGGGAATGCCGGCGGCGGCCAGTTTGCCCAGCGCATCAAGACGCTTGGCCGGCGAACTGGCGCGCGGTTCGAGGATGCCCGAAAGCTTGGGGTCGAGGCTGGTCACCGAAATCGCAACGGCCGTCAGGTTTCGCCGCGCCAGTTCGCTCAGCAAATCGAGAACGCGCAGCACCCGCGCGCTCTTGGTGGAGATGGTCACCGGGTGGCGGGTTTCGAGGCAGACTTCGAGCA